>NZ_CP040059.1:656403-984605 GCF_005280755.1 Coxiella burnetii
TTACGTGATGTCGTTGTTTTCCCTCACATGGTAATCCCTTTATTTGTTGGTCGTGCAGAATCGGTTAAAGCGCTTGAAGTTGCAATGGAAGGCGATAAACGGATTTACCTCGTCGCCCAAAAAGATCCCAATAGCGATTCTCCCGAACAAAAAGATCTTCACGAGGTCGGTTCTATTGCCACTATTTTACAATTGTTACGATTGCCGGATGGAACGGTTAAAGTCTTGGTCGAAGGTTCGGAACGAGCGAAGTTATTGCGATTAGAGAAAAAAGAAAATTATCTGAGTGCCACCGTTGAACTTTTAGAAGAAGAGAAGAGTAAAGGCGGTGGAACCGATGTCAAAGCCTTAGTTCGCACTGTGTTGGATCAATTCGAACAATTAATAAAAATCAATAAAAAAATTCCTCCTGAACTTTTGCCTTCCTTGGCCAGCATTGAAGACCCTGGACATTTGACGGATAGCATAGCGGCACATATGACCGTTAAATTGGATGCGCGACAAAAAATACTGGAAACAATTGTTGTTAAAAAACGTCTTGAATTACTGCAAGACTTATTAGCGGAAGAATTGGATTTAGTCGAAGTCGAAAAGCGGGTACAGGGCCGGGTACGTCAACAAGTCGAAAAAAGTCAACGCCAATATTATCTGAGTGAAAAAATTAAAGCGATTCAACAAGAACTCGGTGAGCTCGAAGAAGGCGGGCCTGTGGATGAGCAACAACAGTTGCTTGAAAAAATTGAAAAAGCAGGGATGCCAGAAGAAGCCAAAGAAAAAGCGATGGGCGAGTTGAATAAGTTAAAAATGATGCCGCCTATGTCGGCTGAAGCTACCGTGAGCCGGAATTATTTGGATTGGCTGTTGCAGGTGCCCTGGAAACTGCGTAGCAAAATCAGCAAGGACCTAAAACAGGCTCAAGAAATTTTAGAGGCGGATCATTATGGATTGGAAGAAGTTAAGCAACGCATTATCGAATATTTAGCGGTTCAGCAGCGCGTGCGAAAATTAAAAGGCCCTATTTTATGTTTAGTGGGACCGCCCGGTGTGGGTAAAACGTCATTGGGCCAGTCCATCGCTAATGCAACCGGTCGTAAGTTTGTCCGCATTTCCTTAGGCGGTATTCGCGATGAAGCAGAAATTCGCGGCCATCGTCGCACTTATATAGGTGCTTTACCGGGTAAAGTTATTCAGAAGATGGGAAAGGCTGGCGTGCGTAATCCGCTTTTTATGTTGGACGAAGTTGATAAAATGGCCGCTGATTTTCGGGGTGATCCCGCCGCGGCCTTGCTAGAAGTGCTTGACCCTGAGCAAAACCACGCCTTCAGTGATCATTATTTAGAAGTCGATTACGATTTGTCTGACGTAATGTTTATTGCCACTGCGAACTCGCTCAACATACCGCCGCCTCTCTTGGATCGAATGGAAGTCATTCGATTAGCCGGTTATACCGAGGAAGAAAAATTAAATATTGCTAAACGTTACTTGATTCCGCGTCAAATGAAGCAAACGGGATTAAAGAAACCCGAAATTCATATTTCTGACGGCGCTATTTACGAAATTATTCGCTATTACACGCGTGAAGCCGGTGTCCGAGCTTTAGAAAGAGAAATAGCAAAACTTTGTCGCAAAGTGGTCAAAGAAATTTTGACGTTGAAAGAAGAGGCAAAACGGGGTAAAAAAGCGAAAGTAATCAAGCAGCGTAAAATCACTATTCGCAATCTTGAAAAATATTTGGGAGTGAAACGTCATCGTTTTGGCCTTGCTGAAGAAAAAGATCAAATCGGTCAAGTGACTGGTTTAGCCTGGACAGAATTCGGTGGTGAATTATTAACGATAGAAGCGCAAGTGATGCCGGGGAAAGGAAAATCATTGCATACGGGGCGCTTGGGTGACGTGATGCAAGAGTCCATTCATGCGGCCACCACGGTCGTACGAAGCCGTGGCACGACACTCGGCGTTCCGGAAGATTATTTCCAATCGCACGATTTTCATATTCATGTCCCCGAAGGCGCCACGCCAAAAGATGGCCCTAGCGCGGGGATTGGCATGTGCACCGCGTTGGTGTCGGCAATTACGCGAATTCCTGCGCGTGCTGATATTGCCATGACGGGGGAAATCACCTTACGAGGCGAAGTTTTGCCGATTGGTGGATTAAAAGAAAAATTGCTAGCAGCATTGCGGGGTAATATCAAACACGTCATCATACCCGAAGAAAATAAACGTGAATTAAAAGAAATTCCATCCATCGTAACACGCGGTTTAAAAATCCATCCTGTCAAATGGATCGATCAAGTGTTTGAATTAGCGCTCACACGTATGCCGGAAATTGAAGCCCTCGTAAAAGAGCCACCGATGAAAACATCATCCAATAAATTACGTAAAGAGGATCGGGATTCCCGAGCTCATTAGTTTATTTCATGTTAGATAAACAAAAACAATTGCAGGCTAATATTTTTCATCTTTTAGAGCGAGCAAAAAAACGTGTTGATCAAATTGAAATTAGCGCGACAATAGAAACGGGTTTTTCAGTTGATGTCCGCCTTGGTGATGTGGAAACACTTGAACATCACCGTAAGAATTCAATGGATATTACTGTTTATCATCAACAACGCACTGGTAATGCCTGCACCTCGGATTTGTCATTAGAAGCCATGGAAAGGGCTTTTGAAAAAGCGTCAGCGATGACTCAATTCACTCAGGAAGATCCTTGTGCGGGATTAGCAGATGCGAATCAAATGGCGAGGGATTATCCTGACTTGGTGCTTTCCCACCCGTGGAATATTACGCCGAAGCAAGCGATTAGCCTAGCCATTGAATGTGAGACGCTGGCAAGAAATCACGATCCCCGAATTAAGCAGTCCGAAGGGGCGAATTTATCGACCTATCGTATTTTCAATATATACGGTAATTCTCATGGATTTTTGGGGTATTATCCTTCAACGTGGCACACGCTTGGTTGTGAGCTAATTGCCGAACAAGATCGTTTCATGCAACGTGATCATGATTATACGCTAGCCAGAGACCCAAAAAAATTGTCATCTATCGAAACGATTGCTATACAAACCGCAGAAAAAACCATTCGCCGCCTTGGCGCGAGGCGGTTGTCGACGCGTCAATGCCCCGTTATTTTTAACGCGCCGGTTGCTAGAAGTGTGTTAAGGTCATTTATTTCGGCAATTAGCGGCTCTAATTTATACCGCGGCACTTCGTTTTTGCAAAATCAATTGCATCAACAAATTTTCCCCGAATTCGTTTCTATTTATCAAGATCCCCATTTGCCAGGCGAAATTGGCAGTACACCGTTTGATGAAAGCGGCGTCAAAACACGAAAAATAAATTTTGTTGAAAATGGTGTGTTAACCCATTACGTGTTAGGAACCTATTCCGCGAAAAAATTAGCGATGGAAACAACGGGAAATTCAGGTGGAGTTTATAATTTATTTATCACGACCGGCGATAAAAATCTAACGGGTTTATTGAAAGAAATGCAATGCGGATTATTAGTGACAGAACTCATGGGGCAAGGCGTTAATCTCATTACCGGCAATTATTCACGGGGTGCTTTTGGTTTCTGGATAGAAAACGGTGAAATTCAATACCCCGTGGAAGAAATCACCATTGCTGGCAATCTCAAAGACATGTTCAAACAAATCCAACTCATCGGTAACGACATCGACCCTCGCGGCAACATTAAAACGGGTTCCATATTGATAGAACAAATGACCGTTGCAGGGGAATAGTTTTTAATAAATACTCGGAAACCGATTAGAAGGTAGTTATTATCCCAATCCCCCGTTGCCCCCGAATTGGGGCGGGCGCGTTTGTGCGGACACGCCGTGAACTCGTCCCTGAGGGCTCGGAAGCCGCCGTCCGGGCGGCTTACGGTCCGCACAAACGCGCCCGCCCCAATTCGGGGGCTGTGTTTTATCCCTTATTTAAAAGGTTTTTTTTTGGGGGGAGTAAAGTCTAAGCTTCTTCGCCGAATTTATCATTAATTAACTTTTCGATGGCTTCCATCGCTTCTTTTTCGTCTTCGCCGGAGACAGTTAATTCTATTTCAGCGCCTTGATTGGCAGCGAGGACCATGAGGCACATGAGGCTTTTAGCGTTTACTTTGCGGTCGTTGAAACGCACCCACGTTTCGCTTTGGTAGCGGGAGGCCAAATTGGTTAGTTTTATAGCGGCGCGGGCGTGTAAGCCGAGTTTGTTGATAATTTTAATTCTTTTTTGAATCATAGTTGTCTCTTGCTTTTCGAAAATGCTCGTGGAAATGGTGGCTGGAGTCGTACCCTTCCATTTTTAAACGGTGGTTGCGTACCAATGTTTCAATAAGTAAAGGTAAATTCCTTCCTGGATGGATAGGAAATAGGATTTTAGGTACGTTGATACCTAAAATAATTTCAGTTCGGTACAAAGGATTAAGGGGGTCATCCAGCAGCGGCATTTTTTCTGGTTTAACGAGCGAGATTGATAAATGAACTTCATGTTGGTTTACGACTGCGTCGAGACCAAATAATTTAGGGACATCAATAATGCCAATCCCCGTGATTAGAATGTAGCCGTTCGCGACGGACGGACAAGAACCGATTAATTGATTATTTTCTTGTTTAAGATCTATAACGTCATCACAAACCAGTTGGTGACCGCGATCGATCAGCGCTAGTGATAGCTCGCTTTTGCCGATATTCGCTTCCCCCGTAATTAAAACCCCCATTTTATCAATAACGAGAAAATTGGCATGCCAGGTTTGTTTGAGAGGCCCCGGGGTTTCCCCGGGGCTTTGATGAAGTGACATTAGCGGTGATCGCCTTTTTTAGCTTTGTACTTTGAAAGTTGAGTTTCTAATTTATGCATCAACAGATCGACTGTTTTATACATGTCATCCGATTCTGCCTGCGCATTGATGGTGCTTCCCGGTAATTTAACATTCGCATCGACGATTTTTTTCAGTTTATTAATATGGAAGATGATGTGGATATTAGAAATTTCATCGCGACAAGGTTGTATGCGGTGTAATTTTTTTTCAGTGAGTTCGCGTAATGCGGGTGAAATATCCACCCCTTGGCCTGTCATTTGAATATGCATGATATTTCTCCTTTAGTGTTATGAAAAAATATTTTGATTTACTTTCGAAAAAAGTTTGTAAACCTTCAGCGCTCAATTCTCTTCCGCTTGCGCAGAGGCTAGGAGAGACAAGTAGCGGTCCGCCCTAAATCAAATTCATCCCCCAAATAAACCGCTCGCACGTCCTTATTGCGTAATATTTCACCAGGCGTCCCGTGGGCAATGATAGCGCCATCATTGACAATATAAGCGCGTTGGCAAATATCAAGGGTTTCTCGAACATTATGATCGGTAATCAAAATTCCAATCCCACGTTCACGCAAGTGAATAATAATTCGTTTAATATCAATGACAGAAATGGGATCAATGCCAGCAAAGGGTTCGTCCAGCAAAATAAATTTTGGGTCCATGGCAAGCGCGCGCGCAATTTCGACACGCCGTTTTTCACCGCCGGATAAACTGTAACCGGGAATATCACGCAAATGACTGATGTGAAATTCTTGCATTAATGATTCGCATTTTTCCTGACGCTGCTGTTTGGAGAGGTCGTTACGCAGTTGCAGTATAGCCATAATATTTTGCGCGACTGACAGTTTTCGGAAAATTGACGTTTCTTGAGGCAAATACCCGATGCCTAAACGCGCTCGTTTGTGCATGGGTTGAAAACTAATATTTTGATTATCTAAAAAGACTTCCCCGCTGTCAGGAGTAATGAGCCCCACAATCATATAAAAACTCGTCGTTTTTCCAGCGCCATTGGGGCCGAGAAGGCCAACGATCTCATTGGTAATCGCTAATGAAACGTCTTTGACTACGCGACGGGACTTATAACTTTTTTGTAATTGTTTGGCGCTGAGAATAGCCATCATTGTTACTGCGGTTCTATCACCACGGTGGTATTGCCTTTACCGTTAGGGACTGTTGATATCACGGTTTGCTTTTTAATATCATACCAGATATGAGGCCCCGTGAGGATATTTTGTTTTTGGGTAACGCGAGCGTTTTTAATCAGTAATACCTGCGCTTTGGCTGGAAAATAGAGGATGGTCTCAGCTTGTGCATATAAACGTGCTTTTTGATTATCGGGCATCGTTGAGTAATGCGCCGGGTGGCCAATGGCTTTCAATCGTACGATTCGATTAGTGGTCGGATTATGATAGACGATCACTTTGTCGCCCGAGATCCAGGTAGTGCCTTGAGTGGCATAAACATCGCCGTGATAGAGGGTAATATGGTCAGGCCGGCGGTAGATCACTTCTATCGAACGCACATGGTAAGGTTTAAACTGATCACTGGACAAAGCAACGGCTAACAGGGGAAGCCCTGTTAGTAGCAGAAGCGCTATTTGGTTAGGAATTCTTTTTCCCCGGTGCTGGCTCGACTTCATAGACACCTCGTGAATGCGATAAAAGATGCACTAACCCCTTTTTTAAATTAGACGTCATCCCAGTGGCTTTTATGACTGCGTTAGGTCGGGTAATAGTGACGGGATCGTTTGTTTTAGCAAAGGAACGTTCTGGGAAGAGGGTTAGCGTGCTAGTAGTAATAGTCGTTTCGGGCTCTGTGGGCTGTGGCGGCTCGTGGACTTTCACATGATCCCATAAATAGATCCGTTTGATGCCTTGCTGACTCTTTCCGGAATTGGCGGTGATGTTCCAAGGGATGCGTTTATCCGTGTAAATAAGGTAATGAGGGCGGGTAAATTGAAACGAATTCTGGTAAGGAAAATGAGTAATAAGTGGAGAGACCAGGTGACTATGCAGCAGCCCTCCCTCATCGTATTGGTAGTAGTTCACATCGCGCATAAAAGCGTTCGGCCGGTGGTTTAATTGCGCTTGGGAGGGCCGTTCGTCGGATGTCGTTTTCCGAAGGATCAGCAATGTGGAGAGGCACGCAGCGACGATTAATAACAAACTTATTTTCATATTTCGTGGCATAACTGCATTGTATCCTCAAAGGCAAGATAAAATAAAATCACAAACCTCTCGTACCGCGCCCTGCCCCCCTTCTTTGCGCGTTTTCCAGTGAGCTTGTTGTTGCACAGCGGGAAGCGCGTTGGTGACTGCGATGGCGAGGCCGACTTGTTGCATAATGGGTAAGTCGGGCAGGTCATCGCCGACATAGGCAACTTGCTTCTCATCGAGCTTTAGTTGGCTTAGTAGCTTTTTAAAAGCGATGCGTTTGTCGGGTTGACCTTGGAACACGTGGCGAATGCCTAATTCAGCAGCTCGTCTTGAAACAGCTTTGCTTTTGCGGCTGCTTATAATTGCCACTTCAATACCCGCCTTTAACAACTGTTTGATCCCAAGGCCGTCGTGCACATGAAAAACTTTTAAAATTTCTCCGCGCGAGGAATAGATCAATCGGCCATCGGTGAGAACGCCATCGACATCAAGGATTAATAATTTAATGCGGCGGGCTCGTTCTTGCCGGTCAGCCGTTGTTTGCATGCTAGCTAACTCCGGCTCGCAAAAGGTCGTGCATATGGATAACCCCCACAGGAGAAGCGTCGGTATCCACGACCACAAGCGAAGTAATCTTATTCTGCTGCATCATTTTGAGGGCTTCAGCCGCTAAGAGTTTAGGGGGAACGGTGATGCTATTTTTAGTCATGACTTTTTCAATAGGCGTGCGATGAATATCGTATCCCTTATCCAAAGTGCGACGTAAATCGCCGTCGGTAAAAACCCCCAATAATTGGCCGGAATCGCTAACGACCGTGGTCATGCCCAAACTCTTTTTGGTAATCTCAACCAACGCTTCGTCCAGTAAGCAATCCGGCTTGACGATGGGCATTTTGTCTTTTGGGTGCATCAGATCAGCGATATGAAGCAACAGACGTCGACCGAGAGAGCCTCCGGGATGGATACGGGCGAAGTCGTCGGCGGTGAAACCCCTGGCTTCCAGAAGAGCAATAGCGAGCGCATCTCCCATAACGAGCGTTGCCGTGGTGCTCGATGTCGGAGCCAGTCCGAGGGGACAGGCTTCTTGTTCAACGCTGACGTCGATAACCGTATCGGCGATGCGCGCTAATGTGGATTGCATTTTTCCGGTGAGGGCAATCAAAGCGACCCCGAGCCGTTTGAGCGTGGGGAGGAGGTTAATGATTTCTGGAGTCTCCCCTGAATAGGAAATAGCGAGAGCGACGTCCTGCGGTGTGACCATCCCCATGTCGCCATGGCTTGCCTCGCTAGGATGAACGTAAAAGGATGGCGTACCGGTGCTTGCCAACGTAGCGGCAATTTTTTTGGCGATATGACCCGATTTGCCAACGCCGAGGACAACAACACGTCCTTTACAATTAAAGAGCGTATTACAAGCCGTTACAAACTTTTCATCGATGCGCGCATGCAAGGATTGGATCGCTCGCAATTCCGTTGCGATGACTGCTTTTCCCAACGTATAAAAATTCTCATTGTTTGACATAGAAATAATGAATCAATGTTTGAGTTTCGGTATTATAAGTCAAAATTATGAATAGAGTCACCGGATTTTATGAGCACTAAAATTTTAGGCAAGGTTAGCAAGAATTGGTGGATTGACTATAATGAACAAGATCAAGGATGAAATGACGCTATGGATAAGTTAATCATTGTTGGTGGAGTGCCTTTAAATGGGTCAATCCGCATATCCGGTGCGAAAAACGCTGTGCTTCCTATCCTAGCGGCAACCTTGTTGATTGAAGAACCTGTCATCCTAAGTAACATCCCTCATTTGAACGACGTCACTACCATGATCGAATTGCTGGGCCGCATGGGGGCTCAAATTACCATCGATGAGCGGATGAGTATCGAGGTAGATTGCTCGCAAATTCAAAACGTCCATGCTTCTTATGAATTAGTAAAGACCATGCGGGCTTCAATCCTCGTTTTAGGTCCTTTATTGTCCCGTTTTGGGAAGGCTGAAGTTTCTTTGCCCGGGGGGTGCGCGATTGGATCTCGCCCGGTTGACGTTCATATCGACGGGATGCGGGCGTTAGGGGCGGATATTGAATTAGTGGATGGGTTCATCCATGCGACCGTTGAAGGTCGTTTAAAAGGCGCTGAGTTGAATTTGGGAAAGATTACCGTTACAGGCACAGAAAATCTGATTATGGCCGCCACTTTGGCCGAAGGTCAAACCATTATCCATAATGCCGCTTGTGAACCCGAGGTCCAGGATCTCGCCAATTTCCTTAACAAAATGGGGGCTAGGATTTCGGGGGCGGGGACCGATACAATCGTTATTGATGGAGTTGATCGATTATCGGGCGGCAGTTATAGCATTTTGCCGGATCGGATTGAAGCCGGCACTTATCTCGTGGCGGCAGCGATGACACGCGGGCATGTGAGGATCAGAGATGTTTTTCCTAAGACGTTAGGCGCCGTTTTAGAGAAACTCCACGAGGCGGGTGCACGCGTTAAAATTGGGGAAAATTGGGTGGATCTGGATATGCAGGGCCGCCGAGCGAAAGCTGTCGATATCGTGACAGCACCTTATCCGGAAATGCCAACGGATATGCAAGCGCAGTTTATGGCGCTTAATGTCGTGGCCGAAGGTCAGGCCGTTATAACAGAAACCGTTTTTGAAAATCGCTTTATGCACGTCCATGAATTACAACGAATGGGAGCAGATATTAAATTGCAAGGCAGTAAAGCCCTTATTCGCGGCAAAGAGAAATTAACGGGTGCGCCGGTGATGGCCACGGATTTACGTGCATCTGCTGGTTTGGTGCTCGCTGGGCTTATGGCCCGTGGTAATACCATTGTCGATCGAATTTATCACATTGATCGCGGGTATGAATGTATTGAAGAAAAATTGGCGCAATTAGGCGCCGAAATTCGTCGCGTGTCTTCCCATGTGTATGCAGCTCGCTACGCTGCTCAAAAGAGGTGGTTGTAAATTTGATGAGTCGAACGGTAAAAGTAGGGATCGTGCTCCTCGCCGCGTTTTTTCTTTTGTTATTTATTTTTTTATTGATCGGTCATCTTCTGGATAAGGAAGCGGAACGGGTCGTCAATCAGCTTTATGGACGAAATGAGAAAGGAATCATTAAAGGGATGGAACCTATTCAACACGTCCATTCCCATTTGTCTGCCTTGATTATTATCCACGGTTATTTAGGATCACCAGATATATTCCGCGACCTTGCTGATAATAAAAAAATTAACGCTAAAGTTGATGTTTATGTACCATTATTGCCTTACGAAGGCAGAAATTTGGAAACGGTTTCGAAATATAATAATAAATTAACGAGTGATTATTTGAAAACCTATATAAATAAATTATCGCCCCATTATAAACATGTCGTGATTTTGGCATACTCCTATGGCGGCGCGCTTTTAATTAATCTTGCCCGAGAAAATCAGTTGCCTAAAAATAGCCAGATTATCCTGTACGCCCCCGCCGTTTTTGTTAAAGGTAATGGTTTTCGCCTGAATGTTTTATTGCGTACCTATTCGCTGTGGAGAAAATATTGTAACTATGCGGCGATCGGATGTGAATTTCCTGGCAAAAACATCGCTGATGAAACAGCCACGGTGTATATCGAAAATATGAAAAGTTTGCGTTATATCGCAACGCCTGCAGTGAAGGAAATTTTTAAGCTGGATGATAATAATCGAGCTTTTTTTAAAAAGATGTGTCCCTCGTTTTCAGTAATTATTGCTAAGGACGATTCGCTTATTTCTTACGAACAATTAAATGAAGCTTGTAGGGAAAATCATTGCTGTAAAATTTATACCTATCCATCTGGGAATCATTTATTGCATGTAGGGAAATTTAAGGAAGATTTTACGCATTTAATTACCAAATTGATCAATCAGAAAATATAACAAATAACCGTTAACGCAGTAATTTTAATTTTGAACCTCATCCCCGCAAAGGCGCCTAGGCGTCAACCGGGTGCGATTGAAAGTGTAGGTTTTCAACAAGTAGCCCGTATGAGCGAAGCGAAATACGGGAAAACAATGATGTCGTCTATCGTCCCCGTATTTCGCTTCGCTCATACGGGCTACGTTCCTTTGGCGCTTTTCTTAGCCTTTTAGCCGGGATTCCCGTGACTTCGGCCGTGAAAGTCCTCGATTCTTTGTCTGTCGGTAGACGGCCTACGCACGGGAACGACGGGCATTTAATTTCTAAAAATCATTTCCCTGACAATGACATTTCGTCCGTCGTTTTAAAGCGTTTTAGGAAAAGTTTAAATTTGTAGGCATAGCTGTAAGCCACGGGCACGACCACCAGTGAGAAAAAGGTACCAAATATAAGCCCCCCGATAATAACAATGCCGATTTGATGGCGGCTTTGCGCGCTGCCACCGCTTGAAAACAAGAGCGGAAGTGCGCCGAATACCATCGCGGCTGTTGTCATTAAAATCGGACGCAGTCGAATGGACGCCGCCTTCAACAAAGCTTCGCGCATGGCGAGGCCTTCTTTTTGCAGTCGATTAGCGAATTGGGTGATTAAAATACCGTGTTTTGACACCAAACCGATGAGCGTCACAAGACCGATGTCGGTGTAAATATTCAAGGTACCGCCAATTAATTTTAAAGAGGCCATAGCGCCAACAATACTTAAAGGGACGGCTAACAAAATAATGAAAGGATCAATAAAACTTTCAAATTGAGCGGCTAACACCAAATAAATAAAAACCATCGCGAGTAAGAAAATAAGCCCCATGCTGTTGTTCGAGGTTAATAAATCGTGCGCTTGGCCAGTGAATGCGTATTTTACGTTTGCTGGCAATAGTTGAGGTAATTCGGTTTGTAAATAATTCACAACGGTTCCTAAATTATAACCAGGGGCCAGTTGGGCAGACATTTGTGCCGCGCGCAAGTGATTATAGTGAGGCAATACCACTTGCGAAAGAATAGGTTTAATTGAAATTAAATTGCTGAGAGGGATTAATTTATTTTGCGCGTTATTGACGTAAAATTTGTTGATACTTGCTAAGCTGTGCAAATCGTTTTCCTGCGCTTGCAGATAAACGTTATAAGTTTTGCCGTTGGCGTCGAATGTGGAAATTTTACTCCCGCCATACAATGCCGCCATCGTATTATCGATGTCTTTAATGTTTGCTTGCAATTGACCGGCAATATCGCGATTGACCGTCATATTATATTGTTGACTATCAAACCGCATGTTGCTTTGAATCACACGAAGTCCAGGGTAATTTCCTAATTGATTTATTAGTTTTTGAGAAACGGCGTAAAGGTCCGAATACGTATCTCCCATGAGATAAAATTCGAGCTGATGCTGCATTGAGCCGCCAAAAGAAGGTGCAAAAGCAGCGGCATTTAACCCGGGAATTTGCTTTATTTTTTGGTTGATTACATCCGCAACTTGTGAAGCGCTTTGCTTTCGATCTTTAAACGGTTTAAGCATGGCAAAAACGGAGTCAAACGCTTTAGCGTTGGTATCCGCAACGGTAACCACTGACGCTACGGCGGGCGCTTGTTTAAAAATACTGGCTACTTGTTCCAATCCGCGATTGATTGTATTAATGCTGGAACCACTGGATGTGGAAACAGCAGCGATCACAAAACCCATATCTTCTTGAGGGACGAACGCCATCGGAATATTTTTAGCAAGGAAAAAGCCCCCGACAGCGATCAGTACCGCAGCAAAGACGACAAGAATTCGTTTATTTAAAATGGCAGCTAATATTTTTTGATACCCCTGCGCCATCCGTTCATAGATAGTTTCGATTATGCGGCTATAGCCTTTAGGCTCGCCGCCCTGCGCTTTTAAAAAACGGGAACACATCATCGGAGATAAAGATAACGCAACGAACCCAGAAATTAACACCGCACCCGCGAGCGTAAATGCAAAGGAACGAAAAATATTAGCCGCTTGATTTTGCATTAAACCGATCGGTGCATACACCGCAGCGAGGGTGATCGTCATCGCAATCACAGGAAAGGTGATTTCTTTGCTTCCTTTAATAGCAGCTATTAAAGGCTTTTCGCCGTTTTCAATGTGTCGATAAATATTTTCGAGCATCACAATTGCATCGTCGACAACCAAGCCGATCGAAAGAACTAAAGCGAGTAAGGTAATGACATTAATGCTAAAGCCCAATAAATACATGGCGCCAAAAGAAGCGATCAAACAGACGGGAATAGTCGCAATGGGAATAGCGACCGTGCGCAACCGACCTAAAAATAAAAAAATGACTAAAATAACGCATAAAATCGCAATGCCAATAGAGATGTATACTTCATGAATTGATCCGTGCATATAAGCGGAAATATCAAAGGAAGGAACGATTTTCATCCCATTGGGTAAATGCGGTCGGATTTGATTTAAAAAGTGATTGACATTTTTCGCTGCATCCAACGGGTTAGCATCAGTGGCATTATTGATGCTCAGCAATACCCCCGGCTGGCCGTCCAAGGTGACAATGCTTTGATCGGCGCTATCATCATCGAGTTGTGCTTGGCCGATGTCTTTAATACGAATCACCTGACCGTTATCATTTTTCACAATGATATTATTAAATTGATCGGCGGTGTTAAGTTTGGTTTCCGCCGTAATAGGATAATTAATTGAGGAGCCTTTGATTTCACCGGCAGGCAGTTCGACGTTACTGTTTTGGATGGCCATTTGAACGTCGTTAACGCTTAAACCGCGAGCTGCCATTTTTTGAGGGTCTAGCCAAATCCGCATGGCGTATTGATTGGCGCCTGCTACTTCAACGTCAGCAATTCCTGGAATTTGTTCAATTTGGTCAATAACATTTCGTTCTAAATAATCCCGAATGGCTTTGGGATTTTCATTGGGCGCCGTAAAACCCACATCCATTAATTCCATATTACCCCAACCGACTTGTACCACGGGGGCGTTAATATTAGTGGGCAGTTGAACGCGGGCTTGTTCGACTTTATCGCGTATTTGATTCGCAACTTCGTAAACGTTTACTCCGTAATCTAAAGTCAATTTAATGTCGCTTTCTCCCTGGAAACTTTGAGAGATAATAGTATCAATCCCTTGGACTCCGCTGATGCCTTCTTCCAACGGCGTTGTAATGCTAGATTCCACTAATTTTGCGCTAGCGCTGGGATAGGCCGTCGAAATATTTATAACGTTTTGCTCAAACTTTGGGAAAAAACGCGTGTTTAAGTCATTGAACCCCATGATGCCAACGACGACAAGAACGAGGCTTAAGACGAGCGCTAAAACAGGGCGTTTGATACAGATTTCAGAAATATTCATGTTTTTATTTCGATATAAACATTAAGCAGCACCGCATGCGAGTAAACTTAATGAACCACTTTTACCTTTGCTCCACTTTTATAAATTTGATCTTGTCCAGTCGTAATAATGTGATCGCCTGGCTTTAAGCCGTCGATAATTTGTACTTTTCCATAAAGGCGTTCTCCGACTTTGACCGGTGTTGAAATGGCTTTTCCGTTTTTAACTTTAAACACGTAATGACCATTCATGTTTGCAAATAAACTATTTTCAGGTATCAAAATAGCTTTTTTTAAGGTTTCTAAAGTTTGAGAAACGGTGACAAACTGGCCAGGTTTTAGGGCACCATTTTTATTATTTAATAGAGCCTGTGTTTCGATGGTTTGCGAATCAGAATTTACATAAGGGGCGACATAATTAACTTTACCGTTGAATCGTTGCCCCGGCAGAAAATCAGCAGTGACAGTAACCGGCTGGCCTATTTGTAATTGTGGCGCGAAATGGTTCGGTAAATCGTAAACTACCTTTAATTTTTGTTGATCCACGAGGGTCACTAATTTTTGTCCTGGCGTGACATAATCGCCAAGGCTGAATTGCTTGGCGCCGAGGTAGCCGCTGAAAGGCGCTCTCAATGTCATGTCTTGCAACGCCGTTTGATCCGTCTGAGCGAGGGCCTTGTCTTTATCGAGACTGACTTTATCGCTGTACACGGTCGTTTGTAAAATAAGTCCCTTTTTTAAAGCCAAAGCATCGCGTTGGTATTGCAATTCACTTAATTCGACGTCGGCTTTCGCGGCCGCTAAGTCATTTTTTTGTTTCTGATTGTCAAGTTGAATAAGCACCGATCCAGCCGTCACAAAATCCCCAGGCGAAAAGGCGATTTTCGTCACATAGCCCGCCACTTTGGGGCTGATATTGGTTTGGTTATTAGCGACTAATGTCCCTGTTGCTGTAGCAATAATGGGTAAATCCGCCACCTCAACAGGACTTTCTTTTACTAACAGGGGAGGCCTGTTGGGGGTTGCCTGTGCTTTTTTATGTGAAAAAATAAGACCAGCCGCAATAAAGCAGCCTACCACCCCCAAGGTGATAATAATTTTTGTGCGTTTTTTCATTATTGTGATTGTTGGATAACTAAAAATAATTGTCCCGCGCCCCGCGCCACTTTCAGTAACAACTCCTTTGGCTTGCCTTCAGCGATTTTCATTAGCTCATCGACCGTGGGCGTTAATTGGCCATTAGCACTGATAATGATATCGCCGGGCTCTAACCCGCCGAGCGCTCCATCGCTGCTATCGTCCACGCCGGTAACTAAAACACCTTGCAAAATAGTGCCATCGGGCTCTAGGTCGTTGAATTTCTGCATACGCATGCCGCCGAGGAAGGGCAGTTCGCGTTGCAATAGCACTTTTTTAGGATCGGCTACTTCCGTTTTTATAGGCAGAACCTTATGGTCGCGCAATACGGTTAGTTCAATCTTAGTTCCTGGACGCACCAGCCCGAGCATGTTGTGGAGTTGTGCTGAACTATGAATCCGAATACCGTTGACAGATTCAATAATATCCTGCACCTCAACCCCGGCTTTAGCCGCTGGACTTTCAGCAACCACTTTGGTTACCAGCGCTCCTTTGTTATGTTTTAAATTTAGGGCGTCCGCTAATTCCGGGGTAATATTTTGAGCCGTTACGCCGAGCATGCCGCGTTCGACTTTTCCATATTTAATTAATTGTTCGGCCACGCTTTTGACCATGTCGCTGGGAATGGCAAAGCCGATGCCGATATTTCCCGCGGACGGGGTGACAATCGCTGTATTAATACCAATTAATTTGCCCTCTAAATCGATTAAAGCCCCGCCGGAATTGCCGGGATTAATCGGCGCGTCGGTTTGAATAAAGCTTTGAAAATTATCGATACGCGGTTCTTGGCGATTCAAGGCGCTAATGACGCCGGAAGTGACTGTTTGAGTTAAGCCAAAAGGGCTTCCCACGGCGACGACGAAATCACCCACTTTTAATTGATCTGAATTTCCGATGGGAAGTGCGGTCAAATGGTTCGCGTGAATTTGAATCACAGCCAGATCAAACCCTTCATCTTTTCCGATGACTTTCGCTCGATAACGGCGACCATCTTTAAGCGTCACCACCATGATTTTTTGGTCTTTGACGACATGAGCATTTGTTACGATATAGCCTTTTTTGGCGTCTATGATTACACCCGAGCCTACGCCTAAGACTTTCGTTGGTGCTGTGTTTTGATCCATTTCGGGTTGTAAGGGGTTTGGCGTTTGAGGAATCAGCTTTTCCACGGCAATGTTGACGACGCTCGGTGTGGTCTTATTCAACATTGGTGCAAGGCTGGGTATTGTTTTTCCTTCGACAGCGGAGGGTAAGTGAGCGTAACTACTGACGGGCAGGAGTAATGGGAGCCCCGCAAAAATACTGCTGAGAATAATTTTGGATAATTTTTTCATTTTTTACTCTATAATTGTAATTAATTGACTTGAACTACCAGCCCTACGAAATGATCGGGTTAAGTTGCATGCCTTTAAATTCGGAAGAGTATTTTACCATTCTATCAAGTGCTAAACCATCTTCCCTCAAAAATTTAGCCCCCATGCTGCTTTTTGTGGGTCAGGTTTCAGTTTCGATCCATACCAAAGTTGCCATTCGGCCGGTATGGCCCTTTTCTCGGCGATAAAAATAAAAATGTATTTTATCCTGATAGGTACAGAATTTTCCGCCATAAATGTGGGAAACGCCTAACTGATTGAGATTAATGGTGGCGAGTTGATAGAGGTTGGCGAGCCAACGGCCGTTGTGGGCAACAAAGGCGGTCTCATAATCTCGCTGTCGGTCGAGAAAGGCCTGACGAACTTCGTTGCCAACTTCGAAAGCTTTGGGACCGATGGCAGGTCCAAGCCATATTAATAAGTCTCGAGGATCGGCCTGAAAGAAGGTGAGGGCTTGGTCAAGCACGCCAGCGGCTAAGCCGCGCCAGCCGGCATGGACGGCTGCGATTTCTTGACCATTTTTATCGGTGATTAAGACAGGTAAGCAATCAGCAGTGAGGACGGCGCAAACGCGATTAGGTTGGCGGCAATAAGCGGCATCGGCGGTTGGGGGAGCGTTATAATGAAGAGGTAGCGAAATGACACCGGAACCATGCACTTGATTAAGCCAAACGGGCGGCGAGGGTAGTTGGAGATTCTCGGTTAAACGAAGACGATTTTGTTGGACTTGGGCGGCATCGTCACCGACGTGTAGGGCCAAATTGCCATCAGAACGCGTCGTGGTAACTGCTTTAATGCGCTTAGGAGCGGGCCAATTGGGAATAATCATCTTCTAGGCATTCTAACAGGTGGGCCATGTCCGCGGGTAGAGGCGCGTGACACGCCATCGGACGCTGGTCGACGGGGTGGGAGAATTGTAAAGTTGCTGCGTGAAGTGCCTGCCGCTTTAGTGTTTTCAAGGCGGTTTGGAGCGGATCGGACAAATGCACAGGAATCCCGACGTGACTACCATAGACGGGGTCACCCGCCAAAGGATGGTGAATGTGTGCCATATGCACTCTAATTTGATGAGTCCGTCCCGTTTCGAGTTGCACGCGGATGTGCGTGTGCGCGCGGTAGCGTTTGATAATCCGGAAATGAGTAATGGCCGGGCGACCGAATTCGACTACCGCCATGCGCGTGCGATGAATGGGGTGGCGGCCGACGGGGGCCTCAATCGTTCGGCCGGAAATCAAAACGCCCTTTACAATCGCTTCGTATTCTCGGACGATTTGGCGGGCTTTCATGGCTTTTATTAAAGCATGATGCGAAGCTAAGGTGCGGGCGATTAAGAGCAGGCCCGAGGTGTCTTTGTCTAGGCGGTGAATGATGCCGGCTCTGGGCACCACGCTTAAGCTCGGGTCATAATGCAATAAAGCGTTAATTAATGTCTGATCTCGAACACCAGCGCCGGGGTGAACGATAAGGCCAACGGGTTTATTGATCACCAGCAAAGTTTCGTCTTCATAAATGACATCTAACGGGATCGGTTGTGGAACCCAGCGCTCATTAGGTTCTAATTGGGCCTCTATCTCAATGAATTGATTCTCCCGCACTTTTTCTCTGGCTTTGGTTTTTTGTATTCCATCTACTTTGACATGACCACCCCGAATCCAATTTTGCAGTTGTGAACGAGAATAATCTGGAAACAATTTTGCCAATACTTGATCTAGTCGAGCACCGGCAAGCTCAGGGGGAATGATTTTTTTTAATTCGATGCGAGAAGCACACATAGGGCCTGACATTTTAACAGTTTGTCACAGTCCTGATATACTACCTGGCAATTCTTTAGTTCTAAAGTGACTTGTTCTATAATGGCCGCATTTGTTTGGCTCTCAACCCAGAAGAAGGACCCATGAAAAAAATATTATTTCTTGCCACGCTACTATTAATATTGTCGGGATGCGTTAGAAAAGATGTTGATCCTTATCAGGCTTACCGTGGAAAAACGTCGGCTGAATTATTTACAAGCGGTGAAAGAGCGCTGGCAAAAAAAGATTATTCTGAGGCCGTCAAAAATTTTGAAGCGCTGGATGCGATTTATCCCTTTGGTCCCCATGCTGAACAGGCGCAGCTTGATATTATTTACGCTTATTATAAAAATAATGACACTTCTTCAGCCATTGCGGCGGCCGATCGTTATATCCGGCTTTACCCGCGGGGGCGAAATGTGGATTATGCCTATTACATGCGCGGAGTGATCAGTTTTGATTTAGGTTTATCGTGGTTGCAAAAATTAGCACGGGTGAGCCCGGTGTCTCGTGACGTTAGTACTTTGCAGCAATCATTCACTTCATTCGCCACCCTTGCTGAGGTTTTTCCTCATAGCCGCTACACTCCCGATGCACTTACCCGTATGCGTTACATTCGCAATTTAATGGCTCAACGTGAAATTATGATTGCAGAATTTTACATGAAAAGGCGTGCTTATGTGGCTGCAGCCAATCGAGGGAGTTATGTGGTTCAGCATTTTCAAGGCTCCCCTCAAGTTGCGAAAGCTTTAGCGATCATGGTGCAAGCCTATCGAGCGCTTGGCTTGCCAAAAATGGCTGATGCGAGTAATCACTTATTACAAACAAATTATCCTCATACGCTGGAAGCGCGGAAATTAAGAAAAGCCTAGCGCCTTATCCATATTCAATTTTAGGGTTGGCGCGGGGTGCGATTAAAAGTGTAGATTGAACAAGTAGCCCGTATGAGCGAAGCGAAATACGGGGACGGTAGACGACATTATTGTTTTCCCGTATTTCGCTTCGCTCATACGGGCTACTTAGCTACTGGCCCCGCGCCAACCCTAAAATTGAATGTTAATAAGACACTAGTATAAACTTACTCGTTATTTAGAGCGCCCGCTTGGACTTCCTCTAAATGAAGTCCTGTTAGTTTCGCAATCAACAAGGGATCGATCTGTGCTTGCAGCATTTGACAGGCCAAGAGTTGCTTTTCTTCATTTCGAAATTTTTGTTCGAGTCTTTCAGCTAAGCTTCGTCCTTCGGCGAGGCCTTTTTCAAAGCCCTTTTTTTCGAGTCTTTCAGCTAAGGTCATAATTTCACCTCCTATATTGGATGATAATTCTTCGTTAATTAGTTTAACAGCTTCAGTAGGATCCTCAATATCAGCTTGGAGGAGATAAGTGATCGTGCTAATTAAATAATTATGAGCGTTCGCTTGCTCCAAGCGTTTTAACAAGGGTAGCAATTCCTTAAGAAAAGAAATAAAATCTCGTGCAAAAATATGTTTCTGAACGAGTTCCATAATACCTGCCCATCGCATCATTTTGAGCTTTTCATCAGCCATTTGCGTCACATCGACGAGTGTAAACGGTTTTAAGAGTACTTCTCGGGCTAATGGCTCTTCTTCGCCAAATAGAGTAAAAAGATCCGTTGAAAAGGATATCGTTTCTTCCCGTTATAAAAAACGAGAGGAACCACGATAGGTAAAGGAAGATAATCTTTCTTCTTGAGGTGATGATCAATAATACGAAGGATATATCGTAAGAGACGGTAAGGCATTAACTTATCAGGGTTGCGCTGGTGTTCGACAATTATATAAAAATAACCAGGACGACGGTTAAGTTTCACCGAATAAAGAACGTCAGCCATGGAAGCTTTTAGGTGCTCGTCAATGAAACTGCTTTTTTGAAGCTGCAGCGAATTTAAATCAGCCGCTTTTAGGATATTGTTTGGAAGATGATATTCGAAAAATTCTTTAGCCACACGAGTGTCCGACATGGCTGTTCGGAAGTAATAATCATGTGGGTTGTGAATTTTCTTCATGAGCTGCCTGTTTGCAATTGAACTAAAGTTTGATACCGAAGCTTAGGTCCAATAATCGGATGTCACAATACCGGGTTCAAATCACTGAATCCAATAGTTGAGTACTCGTTTTAACGCTGCTTGGGTAGTTGGTTTTTTAATAAAATCATTTATTCCCGTGGAAAAATAGCGGGGTTTGTTCTTACTACTCTCTGAAGTTAAAGCAATAATGGGTGTGCTACTGGTGCGTTGCCGTATCGCTTTGCAAACCTCCATACCGTTCATGTCTGAAAGATTAATATCCAAAAAAATGAGATCGAATTTATCCGAATAAAGAGCTAAAGCCGATTGGCCGTCTATAGCCAACGTCACTTCGCAATTTAATTTTTTCAACAATTGAACATGAATTTTTTGAATGAACGGATTATCTTCGACTAATAGTATAAGTGGTTTCTTTATTGGTTTTTTTGTAATCATTGTGCAGATGAGGCGACAGCATGCCTAACACTAAACATGATCTCTCATGTGTGATACCATCGAAATGCATGTCTGAGGGAAGTGCTGGGCGATACTATCGTCTCAAACCTATTTTATTTTGGGCCAGCGATGCTTCAATCGGCATGCTGGCCTTTTTTATTATATTGAATCACATTTGACATAAATGGTACAATCAGAAATTCACCAAAACTCTTGTGAGATTTTTCTTACATCTCCTCAAAAGTGGAGGAGACGGCTATGAAGCGTTTGAAGGAAGAACGCTTGGCCAGAGCAAAGCGGGTGCAAGCGGCGCGAGAAATGACTAAACTGTCTCGACGAGAATTCGCCAAAAAATCAGGGATTGCAAATACGACATTACAACATTGGGAGGACGGCGAAAAACATACACTTCCTGAAAAATCAGTAAGACGTTTTATCAAAGCGCTTTTAAATTTAGGTGTTCATTGTAGCTATGATTGGCTAATGCACGGAAAAGGACCTGCACCGCAATATGCCGGCCATGTAATTTTTCAGGAAGAAACGACGGATTTGCCCACTCATGGAGCACGTCAAAAAAACGAGGATGAAGAAATAAAAGAAGAATTAACCTTATTTCTAAGTAGAAATAAAAATACCGTGCATTTGGTGGTATCGGATGACGCGATGGAGCCTCGTTTTGTTCAAGGAGAAGTTGTTGCCGGTGTTCGGGTTTATGGAAAAGAAATTGAAAAATTAATAGGGTTAGATTGCATCGTGCTCGTCCAAGGAGGCGATCTGTTATTGAGGACAATTTTGAAAGGAGATGTAGAAGGGTATTATCACTTAGGCTATACCAATCCTAAGACAACAGCGTCTAAGCCTTTCCTCTATAATATTGAATTAGTGAACGCAGCGCCCGTTATTTGGGCCAGACGCAACTCCCATCTCTATAAATCGCCGAAATGACACCTGTTTAAAAGCTAATAATGGACAAGGGTTATCACAAGACAGTCGGTGGAATAGGGGGCCACATTTTAAGGCGCTTTATTCATCTTTCGATGTTAATTATTCCCTTCCTTTATTACAGTTATGCAAAAAGTCGCTTCAATCTTTTCGGTTTATCTTACAAATCTTTACTGCTCGTTATCATTGGATTAATGCTTTTATTTGAAATCGTGCGTTTGAAACGGGGGTGGTTGCTATGGGGACAACGTGAAAGGGAAGGGAAAAATTTTTCGTCTTTAGCATGGACAATAGTCAGCCTTTGTCTCGTTTTGCTATTGGCTCCTGGGAAACAATACGCCATTCCTATAATTTGGTCCTGCGCTATCGTTGACCCTTTACTGGGTGAGCTGCGCCGTACTCAATTAAGTAGAACTTGGATCGTTTTTATTGGGATAGTGGTTGTTATGCTCATTTGGGGATTAGCCAGTTGGTGGTTTAAGCTCGATTGGTTATTAGTGCTATTAATGGGACCGCTCGTGGTTATTTTGGAATGGCCTAATTTTCGATGGCTGGATGATAATGCTTTAGTGCAATTGGTGCCGCTTTTGGTTATTCTTATTTTGTATGGATAATCAGAGTTAGGGGATTTCTCATGCTGACCTTGGGATGGGTCATTTTATTTCTCGCGCTAGCCGTTATTCTCGCCTTCAATCGAGTTTCGCTCGTGGTTTGGAGCATTAGCTACGGTCTTCTCCTTATTCTTGTTTCCCTTGTAAGTTCAATAAGTCTGCCAGCAATGGTGAGTTTATGGGTGATTTTTTTACTCCTGGTTGTTTTATTTAATTTATTACCCTTACGCCGCCAAATTTTTTCAAAAAAAGCCTTGTCTTTTTATCATCAAAAAATGCCTCGTTTATCCTTGACGGAACGCCAGGCCTTAACTGCGGGGAATGTTGGCTGGGAAGGCGAATTATTTAGTGGCATGCCGGATTGGGATAAATTAAAAAATATACCGAAAGGTAAATTGTCGACCGAAGAGCAAGCGTTTTTGGAAGGGCCTGTTGAAGAACTATGCGGCATGATCAACGATTGGGACATTAACCAGCGGTGGTTTACCATCCCCGATTTTATTTGGGAACACTTAAAGCACCACGGTTTTTTTGGACTAATTATTCCCAAAAAATACGGGGGAAAAGAATTTTCCGCGTTAGCGCACACACAAATCCTTACGAAAATTTCCAGCGTTAGCATTGCCGTAGCCGTAGTGGTTAGCGTCCCGAACTCACTGGGGCCAGCGGAATTGTTATTAGCTTATGGTACTGAAGAACAAAAAAATTATTATTTACCGCGTTTAGCGAAGAGCGAAGAAATCCCTTGTTTTGCGCTGACCAGTCCTGTCGCTGGATCGGATGCTGGCTCGATTGAGGATTACGGTATTGTCTGCCATCATGAATTTAACGGAAAACGAGAGCTCGCTATTCGATTGAATTTGGATAAACGTTATATTACCTTAGCTCCGATCGCCACTTTAATCGGTATTGCCTTTAAATTATATGACCCCGATCACTTAATCGGTGATCGAGAAAATCTCGGCATTACCTGTGCACTCATCCCCGTTAATACACCCGGCGTTGTTACAGGACGACGTCATTTTCCTTTATGTTGTGCATTCCCCAATGGACCCACTCAAGGGAAAGACGTGATTGTGCCGCTCACTTATATTATTGGTGGCGTTAAAATGGCTGGACGGGGCTGGCGTATGTTAATGGAGAGATTGGCAGCGGATCGGAGTATTTCGGTGCCTTCTTTAGTCAGTGGAAGGGTTAAGTGGGCGGTTTATATGTGTGGTGCCTATGCGCGCATTCGCCGTCAATTTCACCTTCCTATCGGAAAATTTGGCGGCGTTCAAGAAGCGTTAACACGTATTGGCAGTTATACCTTTCTAATAGAAGCATTACGGCTATTTACAATTTCCTCTTTGGATCGCGGATTTAAATCGGCTGTCGCATCGGCAATCACCAAATATCATATTACTCAATTAAGTCGAGAAGTAATTAGTCACGCGATGGATATCCACGGCGGTAAGGGCATTTGTATGGGGCCCAATAATTATTTAGCGCAAGGGTTTATTGAAAGCCCGCTTGGTATTACGGTAGAAGGAGCCAATATATTAACGCGTTCACTTATTATTTTTGGACAGGGCGCTATTCGTTGTCATCCTTATTTATTAAAAGAAATGACAGCGGCGAGCGAGAAAGATTTAAAAGCTTTTGACAAAGCGATCTTTGCTCATATGGGATATGTTCTTTCGAACCAAGTACGTGCTTTTTTCTAGCGATTAGTAAAGGCTATTTCGCTCGAGTGCCTCACGGCAAACTGCGGCGCTATTACTAACAATTTTCGCAATTTTCGGCAGCTTTTGCTTTTGTTTCTGATATGGTCATGTTGATGATGGGCGGCGAATTAAAGCGCAAAGAAAGATTATCGGGGCGTCTAAGCGACGTGTTAAGTTATCTTTATATTGGTTCTGCCGTCATGAAATATTATGACTTGGAAAATGAAGAAGAAATGACCCCACTGATACAGTGGGTTTGCGAAAGTTTATTATATCGAACTGAAAGACGATTAAATGAATTTTTAGTGAATTTGCCTAACCGTTGGTTGGCAAGTTATTTGCGTTTTATTATTTTTCCCTTTGGAAAACGGACGAAACCCCCTACGGACAAATTAGGTCAACAAGTGGCAGAATTATTTTTGTACCCAAGTCGGGTTCGAGAACGATTGGCGCAGCATGCTTATACCCGCGATACACCGCATAACCCCATCCGTGCGATAAACTCGATTCTAAAAGAAGTTATTGCTGCGGAGCCCTTGCAGGAAAAATTAAATCGAGGATTAAGAGAAAGGAAAATTAAAGGAAAAACTTTTGAAGAAAAAATGCAAATGGCGCAAACTGAAAAAATAATTACTTCGGGCGAAGCGGAACAGTTGCGAAATGCATATGCAGCCAGTATGCGTCTCATTAATGTTGATGATTTTAGATTTGAAGAATTGTCATCACGATTTGCAGAAGAGGAATTAAACTAATGGAAAAAATATGGCTAAAGAGTTATCCATCGGGGATTCCTGAAACCGTTAACGTAGAGACCTACCATTCGCTTCAAGAAGCTTTAGAGGATTATTGTAAACGATTTAAAGATAAAACGGCGTTTATCAATTTTGGTATTTCGACTTCTTATTCTCAATTAGATAAATTAAGCCGTGATTTTGCCGCCTATTTGCAGCAACACCTCAAAATGAAGAAAGGAGAACGGTTCGGTATCATACTGCCCAATGTGCTTCAATTCCCTGTTGCTATGTTTGGCGCCCCTTCGTGCTGGGTTGGTCGTTGTAAATTTTAATCCGTTATACACCGCCCGCGAGTTTGCTTTCCAATTAAAGGATGCTGGTGTGACAGGACTTATTGTTTTGGAAAGTTTCGCCCATACGCTTTCGCGAGCTTTGGAAAAGTGTGAGGTCAAACACGTTATCGTCACAAAAATGGGCGATTGTTTGAAATGGAAAAAACCGATAATTGATTTTGTCATTAAATATGTTAAGAAAATGGTTCCTCCTTGGGAAATTAAAGGTAGCATTTCTTTTAAAGAAGCCGTAAGAAAAGGCGCTCAATTACCTTTCGAAGAGGTGCCGATGAAGAAGGATGATGTTGCTTTCTTGCAATACACGGGCGGGACGACAGGAGTTCCCAAAGGCGCGATGCTAACTCATCAGAATATTCTGGCCAACATAGCTCAAGCGTTGGTGTGGGTGAAATCTATTCTATCCGTAGAAGAGGAAACTAGCGTAGGCGCGCTTCCTTTTTATCATATTTTTTTGCTAACGGTTTGTTGCTTTTGCTTTATGGCGTTGGGAGCAACGTGTTTTTTGATTACTAATCCGCGCGATATTAAAGGATTTATTAAAAGTTTAGGAGAAAGTCAGATTACTGTTTTTGTAGGGATCAATACTTTATTCAGTGGATTACTTAACCATCCTAATTTTGCCGATGCCAATTTTTCTAAACTCAAGTTAAGCATTGGCGGAGGAATGGCTACCCAAAAGTCCGTTTCCGATGAATGGTTTGAGAAAACAGGCACGATAATTATTGAAGGATATGGATTAACGGAGGCGAGTCCTGTGGTGAGTATTAACCCTCTGGATTTGAAGACTTTTAGCGGCAGCATTGGATTGCCTTTGCCTAATACTGAAGTGATTATTCGCGATGAGGAAGGTTATGATTTACCGCTTAACGAGCCAGGAGAGTTGTGCGTGCGAGGCCCGCAGGTGATGAAAGGTTATTGGAAAAAGCCGGAGGAGACAGAAAAGGTTATTGATGATAATGGGTGGCTGCATACGGGAGATATTGCTCGAATCGATGAGCGCGGCTTTATTTATTTGTTGGATCGAAAAAAAGATATGATTATTGTTTCGGGTTTTAATGTTTATCCCAATGAAATTGAGGATATTCTTACCTCTCACCCGGGTATTCGTGAGGCTGCTGTCATCGGCCTATCGAGTGAAAAAACAGGAGAACAAATTAAAGCTTTTATTGTTAGAAAAGATAAAAATTTAACGAAAGATGAGGTTATAAAACATTGCCGTGAATTTCTGACCGCTTATAAAGTACCTAAAATTATTGAATTCCGAGAGGAGTTGCCAAAAACCAATGTGGGAAAAGTATTGCGTCGAGCCTTGCGAGATGAGAATTAATACCGGGTAGCCCGTATGAAGCGAAGCGAAATACGGGGAGGATTAGATTAATAAAATCTTTCATATCATTACTCACAAGTCACAGCGATTTCCATTTTAGGGGCCTTCTTAACTCACCCCAATTCTTTGAGATTCTGGAAATATTCTAGTATTTTGGGGTTTTCGAGAGCGGTTAAGTTATTAACCGACTCGCCGTTAATAATTTTTTTTACTGCTAATTCAACTATTTTACCGCTTTTTGTTCGGGGTAAGTCGGGCACAGCGATAATTTTATTCGGTACATGATGAGGTGATAGATTTTGGCGAATGGTGGTTTGAATTTTTTTCCGCAAGGGATCAGTTAAAGTAGTTTCTTTTTGGAGAACAACGAATAAGATAATTCGTTCATCTCCTTTCCACTGCTGACTGGTAACCAGACAATCTAGAATTTCCTTAATTTTTTCGACTTGTTGGTAAATTTCGGCGGTGCCAATGCGAATTCCGCCAGGATTAAGCGTGGTATCCGAGCGTCCGTAGATAATCAGTGTACCGCGTTTTGTTGTTTTAGCGTAATCGCCGTGCGCCCAGGTATTAGGGTATTTATCAAAATAAGCTTGGTGATATTTTTTGCCCTCAGGATCATTCCAAAAATAAATTGGCATTGAAGGGAAAGGGCTTTTACAGACTAATTCGCCTTTTTCTTCAATTACGGAATCCCCGTCGTCGTTAAAAATTTTTACATCCATGCCAAGGCCGATACACTGCAATTCGCCGCGATAGACGGGCAATAAAGAATTTCCTAAAGCGAAACAAGAAATAATATCGCTGCCGCCCGAGATGGATGATAATTGAATGTCGGATTTTACGTTGTTGTAAACATAATCAAAACTTTTAGGAAGAAGGGGAGAGCCTGTCGTTAAAATTGTTTTTAAGGATAAGAGATTATGTGTCTTTTTAGGAACTAAATCGAATTTTTCAGCCGACTCTAAAATTTTTGCACCCACGCCAAAAATAGAAATACCAACCTTGTCGATTAAATCGAATAAAGCTGTGGGAGTAGGATAAAAAGGCGCGCCATCGTAAAGCACGACCGTGGCGCCGACGGCCAAACTACTCATTAACCAGTTCCACATCATCCAGCTACAGGTGGTATAAAAGAAAATACGCTGCGACGGCCGCAAATCAGTGTGTAATATTAATTCTTTTAGATGCTGAAGCAGAGTGCCGCCGGCGCTATGCACCATACATTTTGGTTTTCCGGTGGTTCCTGAAGAATAAAGAATGTAGACGGGGTGATCAAAGGGAAGTTCTTCAAAATAAAAAGGAAGAGAAGTTGCACGAAGGCAGTCGGGATAAAGAGAAGCATTTTTTAACTCATTAATAGCGATATTTTTTTGATGATTAGGAACGATGATTGTGTGCGTTAGTGAAGTCAGTTGCTGCTGGAGTTGGCGGATTTTATCAAGGTGATGATAAGTTTTGCCTTTATAAGTATGGCTGTCGACGGCGAATAATACCTTAGGTTTAATTTGTCCAAAACGATCTACGAGACCTTCTAATCCAAAATCCGGCGAACACGCTGACCAAATAGCGCCAACACTAGCAGTCGCCAGCATGGCAATTACGGTTTCGATCTGGTTAGAGAGGACACCAACGACGCGATCGCCAGGAACAACATGGCATTGACGTAAAAAACCAGCAAGCGCAGCAACTTCCGTGTAAAGCTCAGCATAAGTAATACTCCGAGAAAACCCCGTTTCGGAAGTAAAAATTAATGCAACGTTTTGGTTGCGATGCCGTAATAAATTTTCTGCAAAGTTAAGTTTGGCACCTAAGAACCATTGGGATTCTTCCATCCGCTTGCCTCTTACCAAAACGTTGGTAGGTGCTTGCGAAGCGCTGATCCCACAAAAATCCCAAACGGCCTTCCAAAAGAGCGCAGGCTGATCGATGGACCATTGGTAAAGTGCAGGATAACCCTCGATTTTTAACGAAAAACGTTTGTTAATATCCGAGATAAAATGACTCATCTGACTTTGTAAACGAGTTTCCGAAGAGGGTTCCCAGAGTGGTTTTGACGCTTCCATAACGCAAAGTGTAGCGTCAATTAATCAACCACACCAGCCGGTTGCGCGAAATAGGAGGTAATGTTAAGGTTAGCCTCTTTCGCCCGCGTAGGCACGTAGCTCAGTGGTAGAGCACCACCTTGACATGGTGGGGGTCGTTGGTTCGATACCAATCGTGCCTACCAAATAATCAATCACTTGGGATAACAATTTTGGGCGCATTCTAGGACCAAATGCGACAATCATTTTTGTACTGCTGTATAAACAATTCTTGGGGCGTTTTGTACCCTAAACATTTTCGAGGGCACCGGTTCATTTTTGCTGCTAGTTGATCAAGCTCTTCTACAACAAGCTATTTTGTTGGGTTGGACGTCAGAATTGCCGATCATAGTAAAGATGAATGATCTTCCTAAAGAAAAACAACCTCACTCTGCTGATCCAGACTTTTGAAATGTTTGGTTAAGAAAGGAAAAAAGAGATATCAATTGAAGAGAAATTGCAGATGATTGGCAATGGTTTGATTTTCGTAAAAGTGGTTTTAATTGGAGTGATTTTATCTCTGATTGAAAATGATAATCTTTCATCGTACCGCCTTGCTTAAAGTCTTAGTAGCTGATGAGAAATCCATGTATATTGCGCCAGAGGCTCCTTCTCTGGCGTAAGGAAGATGCAATTCTCATCTATCAGTACGAAGGTAACAAAAAGACTCGTGTAGGGAGTATCGTAATCATCGACAAAACCTTCTAAAGTGAGTAGCTTATTCAAGCAGTTCTTTCTGGTTATAAACTGCCTTGAATTTGTTCGGATCATGAAAGGACCGTTTTTTAACGAAAATTTAATAGATTTTTTCATCGAGATTCATTGTTCAGTTATTTTTTGGCTAAAGGGAGTTTTAATCACGTGTATAAAGAGCGGTATAGTGAAAGTTATTATCACGCTATAGCTGAAAAGGATAAAATATTCAAAATTACGCTGGTCATCTCCGCATTTCTTTCCATGATTTTTTTAGATCAAACGGCCGTAGGGGTGACGTTAGCCAGCATTCAAAAAGAACTGGTGCTAAGCGCTTCGACGATAGCGTGGATCATGAATGCTTACATGATTACCTTATCGGCTTTTTTGCTTCTGTTTGCTCGGCTGTCGGATTCCATCGGTATTAAAAATCTTTTCTGCGCAGGTATTTTGATTTTTCTATTAGCTTCTTTGGGTTGTGCCGTTTCAAACTCTGGGGCTGGATTAATTATCAATCGGGGATTACAAGGTATTGGTGCTAGCATGGAATATGCTACGTATTTACTGATTTTCAACAATCAAGTACCCGCCAACAAGCGCGGCAAAGTATTGGGGAAATCGGCAGCATTTGCGGCTGTTTTTTTAGCGTTAGCGCCTTTAATTGGTGGGTTTTTTAGTAATGTTATTTCTTGGCGCTATTTATTTTGGCTTAATGTACCCATTTGTTTGGTTTGTTTTTACTTCGCGATATCGGCCTGCAATAAAGACAGCCATCCGGTCAATCACGCTTTTCTCGATAAATTAGGGTTGTTGATCTATCTTTTTGCCATGACGGGGCTGATTTTTTTCCTAATGGAAGGCCCTACGTTGGGTTGGACTAATCCCGCTATTCTCATCTCACTCATCAGCTCTTTACTCTTTTTTACTTTGTTTGTTTACCACGAAAAGCGCCAACGGCAACCGTTGATTGAAATGGCTTTATTTAAAAACAAAGAATTTTTTGCCAGCGTTTTAATTTTATTCGGAAATTACGCTTGCATTACGACCATGGCTTTTTGGGCGTTATGGATCGAGCAAGTGCTAGGCTATTCACCCTTGATGACAGGAGTTGCTTTATTACCCGCTGGGGTACCTTTTGGAATTATTATTGACGGGTCACATACAGGGTTTAAAACCTCCATGGATGCACTTAATCTAACAACGAAACCATTCGTATTTTCGCATTCCGGTGTTTACTGCCTAGCACCACATGTAAGAAACGTACGTGATGAGCAAATTAAATCGGTTGCAGCAACAGGAGGTGTCATTGGTGTAAATGGTTTAGGAATTCTTTTAGGTGATGTCAATGCTAGTATTGGAAAATATGTCGATCATATTGACTACATTACTAAACTCGTAGGCGCACAGCATGTCGCCATTGGGCTAGATAATCTTTATTTTGCCAATCAATTTTCAGAGTTTATGTCACAACAAGGAATTACTCATCCTCAAGCCTATGCAAGCAAAGTGAATAATGCAACCCTATGGAGATGTTTGCAACCCGAAAATGTAATTGAAGTTGTAGAGATGCTATTGCAGCGTGGTTACTCAGAAAATGAAATTAAAGGAATCCTTGGAGGAAATATCTTGCGTATTATGGGATATTTCTCTTCATGTTCAAATTAAAATTATGCAAACTAATGGGATAAGCACAGGCTACTTGTTTTACCTGTAGATAAAAATGATTATTATTTAAAAAATAGAATTAAGAGAGAGGAAGTTTAAATGAAAATCCATTACATCATGCATGCGCCATTTGAAAAGTTAAGCGCTATAGAAGTTTGGGCCACGCAGAAGTCGTATGATTTATCAGGAACACATGTATATAAGGGTGAAAAATTACCTCGGGCGTTGAACTTTGATTGTCTGATATTAATGGGCGGTCCTCAAAGCCCTTTTAAAACAGATAAATATCCCTATTTGCTGGATGAAATCCAATTTGTGAAAAAGGCTTTAGCAGGAAATAAAAAAATACTGGGCATTTGCTTGGGGGCACAATTGATTGCAGAAGCGCTGGGCGCAAAAACCTTACACAGCCCTTACAAAGAGATTGGTATTTACCCTATTCAAACCTTGCCCGAAGCGACTGATGATCCATTTTTTTCAAAATTACCGAAGTCGTTTGATGTAATGCACTGGCATAATGATATGCCAGGCATACCAAAGGACGTAGTTCTTTTGGCTAAGGGTGAGGGGTGTCCTCATCAGGCGTTTAGATATGGTGATAGAGTATATGGATTCCAATTTCATATGGAGCTGACTTTGTCGGTAATTGAAGAGATGATTGAAAAATATCGCGGCGATCTCGAACCAGGTAAATTCGTCAGAACGAAAGAAGAGATGCTGCATAGCAATTATAATGAGGTAAACGCGAAAATGTTTACATTTTTGGATTATCTTGAAGGAGTTTAACACAGATCGATTGATCTTTATCCCTCACATTTTAATCATGCAAACTAGTCGATTTCCTGACGAGCCGCAGTACAGGATGTTGGTTTAAAAGGATCTAAATCAGGATAAGTTGGAGAAACGGTGAAAGTAATTAATAGGGACTAAAGACTAGTCAACGATTCCTCTATTGGCTATAATGCAGTTTAACTGCATATTAGTCGAGATTTCAATGTACCTTTCGAGAACACTAGAACCCATAATACAAAAGGCTAGTCGACAATTCCCTGTTGTCATGGTGACAGGCGCTCGCCAAGTGGGAAAGACAACTTTCTTGCGTCATTTAGCCGGTAAGAAACGAAACTATGTGACCCTTGATGATCCAACGTTGTTGGCTTTAGCGAAAGAGGAACCTAAATTATTTTTGGAACGGTTTAAACCGCCGGTGTTAATTGACGAAATTCAGTACGCTCCAGAACTGTTGCCGCATATTAAAATAAATGTCGATAATAACCGCATCGCAGGTCAATATTGGCTAACAGGTTCCCAGCCATTTCACTTGATGCGCGGTGTGTCCGAGTCATTGGCAGGTCGGGTGGGCATTCTTAATTTATTGGGTTTATCCCAATGGGAAATACAAAAGCTTCCCAATTTTGATTTGCCTTTTTTACCCGGCGATAAATCGATTGGGAAGAAATTAACTAAAATGGAACCAGCATCGCTAGAAGCGGTATACAAAAGAATTTGGTACGGTTCATTTCCGGCAATCGCACTCAACGTTAATGCAGACAAAGATTTGTTTTTTAGCTCTTATGTACAAACGTACTTACAACGAGACGTTAGAGATTTAGCTCAAGTCGGAAACGAAAGTTCTTTTTTGCGGTTTTTAAAAGTAACTGCAGCTAGAACGGGGCAGTTGCTTAATTTAGCGGATATAGCTCGCGATACCGATATTAGTCCCAACACTGCAAAACATTGGCTTTCAATATTGCAAACATCAGGAATTATTTATTTATTAGAACCTTACCATAATAATTTGAATAAACGACTCATCAAAACACCGAAATTGTATTACATTGATACGGGGTTGTGTAGTTATTTAACTCGATGGTCTGATTATAAAACATTAGAAGCAGGTGCTATGTCGGGCGCTATTTTAGAAACGTTTGTTGTGATGGAAATTCTTAAATCCTATTGGCATAATGGGTTACAGGCGCCTCTCTATTTTTATCGTGATAAAGATAAAAAAGAAATCGATTTGCTTATTGTAAAGAATCAAAAAATTTATCCGATTGAAATCAAAAAAACAGCTTCACCAAAGAGAGAAATTTTGAAAGATTTTAAAGTGTTGGATAGCTTTAAAGAAAATGTTTCCCATGGCGCAGTGGTTTGTTTGGTTGATACGCTAATACCATTGGATCGGTATGTGGATGCTGTTCCAATTACTTTAATTTAGTAATTATTCGCTTGATCGCTTACTTGTTAAAAACAGGTTAACCGATACTTAAAATTCTGGCTTCCCCCTGTAAAGACCGCCCTTATTGTGGTACTGTCATTGATTTCCTATCTCTATTATTCGAAAATTGGTGAAAGGCTGAAGTATTGAATATCAGAGGAACCATCAACTATGTCCCCAGGAAAACTTTTTCGACAAGCGGTTGCTAACGAACATCCCTTGCAAATTGTGGGTGCTATCAACGCCTATTGCGCCCTATTAGCTGAAAACGTCGGGTTTAAAGCCATTTATTTGTCCGGCGGGGGAGTTGCTAATACGTTGGGGCTGCCGGATCTTGGCATTACTGATTTACACGATGTATTAGAAGACGCTCGCCGTATAACCGCTGCTACTCATCTTCCCTTATTGGTCGACATCGATACGGGTTTTGGTGGCGCATTTACTATTGCGCGCGCCATTAAAGAAATGGAGCGAGCGCAAGTAGCGGCGGTTCATATGGAGGATCAAGTCGCGCAAAAGCGTTGTGGTCATCGCCCAGGTAAAGAGCTTGTGAATACGAATGAAATGGTGGACCGGATTAAAGCAGCGGTTGACGTTAAGTCAAACGACTTTGTCCTAATAGCGAGAACCGATGCTTATGCCGTGGAAGGATTAAAAGCAACGATTGATCGAGCGTGTACTTACGTCGAAGCGGGTGCTGACATGATTTTTGCGGAAGCGTTAGAAAACATCAATGATTATCCCACTTTTTGTAAAGCAGTGAAGGTTCCTGTTTTAGCTAACATGACTGAATTTGGTAAAACGCCGCTTTATACGGCTGCGCAGTTGGCTGATCACGGCGTTAAAATGGTGCTTTATCCGCGTTCGGCTGACCGAGCGATGAGTAAAGCGGCTTTAGCTGTGTATGAAGACATAAAAAAACACGGCGTGCAAACAGCGAGCTTACCTTTCATGCAAACCCGCGAAGCATTGTATGAAGTCCTAAATTATCATGCCTACGAAGATAAATTAAACCAATTATTTAAGAGGAAAGAAGATGACTAAAACAGCAAAAGGGTTAAGAGGACAATCCGCAGGCGAAACGTCGATAGCCACAGTCGGAAAAGAAGGGCATGGTTTAACTTATCGTGGTTATCGTATAGAAGATTTAGCCGCCAACGCAACTTTTGAAGAGGTTGCCTACCTTTTGTTGAAAAATAAGCTGCCAACGAAATCAGAACTCGACGCGTACACTAAAAAATTAGTGAACTTGCGTTCACTTCCTCCTGCACTTAAAGACACGCTAGAACGAATACCAGCAAGTTCACATCCGATGGATGTGATGCGCACGGGTTGTTCTATGCTTGGTAATTTGGAACCCGAGAATGGATTTGAAAATGAGCAAAACATTGCGGATAGATTAGTAGCGATTTTTCCCGCTATTCAATGTTATTGGTATCATTATTCTCACCACGGAAAGCGGATCGATACTGAGCTAGATGATCTAACGCTAGCCGGTTATTTTTTGCATTTACTGCTTGGGAAAAAAGCAGCGCAAATGGCTATTGATTGTATGAATGCCTCGTTAATTCTGTACGCTGAACATGAATTTAACGCATCAACCTTTGCCGCTCGCGTTTGTAGCGCAACGCTTTCGGATATTTATTCAGCCGTCACCGCAGCCATTGCCACTTTACGGGGCCCTTTGCATGGCGGAGCGAATGAAGCAGCCATGGATTTAATTATGCTTTATAAAACTCCGAGCGAAGCTATTGCTGGGATTAAACGAAAATTAGCGAATAAAGAATTAATCATGGGTTTTGGACACGCGGTTTACCGGGAACGAGATCCGCGGAATGCGATTATAAAATCCTGGGCCCAGAAATTAGCCCCCAACGCAGCGGATGGTTATTTATTTGATATTTCTGACGCCATTGAAAACACAATGCAGGATGAGAAAAAACTCTTCCCAAATTTGGATTTTTATAGCGCCACAGCGTATCATTTTCTTAATATTCCGACTAAATTGTTTACGCCTATTTTTGTTATGTCTCGGGTGACAGGTTGGTGTGCGCATATCTTTGAACAACGCAAAGATAACCGCATTATTCGACCCAATGCCGATTATATCGGGCCTGAAGAACAAGGATGGGTGCCCATCGAAAAAAGGAGATAATTATGAGTAAAAAACCAACGGCAATCCCGCCAGGCTATCACAGCATTACGCCTTATTTGTTTGTCAATGAAGCAACGAAGGCGATTGAATATTACAAAAAAGCGTTTGGCGCCGAGGAGGAAATGCGCATGGAAATGCCGGGCGGTAAGATCGGTCATGCGGAATTGAAAATTGGTGATTCTAAAATAATGTTAGCGGATGAATTCCCTGAAATGGGCGCGCGAAGCCCGCGCACTTACGGGGGATCGCCAGTGACTATTCATTTGTATGTCGAAGACGTGGATAAAACAGCACAGCAAGCCGTCAATGCAGGCGGGAAATTAAAAGGTAAAGTGGAAAATCAGTTTTATGGTGACCGCAGCGGAACATTAGAAGACCCTTTTGCTCATACATGGAATATTTCCACTCACATTGAAGATTTATCAGACGAAGAAATTCGAAAGCGCGCGGCTGAATTATTTAGCAAAAAATAATCTCTACCCTCTCTCGCAGCGGGGCCTTTCAGGAAACGCGACGCCCGCCCATCCTTCCCCCTAAAAAAATTTGCACAACGCAAACTCTAGTGTTATACTTAACCAAAACACTAACTCAGGAGATCAAAATGAACCAAAAAGTTAAACGTTTATACCGTTCCCGTACCAATCGTAAAATCGCTGGCGTCTGCGGCGGATTAGCTGAATACTTCAATGTAGATGCGACCATTATGCGCTTACTCTTCATCCTAGTGGTCTTGTTCTCGGTAGGGTTTGGCATCATTGCCTATATCTTAATGTGGGTCATCATGCCAGAAGCTCCGGAAGAAAAGGGAAGAACGATAGATCACAACGAGGTTAAAGGTCCACAAGAGTAAGGAAAGATGATGCGCTGGGACGACAAAAAACCCATTTATCAGCAACTCAGAGACAAAATTGTGGAAGCGATTATTGATGGGAGTTATGTGGAAGGTGAAATGATTCCGTCGATCCGAAAAATCAGCACGGAATATCAAATCAATCCGCTCACTGTTTCCAAAGCTTATCAAAGTTTACTGGATGATAATGTCATTGAGAAACGCCGCGGATTGGGTATGCTTGTTAAAGCTGGCGCACGTCAACGTCTATTAACCCAAGAAAAACAATATTTTTTAAAAAAACAATGGCCGCAAATTAAAAATAAACTCGAACGCTTAGGCATAGATCTTAAGGAGCTATTGAAGTGAACGTCATCGACGCAAAACATCTTAATAAGAAGTATGGCAAATTTGCTGCACTTAAAGAAATTAACTTTGCAATAAAACGCGGCCAAATTGTGGGATTAATTGGGCCCAATGGGGCGGGAAAGACCACGTTATTAAAATCCATTTTAGGATTAACGAATTATTCGGGTGAGTTGAATGTTCTGGGGCTAAATCCGCGGAGCGATCGAGTAAAGCTTATGCATCACCTCTGCTTTATTGCCGATGTGGCAATTTTACCGCGATGGATCAAGGTCGAGAATCTTATCGAATTTGTAGAAGGCGTGCATCCGAATTTTAATCGAGAGAAGGCGTTAGGATTTTTAAATAAAACGAATATCAAAATGCATCAGAAGGTGAAAGAACTTTCTAAGGGCATGATCGTACAATTGCATTTAGCACTGGTCATGGCGATCGACGTTGAAATTTTGGTGCTTGATGAGCCCACCCTCGGGCTAGATATTTTATATCGAAAAAATTTTTTTCATACCATTCTTAATGATTATTACAACGAGAAGCGAACCATTATTATTGCGACGCATCAAGTGGAAGAAATCGAAAGTATTTTAACGAATCTAATTATGATTGATCGAGGTGAGCTCCTTCTTGAATCCTCGATGGAAGAAATTGCTGAACGGTTCACGGAAGTAAGAGCGATGCCGGATCAGGCCCAATTTTTACAGCCGTTAAAACCCATCTTTGAGAGTAAAGAGATTGGGCGAGTTCGATTTATTTTTGAGAACGTCGATAAAAATGAATTAGAAAAATACGGCGAAATCACCGTGCCCTCTATTAGCTACATTTTTGTGGCTAAAATCAAGGAGAATTTATGATGCGTACCCTTTTAACTTTAATCAATCGAGAATTTTGGGAACAACGCGGTACTTTTTTTAACGTGCCTTTAATTTTAGCCGGAATTTTTGTATTAGTTGCCATTGCATTTTTTATTTTGTCCTTCGGGCAAATGGTAGATATCGGGAGTCTTCAATCCGAATTGGCCAACCAAAGAGTAGCTGATCTAATTCCCGGAGCCTTTACGGCTATTGCTTCACCCTTTGTATTAGTACTATGGCTTATTGTATTTTATTATTTTTTAGGCGCCTTGTACGACGATCGTAAAGATGGCAGCGTTTTATTTTGGCAATCGATGCCGACTAGTCAGACTCAAACGATCGTTTCAAAATTAATCGCAGGTCTGATTTTAGCGCCTTTTTGTACGTGGGTGGTGGTAATGGTGACGCAACTAATCATTTTAGGTATCGCAAGCCTTTTCCTTATCATCCACCCCATACTGCCTTGGACGGCACTTTGGAGCGCTCCAGTCATATTATCGGCTTGGCTGCATATTTTTGCTGTAATATTGTTTCAAGCGCTCTGGCTATTGCCGTTATTTGCTTGGTGTTTATTATGCAGTGCCTTTGCTAAAAAGGCGCCAGCGTTGCGAGCAGTGGTGCCAATCATTGTGCTTATCATTTTAGAGATATTGTTTTTCTCGCAACACTATTTCACCGATTTTGTGATCAGCCGGTTTCAATATGCCGCAGAGGCTTGGAGAACGCTGAGCCTGTATGGCGGACAGCTGATTTCTCATCAGGGACGCTTATCCCTTGTTAATCAGATAAAAATGCCTTTCCCGTTAGATAATATAAAACTCATTACGATGGGGATAGGAATTCTCCTCAGCTTAATCTGCTACATACTAGCCGGCTGGTTTCGTAGTCGTTGTTATGACTTTGAAAGATAAAATTTAACTGATCGATTACTGCAGAGAAGCAATAATAGTTTGACAGAACTGCGGTAAATCGTCCGGCTGTCGAGAAGTAATTAAATTTTCATCTTTCATGACGGGTTGGTCTAAATAAATTCCGCCAGCGTTAATCAAGTCGTCTTTTACAGTGTGATAACAAGTTGCCTTTTTCCCGTTGATAATATTAGCGGATATTAAAACCCAAGCGGCATGACAAATAGCAGCGACGGTTTTCTGTCGTTCAAATACGAGCGCACTAAATCGGTCATAGCCTTATGGGCTCGCATTTTATCAGGTGCGTAACCGCCAGGGATAATTAAGGCGTCAATTTTGTCGGGACTGACGGAATCGGGAGTAGCTTCGGCAGTAACAGGATAGCCTAATTTACTTTTGTAAACTTGATTTTTTTTAGGCCCTACAATAGTCACTTCCGCGCCTTCCTCTTTCATTCTAAGTAAGGGATACCAAAGTTCTAATTCTTGATATTCGTTTTCAGCATAAATGATGATTTTTTTATTTTTAATGCTCATTTTTTATCTCCATTCTTTTGTTCTTTGCTTAGTTTATCTAAAACCATGAGGATAACAAGTTATGGGTTAAATGCGTTAATTTTTCGAAGAAAACAAGTGCAATGGCAAGCGGAATAAATGGTGTTCCTCTCAGTATCACAGCCGGTATTTTCAAGGATTTCTTTTCTAGAAAATGTCCCCCCACCTGCGCCACGATACTTAAAACAAAAAATACGCTGAAATTAATCAGAGCAATACATCGATAGACACTATCTTGAGAAGTGTAATTAGCTGCGATTGGGGTTATAAAGGCGAAAAGGGCCAAAATTAACGCGACCAAAAAACTGAATGCGTTGCAGATCAGTAAAAGAGAGGCGATTTTATTGGATCGAACGCCGCCGACGGGGAGTAGCAGGTAAACAACAGCCGCGAATAGGATGAAATAAAATACAATCATATTACTTTCTCTGCACGCCCTTCGAATGACAAATATTTAACCAAATGCAACTGAAATGCAAGGTTTTTTAACCATCGACTTGCTAAAGCTTTAGTTAACCCTGCTCCAACATGCAGTGATCACGAGTGAAAACCATTTGCAACTAGCCATGCAGGTAGAGTAGCATTAAAAGCCAAGACGAAGTTAGGAATTGAGGAAATAGCCTTTGATTAATGTTCTTTTGATTGAAGATCACGTATTGATTCGCCGTGGCATGCGTTTAATGCTAGAGCAAGTTAAAGGGATTCGCATCGTTGGTGAAGCAAGTACTGGAGAAGAAGGACTGGCGTTGCGCCGTGAGAAAGAACCGGATGTCGTCATGCTTGATTTTCAATTACCGGACACTAACGGCCTTGAATTGGCGCGTAAACTCTTGCGCCGCGATCCCGAGATTAAAATTTTAGTGGTGACGGCGATGGAAGGGGAGCTATTGCCCATGCGTTTATTAGATGTTGGGGTTCGCGGTTTTATCACCAAAAGCAGCGATTCTGGGGAGTTAGAACGAGCGATTCGAGCCGTGCACAGCGGCCAGCGTTATATCAGCTCGGCCATCGCGAGCCGTCTAGCCTTAAGCAAAACAACGCCGACTAAATCGCCCTTTGATCAATTGAGTCACCGCCAGATGGAAGTTTTATTATTACTGGCAAAGGGAATGAAAGCTGAAGAAATTGCCAAGCAATTGCACATTACCGCTAAGACCGTTAATTCTCATCGTTATCGCATGTTTGACAAACTGGGCGTCAAAAACGATGTGGAACTGATTAAACTAGCGGTGCAATATGGAGTGATTGATATTGATAAAACTGACATTGCTTAAATAAAAGCAGGGCTTAGATTAACCGCTTTCATCGATCATTTGACATCAAAAATAAGGATATTCTATGAGTAGACGTGAGACTCCCACTAGCACAATATCCTCAACGCCGACAGGAACTCGAACGCCGAGAAGGAGATTGAGCCGAAAAGGACATCCTGTAAGAAGAAGCCCGTTAATAGCAAAGAATTCGATATTTACTGTATTCGATTTATCGTTTGAAATACTCATAAATGCTGTAGAAGAAAACAGCTTAGACATAATAAAAAACTACCTTCGCGGGGATTCTTTTCATCAGACGGCGAAATGGGGCCTCAACGTACCGCCAAAGACGGATTTCCAGGGTGACACGCTCTTAATAAAAGCGGCCAAGAAAGGAAAGTTTCTTATTGCCAAAGCATTATTGGAGGCTGGCGCTTACAAAGAGATAGTCAATAAGCTAGGAGAAACTGCCTTAATTTGTGCGGTACGCCATTTTCGAGTAGAGACGCTCGATTTATTAATTCAGTATCATGCTGATGTGAAAATCAAATATAAAGGACAGAACCTTTTAGAACTGACTCTCGAGAAATATTCCGAAAAGACTAAAAATTTTACTTTGCGCATTGTCCAATCCTTAGTGGCTGCAGGTGTAGAACTTTGGCATTCTGATGGAAGTCAAATCATGGCTAGCGATAAGGAAATTGATGAAATAATTAGAAATGCCAGAAACCTTCAAATCATAAAAAAGGAGAAACGAGAGGCAGAAGAACGAGCTCGAACAAAAAAATCGAAACAAATAACCTTACAGCGTATACAGCGCGACCTTGAATACATCAGTAAACGTCTTCCTTTTGAAGAAAATATATTAACAACTCCTGATTTTCCTCAGCTTTTCTTCGAGATTTCTAAGTTGGTTGAAATTATTTCCGACTCTCAAAAAGAAAATAAAGAAGAATTCGCTGAAGCTTCTATTTCTCTGATAGATGCCTTAAAAAACTTTGGTATGATCCTGGAAAAACGCGATGTTCCAGGAGAAGTGAAAAAAGAAGACACAACGCTGTCTAGAAACAACTCTCTCTCTTGTCTGTCTAGTCCTCGGTGAAAAAGATGAGGGGTGCTAATGGAAAATCGCTTGGATTTTTTTCGAGGGATTATTGATAATAATTTAGGCGTTCCATTTTAAGACAGCCAATAAACACGTTATTGGAGGTAATATGAAATCGTCCGTAAATCGTAATTGCTCGCCCGTCATCCCCGCGCAGGCGCGAATGACGAGTTATTAATTTATTGGCGGTTTTATTATGGATAAACTTGAAAGATTCGCTATTTACCTCACTACCATCCGCTGGATGGATATTTTAGCTTTTCTAATCGGGGCTGTTCTACTAAACGAATTTTTTTCTTTATGGGATGCTCATTTCTTTACTCCGAGTGGGATGTCGCAACGTCTTACGTTTCTTGCTACGCATAATAATTTTGTTGTATTAAAAAACCTACTTCGCTTAGTGGCCCATGGAGCTGCCATACTAGGGCCTCTAACAGCGATAATTTTATTCTTGACTGCGGCCGCAATAATTTTATTTATTATGCGCGGCTTTATGCTTTTCACCGCTACCTTGATATTTTTCTTTTATTATTTATCGCATTTGGGTGTGCCGGGTACATGGACGTTTGAATATTTGTTACCTTTTTTATATTCTGGATGTGTATGGTTATCCTTTTTGCCAGATCGCGCCTTGTTGCAGAGAAAGAATAAAAGAATTCAATTCTTTGGCTTTAAAGTTTTTGAAAATAAGCAAGTTTCAGTGAATGTTATTCTTATTCTTGTCGCTTCCTTATTGCTTTGGTACGTTAATTATTTATCAAATAATCTTAATCAATTATCCAACCTTGTCGGCATTAAAACAGCAATAACCTTTGCCATCTTGGGAATAATCAGTTTGTTGATGGATAAATTACGTTATAAAAATCAGGGTCGGCATGATTACGACAATTCGGCTTTCCGCACAACCCACCCTATTTACGCTAAATTACTTCATTTCCCGTGGTTAGAGTTATTGACAGTGCTGATTGGGGCCATGTTAGTGTTTCAAATTTACGAAGATTATTTATTGCATTGGTTTACTATTACGGGTTATCAACAGCTCATCGATGTTTATGGAAAATACAGCCATTCCCTGCCTTTTTTCAGAACCTTTATCGAATTTCTGGGCACTAAAGCAGAAATTATAATGCCCATCCAGCTTGTGGTGGAATCCATTTGTGCGTTGTCACTCGTAATTTTAGTACTACGCGCACCTTTTATGATTATTGCCACACTTTTATTTGGGTTATTAACTTATGTTGAATTCGGCGTGCCAGCAACATGGCCGTCGGCGGTTCCACCTATCCCGACTTGGACGTGGGAATTATTGTTTACACTTGTAGTTAGTATTATTCTTTCCCTCTATCATACTGGAATAATGCTGCGAGCGAAAAACGCTAAAGAACGTTTTTTGGGAATTCCTATTTTTAAAGAAGCAAAGTTTTATTTCCGATTTTCTATAGCTTGTGTTGCGGGATTATTATTGACGCTCATCGTAACACTCAGTGGCACGTTGGGGAAATTTAACCCTCTTGCTGCCATCGAAAGTGGCCTTACCTTATTTTTCTATATTATTATTCTTAGCGTTATTGATTATGGGAGATAAGGAATTAGCCTCGCTTCTAGGACGTCACGCGATTCGTACTCACAATTGCACTCATTAAAATGCGAGTGATTCTTTCAATGATGGAGTCAGGAGAAACAGCTCCCTTTTTATTTTTTGTAAAAAATATCGCAACGACAATAGGTGCGCGTTTGGGCGGCCAAATAATTCCGATATCATTGGTTGTACCATAACCGCCTGACCCAGTTTTGTCACCCACAGTCTTTCGGAACGCCAGCTCTGATTTTGGCATTTCCTGTAGTATTATTTTTTTAACCATGTTTGTAGTTGTATGAGCTGAGGAAACGCTAAAATATCACCTAACGTTAGTCTTTTTAAGCTGTTTGCCATCGCTTCTGGAGTAGTGGTATCGCGAATATCTCCCGGAATTGCTGAGTTCAATTGAGGCTCTAAACGGTCAAGCTCGAATTGTTTATCTCCAATAGAACGAGCAAAAGCATTAATAGCCGTAAGCCCTCCTAGTTTTTTGATGAGAAGATTAGCTGCTGAGTTGTCACTTAGCGTGAGAGCTGCTGCACATAATTCAGAAACCGTTATTCCGCCGTTAATATGATTTTTAGTGATGGGTGAATAGGAAACTAATTCGTTTTTTTTTTGTAAACCACATTTTGTTGAAGGAAGTGAGGATCTGTTATACTCTTTTTTAAGATTGCTGAAACAACAATAACTTTTGCCGTGCTACAGAAAGGGAAACGCTCGCGAGCACGATATTGAAAACGGACATTATTTTCTGTATCTATCGCATATAAACCAATTCGGCCTCCAGTAGTTTTTTCAAGCGCTGCTAATTTTTTATTTATTGAATTTATTTTTATTTCGTGAGAACTTGCGAATGCAGTCGTGCAAGCAATAGCGAAGCTCGTTATAATAATAGAAAAAAATAAACGTTCGCCAAAGAAATTGGTCATAACGATATTCACCTTATAAAAAGAAAAATTTTTAAAAACATCCTTTACTGGCGAATATAAAATAACAAAACGTGCCATAGGTCAAGTACGACCCATATTAATCGATGATCAAGAGTGTCGAGAATTATTATGTATTTCCTATTGACTCTGACCGAGAAAAAAGAAGTGCGACCACTGCCAGTAACCTGAAGCAGTGGTAACGGAGAAGTGCTGTTTTGGCGGGGCGAAAATAAATTACGAGTCTCTTGCTGCCTTCATGGAAAGGCCACCACCCAGGATCTCGCAACCCCTTCGAAAAATGTTAAAGATGGTTAGAAAATGAAAACTCATCCAAACCGGGAGTTGCCGGAGAATGGATACTCTCTTTCTACACGGTACTTAAGAAAAGGGGTGGGCTTTTGAACTTCGATGAAATCGTCCTGACCACCCTCTTTTTATTCATAAAGCTTTAAGGAAACGTTAAGGATGGCTGAAAAAGTAGGTGCCTTTCATCGACTTATCCTAGACAAGTTTAAAATTTAATCACATAATTTAACCATTGGCATGGATGTTTAATTATCTTATTTTAACTGCTGAGTTTATTTATGCGAAGGGCATTATTAAGCCGTTACCAATCAGAAGTTTTGCTGGGGCCACTTAATGGCGTTATTGTTTTGGGGTTTTGTTATTACGTGGCGGGCCCTATTGCGCTCCAAAACTTAGTCGGCCAGGGAGCCCTAGTCATTAAAGTAGAGCGCAAGCCTTTGGGCGACCCTACACGATATGTTTTCCCCCCTGCTATTTTCAATAGCTTAGCGCATGGCCAGCTCAGTGTGGCCATCGATTTCAACGAAGAAGACGATCGAAAGCTGCTTGAAAACTTATTTGAAGTCGTTGACGTGATTGTAGACAATCGATCAGTTAAAGCTAAAGAGACTGATAAACTATTAACGGCTTATTTAGATAAGCCTAAAAAGGCTCACCCACTAATTTATTGCTCTATTGACGGTTTTCCCGATGCTAAAGTCAATAGAATGCCGGGTTTGGATGCTTCTGCGCAGGCGATTACGGGGCTTGCTTATACCAATTGTTCCTCGCCCAATAACCCGCTCAAGGTTGGTACGCCCATACTAGACATCACCACCGGTTTGTTGGCAGCAAATTATATTTTGGCTAATTTGTATTTACTGAGCCAAGAGTCTTTGCCTCCTGAGACTAAGCAGGTAATCCGTATTGCAGTTTCTTTAGCGGGAACATCAGTTTGGCTACAGGCTAATCAATTTCTCGATGCTCTGGGAGGAAGGGGTGAATATTTTCGAGAAGGCAATCGCGACAGGTATGCAGCGCCATTTTCCTATTATCAAACAAAAAATGGGTTGATTTCAATTGCAACAGTGAATGAAGATCAGTTTAGAAAATTTTGTACGAATGTATTAGAACAACCTGAATTTCATCAACGTTATCCTACTATTCAAATTAGAATAGAAAATCAAGCTGCTTTTGATCAGGACCTTAACCAAATATTGAAAAATAAGAACAGGGAATATTGGTTAACGAAATGTAAAAAATATGATGTTCCTGCTGCACCGGTACTAACGGTTTCTCAAGCAGCGCAACAAAATTTTTTTAAAGGACTGATTAAATCTACCCGCGATGGAATGCCCGTAGTTACTCACGGTGCTGCCAATTCATTGTTTCCTTTTAAGAGGTCGCTGCCTGCGCCGACTTTAAATCGAGACCATAATGATGTAGAAGCTGCGCTCCGATCAAAATTATAGCTAAATATGTAAAAAAAATCAATAGAGGGGCCTGTGACGCATTTGATATCTTTGCAAGCTATTCAAGAACAAAGCATAAAAAATCCTGATTCAATCGCCGTTTGTCATGACGATCAGTCGTTTTCTTATCGTGACCTCGAAAAATGTGCTAATCGCTTAGCTCACTATCTGGAACGTCATGAAGTTCATCAAGGAGAGATTGTCGCCCTTTATATGCGGCGATCTTTCGATGTTTTAGTGGGAATGTTGGCTGTTTGGAAAGTGGGTGCCGCTTATTTATCTTTAGATTTTGAAACTCCATTAGCTCGATTAAAAGGAATTATTAATCAGGCCAATCCTAAATGTATTGTCACCGAGCCTGCTTTATTAAATAATTTATCGACTGAGATTCCTCTCTTAACTTGTCATGATCTGGATTATTTTAAGTGTGATGACGAATATCATTGTCATGATGAACGATTATACCAGGAGCCAGCTTATTTAATTTATACTTCTGGTTCCACAGGTCAGCCAAAGGGCGTGTTAGTGAATCATGCGAATCTTTCTAATTATCTTTTTTGGTTTAATGAGCACTTTAAAATAACTCACCAAGATATTTTTATTTTTAATTCTTCTCCCGCATTTGATTTTGCGGTTACATGCATTCATGCGCCGCTTGCAGCCGGAGCTAGAATTGTCATTACAAGCGAAGCGGATGTTTTGGACATTGAAACATATTGTCATCAGTTAATTGAAAATAAGGTGACGTTTGTGAAATGGACTCCCAGTTATTTTAAATTTTTAGTTCAATATGTGGAAAAAAAACGACCCAATTTTTCTTCTTTGCGTTATCTGATGATTGCAGGGGAGGAATTATTGACAGCTTATGTAGAGCGGTGGTACGCAGTCTATCCTTCTCATGCCATTATCAATGAATATGGGCCAACAGAAACAACGGTAGGGATTACGACGAATCTTCTTACAAAGTCGAACCTCGATAGAACTTTAAAAACCGTGCCTATTGGGCAAGCGGTTAGAAATTCAAGATTATATGTTGTCGATGAAAATAATCGTCCTGTAGAACAAGGAGAAGTGGGAGAGTTGTTAATTGGAGGCGCGAGTGTTGCTTGCGGTTATTACAAAGCGCCTGAATTAACACGCGAGCGTTTCATTAAAAATCCTTTTTCTGCTGAAGATGATATTTTATATCGGACAGGAGATCTTGTTAAGCAATTGCCCGATAAAAGCTTTTTGTATCTGGGTCGTATCGATAATCAAGTTAAAATCAACGGTTATCTCGTGGAGCTTAATGAAGTTGAATATTGCCTGTTACGGCAAACCTCAATAGAACACGCATACATTTTAGCTAAAAAACATGAAGATGGGCATCAAAGCTTGGAAGCTTATGTCGTACTAAAGCCCCAAGCTACCTTCAACGAGGCAGAGATACGTAACCGACTATCCCAACAATTGCCCCAGTTCATGATACCGCAGCATTATTATTTGATCGATCGAATACCGTTGACCCCTAATGGAAAAGTGGATCATTCTGCGTTGGTTCAAATGAGAAAGTTGGGAGTAAAAGAAAATGCTGAGTGAACAGCGCGATGTTATTCGCGATATTATCGCCGTACTTAGAAAACATGTTGAAGTAGATGATATTAATATCAATCACTCGTTTGCTTCATTGGGCATCACGTCGTTGCGTGCAGTACAGTTGGTTAATGAATTGAATGCAACTCTTGGTGTGAGGTTAAAAGCGCAAGATCTATTTTTATACCCTACACCGCTTGCGCTTTCAAATTATTTAACGAATAAATCTACAAAATTAGAAGTTTCAGAGGCCATATTTTCAAGTGAAAATCGTCAAAATAAAAATGAAGCTATTGCTATTATTGCGATGGACTGTAAATATCCGGGCGCTGATGATTGTGAATCCCTATGGGATAACTGTATTTCAGGCAAAGAATGTATTTCATTTTTTAATAAAAAGTCGACGAAAGAAAAAAATAATACGCAGCGTCCTGTACATGCCAGAGGCATATTGAAGGATATTGAATATTTTGATGCACAGTTTTTTAATTATAGTCCCAAAGAGGCGCAATTATCGGATCCGCAGCAGCGTTTATTCATTGAGTCGGCATGGATCGCATTAGAAAAAGCAGGTTATGCGTCTGACGACCGGAGCTACGGAAGAGTTGGCGTTTATGCCAGCATGAACGATAGTACTTATATTTTAGATCAATCTGCATTGCAAATAGCTAAGGATAATTTAACGGAGCGATTTGCGTTGCAACGATTAATGAGTTCTCAGTTTTTAGCGACAAAAGTAGCTTATTTGCTTAACTGTAGGGGCCCTAGTGTCACTGTGCAAACGGCCTGTTCCAGTTCTTTAGTGGCTGTTGTACTTGCTTGTCAACAATTAGCTTCTTTTACTTGTGATATGGCCATTGCAGGAGGTGTTTCCATTGTTACCCCCCAAGATCGCCCTTATATCTATCAGCAAGGTAATATTTATTCGCCAGATGGCCATTGTCGTCCTTTTGATGCCCATGCTGAGGGGACGGTGTTTAGTAATGGCTTAGGCGTGGTGATATTGAAACGCTTATCTGATGCGATTCGCGATAATGATTCCATTATCAGCGTAATTAAAGGGTATAGCATCAACAATGACGGTAGCCACAAAATGAGTTACGCTGCGCCGTCTCAGGAAGGACAATTGCATTGCATTTTAGCGGCTCAAGCAATGGCGAACGTAGAAGCGAATAGTATTCGATACGTTGAAACACACGGTACAGGAACACCTATAGGCGATCCTATAGAAATTGACGCATTAGCGAAAGCGTTTCGGATGAAAACGACTAAAGAACAGTTTTGCGCTTTAGGAAGCATTAAAGCGAATATCGGGCATACCCATGTGGCTGCTGGAATGGCAAGTCTAATTAAAACCGCTTTAGCTTTGCAGCATCAACAAATTCCGCCGTCTCTCCATTTTTCTTCACCCAACCCAGCTATCGATTTTGCGCATTCACCTTTCTATGTGAATACCCGTCTTCTTCATTGGCGAGAGGCTCAATACCCACGCCGTGCGGCCGTGAGTGCCTTTGGTGTAGGGGGCACTAATGCCCACATTGTCCTTGAAGAAGCGCCAGAAATAAAAAGCTTTCCTGCAAAACGTGCTACGTATACCTTGCTTCTTTCTGCAAAATCAGAAGAAGCTTTACGTGCTTATCATGATAATTTAATTAATTTCTTAGAAAAACAACAAAGTGCTTCCCCCACTTTGCTTGCAGATTTAGCTTATACTCTTCAGATAGGCAGAAATCATTATGATTATCGATCAGCCGTTGTGTGTGAGACTTTGTCAGAAGCTTTGGTTCAATTAAAAGTTGAAAAAGAAAAAAGTTACTCTCCGATTTTAAAAAGAAATGTTTCTCCAAAAAAAATTGTTTTTCTATTCCCCGGACAAGGCAGCCAGTACATTGATACTTCACGAATGCTTTACGAACGCGAACCTATTTATCGGCGATATCTCGATGAATGTTTACAAATGGCTTCCTACCACATGGGCACAAATTTGCACGATATTCTCTTCCCAAAGAAAGAAAATCAGGAGAGTGCAAAATCAAAACTTTTCCAAGCACAATTTACGCATCCCATTTTATTTTCAATTGAATACGCGCTAGCGAAGTGTTTTCAGTATTTTGGCATTGTGCCTGATATCATGCTGGGCCACAGCTTGGGAGAGTATGTCGCTGCTTGCTTAGCTGAAGTATTCTCGTTAGAAGAAGCAATCACTATTGTTTGTGCAAGGGGGAAAGCGATTGCTAATTGCGGCGAGGGTGAAATGCTAGCGGTACCGCTTCCTAAAAAAGAACTGCTTCCTTTCTGTACGATGGATATCGGTATTGCTGTGGAAATCACGCCTAGTTTATGTGTGGTTTCTGGATCTCGTGCAGCGATGAAAGAATTTCAGCAAGCGATTGAACCTGTACTTTCCAAAAAGTCCTTGTCTTTGAAACCATTAAAAAACACTTCCCCCTTTCATACGCATTTATTAAAACCAGCGGTTAAACCTTTTCTCGAGGTTTTGCAATCAGTTAAAAAACACTCTCCGAAAATTCCTTATCTTTCAAATTTAACGGGTGATTGGATAACCGACGATAAACTGAATGATCAATATTGGGTTGATCACATGTTAAGCACTGTTTTATTGTCAACGTGTGTAGAAAAATTATTGGTTGAAGCGGAAAATACCGTGTTCCTAGAAGTTGGACCAGGACGAACTTTGCTATCAACTTTACAAATGCATACTAAGAATAAGCTAAAAATGATTACAGTGCTAGCAAATGAGAAAACGATTAAAAAAAGTGACGATAAAATCTTCGCTAATGCGATAAAAGAACTTTGGTGCCAGGGCCACAGTATCGATTGGAGAAAATTTTACTCAGATGAAAAGAGAAGACGAATTCCTTTGCCAACTTATCCTTTTCAGAAACAGCGTTATTGGATTGATCAACTATTTAATTATCGAGAAGCCGATTCAGTTGAGCATAAAACAGAACTAAAATTTTATTTGCCAGCATGGATTAATGTGCCCGAACCTGTAGGCTTATTACTAACTTTTTCCTCGAATCCAGAAATACGCCGTTGGATCATTTTTGCTAATCAATCAGTTTTATGCGAGAAAACTTGTAAAAGCTTGCTCTCAATGGGCGAAAACATTATTAAAATATTTCCAGGAGAGGAAATTATCTTGCATACATATAACACCTTCACTATTAATCCTGCAGAAAAATCACATTATGAAGAAGTTCTTAGAAAAAGTGTTTCTACTGATGAAGCACATTACGTGATTCTTCATTTTTGGGGCGTTGATTCTTCTGAAATAAAGAGTGGTCATAACTTGTTGAACAGCACTGAACTTTATCAAGGCTTATATAGCGGCATTTTTATTGCGCAAGCGCTAAATCGTATTATACCTCATGCCAGTATCTTTTGGGGGATGGTGACTACACATTTGTATTCTGTCTTGGGAAATGAAAAAATTAATCCGTTAAAAAGCACGGTGTTGAGTTTATCTCGTGTGTTACCCCTTGAGAATTCTAATATTCGAATGTGTCAAATTGATGTGGATTCATTGATGAACGAAAACACGGTGGCTTTGTATGCCAATGAGGTGATTAGCCAAGTAGTGAAGAATCTTTCATGTTCAGAAGTTGTCGCCAATACTATTGTTTTGCGTCATCAGAAACGATGGAAACCTACGTATCAAGAAATAAACGTTACTGAATTTTCAAACGGGTCTGATATTACCATTGATCCTCAGGGAACTTACCTCATTACCGGGGGGTTGGGCGGAATGGGACTGGCCATTGCAAAATGGTTATCTGATAAAAATTCTGGTATTACTATCCTCTTGCTTTCCCGTAGTGTTTTCCCAGCACAAAATAGTTGGGATGATTGGTTAGCGAATCACACACCTAAAGACCCTATTAGTGAAAAGATAAAACAACTTAAGAAAATAGTTCGCAAGGGATGTCAGGTTGAAATTCTAAAAGGAGACATAGCTGACTATCGCCAAATAAAAGTACTTTTGTCCAAAGTTGAGAAGCAAACAGGTCCGATACGTGGCATATTTCATCTGGCGGGTATATCGGGCGGAGGGCTTACTGCTTTGAAAAATATTGAAACTGTTCAGGCCGTTTTGCAGCCCAAAATACAAGGAACATGGGTTTTAGCGCGGTTATTTCGAAAAAAAGTTTTGGACTTTTTCGTTAGCGCTTCGTCGTTGACAGCAATCGCTGGCGGGGTGGGGCAAATAGATTACTGCGCTGCTAATATCTTTTTAGACCATTTTTTAGAGCAAAACCCATTTAAATATTGTGAACGGCTATTAACGATCAATTGGAATGCCTGGCGGTCGGTAGGGATGGCTGCGAATGTCGCTGGAGCTAAAGTACATTGTCGTCTTTACGCGGGTAATAGTGTCACTCCCGAACAAGGAATAAAAGTTTTGAATACATTCTTAAGATCTCCTTACCGTCAAGTTCTTGTATCGCGCTACCAACCGGAGGAGGAAATCAAGCGAATTAAACGAATGTTTCAGCCAGAAGAAAAAATTGACCTATCGGCTGCAAACAGAATGAAACCAAAAGAATCAAATCAATTAAATGTGTTCGACGTTATGGGACAAACTTGGAAAGCTGTTTTAGGTGTGTCGAAGATTAATAAAACGGATACTTTTTATGACTGCGGTGGTGATTCATTAACGATGATCCAACTTATAGTTGCACTCGAAAAGCACTTTGGGATAACGATTATTTTACAAGATTTAATACGGGAAACCTCTTTTGGAGGGATGGTAAGGTTTGTGGAAGCGCTACTCCAGCGTCCAGACCGAAAGAGCCGTAAAATTAAGGGTTAAGTCTTTGAGAAGAGACTGGCTATATTGCCATACTGCTTTTTTTCAGTGTACAATAGCTATTACGAATAAAGCCTCACGGAGCTTTCCAATAGTTTAAAGGTAGATTTATCTTCTGTTGGGTTTGATTATTAACATAGTGGATCACTTTTTTAGTATCTTCTATCTACTTAAAAGTAAAATGAGTATGTCGCTGGATGCAATTATCTCCAATAAATTTTCTTTTGAAGTTTTTATTAATCAAATTGACTGCCCATTGCTTTTCATATCTGATGAAGGTTTTATTGAAGCAGCTAACGATTTTGCTATAAAACTCTTACAATTAAAGCCCGATCAATTTCCCGATGTAGATTTTCATGCTTTTTGCAGAGCTAATAAATATTCTTTATCCCGCTTCTTTAACAAAGTTGAGCCTCCAACCGAAGCACTTGAAGAAACTTATCTCCTTAAAGGACGACAGTACGTCATTTTATGGAAAATAATTCGCTTTTCTCAGTTTGATGATATGCTGAAAGGCAGTTTACTTGTGGGGCATGATAGAACTCAACTTCAGCTGGTTTCTGGTGAATTAAAAAGTAAAATATTTTTTTATGAAAACATTTTATCTAAATTACCCACGAATGTTTATTGGAAAGATAAAAATTCAGTTTATTTAGGTTGCAATGAGCGACTTGCTAGAGTGATGGGATTGCCCTCCAGAAAAGCTATTGAGGGTATGACCGATTTTGATTTTGTTTGGGGAAAGGAAGCCGCAAAAAGTTTTATCGAATTTGACCAAAAAGTAATGCGATCTGGAATTCCGTTAATGACAGAGGATGTTTTCAAGGAAGCCAGTGGTAACATTGTTACGGTTTTAACAAACAAAACGCCGCTAAAAAATGAGCATGGAGAAACGATAGGTGTTTTGGCCATCTCAGTGGATATCACTGAACTTAAAAAAACGCAAGCGCAATTAGAAATTCAGAGGCAAAAAGCTGAAGCAGCAAACAAAGCCAAATCCGAATTCATTGCTAACATGAGTCATGATATCCGAACGCCTATCGCCGGGATGTTAGGGATGCTCCAAGATTTGTTGAATGTGGCCGAAGAAACAAAAACCTCTTCTAACGCATCGATACTTAACGTTATTGAAACGGTTCAGCGGGACAGTGAATTATTAATGGGCGCAACTGATGAACTATTACAGCTTTGCAATGAAATTTTAGAAGTGATTCGCTTGGAGTCGGGTAAAGAGTCGGAACAGTCTGAAGCTTTTGATTTGCGTGAATTAATAAAACGGACTATTGAACTGCTCCAACCGGTGGCGCATCAAAAAAAATTAACTTTAGCTTGCGAGGTAGATGAAGGGATCCCTCAATACCTTGACGGTATCCGGATGTATTTAAGCCGCACGCTATTAAACCTTATCAGTAACGCTTTAAAGTTCACAGAAAACGGTTTTGTTAAAGTGAAAGTGCGGCTTTCCGATAAAACGAATTCCCATTATCGGGTAGGCGATAAAGCCACGATTCAAATCGCGGTAGAGGATACGGGGATGGGTATTCCGCGCGATAAATTCGATACCATTTTCGAGCATTTTTCGCGTTTAACGCCTTCTTATGAAGGACTTTACAAAGGCGCTGGTTTAGGTCTTTACACGGTGAAGCGTTATGTGGACGCTATGGGTGGCGAGATTACAGTGGACAGTGAAGTTGGAAAAGGGACTTGTTTTACCGTAATCATCCCGTTCACAGTGGCTGATCACGCCGAACGCACTAACGAACCCCTTAGGTTACCGAAGACACCTAAACGAATCGATTTAAAAGCGAATGTTTTCGCTGAAGGCGCAAAACCTTCGGAAACCGCGTTATCGGTACTGGTGGTTGAAGACAATGCGTTAGCGGCTACGGCAGTAGCCGTTGTTTTAAAGCCATTTAATTGCGCGGTTGATTTTGCAGAAAGCGGGGCACAAGCCATCGAAAAGGCGCGAAAAGGCATTTACGACTTAATTTTAATGGATGTGGGTTTACCTGATATCAGTGGTATTGAAGCAACTCAACGAATTCGCGCTATGGAAGACAAAGCAAAGGCGCAGGTGCCAATCATAGCGCTTACTGGCCACGCGGATAACGGGGAAAAACGCCAAGAATGCCTTGAGGCGGGAATGCAAGAAGTGTTAAGCAAGCCCTTGCAACGGTTAGCGATAGAATCGACTTTGGAACAATTTATTTTTAGAGCGAAAGCTGAAAAAGAAGCTAAATCAGGGCCTCCGGTAACGAGCATGCCCGAATCAACAGAAGTCATCGATTGGAATGCCTGCGTTCGTATGTGCAATGGGAGCCCCGAATTTACGCGCCAGCTATTAACGATATTGGATGAAGATTTAAAATCCACGAGAGCAAAGCTAGAAAAGGCCTATCAAGAAAGAAATAATGAGATTTTACGTGCCGAATTGCATCGCCTTCGTGGCGGGGTCTCTTATCTTAAGCTCCCTCAACTCGACAACGCATTAAAAATGTTTCATGAAGTCGTAAAAATCGAACCTCCAAATCCTGCATTGTTAGAAGAAAGCTACTCAAAGGCAAAAAAGGCAATAGAAGCTTTTTTAAAGATGTGGGAAAAACAGTCTTTTTAATCGGACTCGTTTATTGAAGCCGAAACGGGTCAGGATTCGCGTAAGCCATTCTTTTCATTGGATTCATACCCGGTCGGAGTTGGGTTGGGGCAGCTTACATACGGGAAACGACCTGCCTAATTAAATCTTTATTACTTAATAATTCCCTAATTTCTCAGTGTTATCCTATGTTAAGTGCATGGATTTCTAAGTTTGCCATACCTTCACGATTTGTTGCGGAAGTGTCATTCAGAGTCAAGAGGTTAGTGTATGGAAGATGATAAACGACGTATTGATGATTTATCAGGGCCGGTTACGGTCGAGGCTGTCATTGCTGATTTGCGCGCTATTACCCAGTCTAGAAAAAAGAAAGCATTTCAAGGATACCCCCATCTGATCTCTTATCGCTTGAAGCAGTTGCGGGCGCTTTATGAGCAAAGACATTATGGCAAGCTGACTCGTGCCGAGGAACATTATTTACAGCAGCTGTCGAATGCGCTTTATAGCGTGCAACAAGCTGATGAAGGTAGTCAACAAAATGATAGTAAGTTTACAACTATTTTTAGATTACTCCCCATCGGCCATGTAGAATCCGAGCCCTTTCTTTGTGTGATGGGAGATTTTCGCAGGTTGCTGGATGATAAAAAACTACCGATAAAAGACTTCTTGCAAAGATTTAAATATTTTATTGAAGTGATCCACGATAGCCTGCGACTTTCGGACAAGGAAGAACCAAATCTTCTCGATCAATATTTCTTAGATTATTTAAATGCGCAATATGATTTTCTAACTTCCTCAAATGGAAAAGGGAAATTAGAAGCAGTTCGTGAGGAACTTGGAAAACTTTTAGAAGGTGAAATTTCATTTACCGATAATAAGGCAGAAGAGACGAACTCGTTTACTAAAGCAAAAAAAAGTGTTTCGAAATTTCACGAAAAAACGCGTGATATGCTTTGTGAGATTGTGGACACCACCGCTGCATTAATTCAAGCTGAAAAGCGTCATGCGAGCAATCTTACCTTTCTTTGGAATAACGCCCGTTATTATGACGGTAAATATTACGATCGACGACCACAATGGTGGGTCAATTTGTCTCGGCGTTTTAGCTTATCTCTTCGGGAACGTTATGACGAGATGGGTATGGATGAGATTCGCGATGCCGTGATTGATCTTCTCCAGGAATTTGCCTTGATCGATGGTGCGATCGTTGAGAAGCTAAAAGCGCATTTGGAAGCTAATAATGGGGAACTCAGCGGTCAGGCCGTTAGCGAACACATTTTGGAATTTTCCTATTTGATCTTCAAGCAGATTCAAAAGGGTTATTGTCAAGTTTAGAAGACAAGGCAACGCAATATCGTGAGCAATTATTTAAAAATTATTGTGGTGATAATGAACTTATAAAAGATGATTTCAACCGCTTGTTTAATCTCTTCGCCTTTGTGGATCGAGATACCGATCCACGCGATGCTGAGGAGCTTGCTCAAATTAAACAGAGACTTCGGGAAAAGGGCATTAAAGTTAGCATGCTGATTCATGATATCGAAGGTTATGTTAACGATCGATTGCTCGAGATCCGAGGCACGGTGATTGCCGAACTTGATAAGCTACGATTACAGATCCATCGTGTTGCGAGCTTGTTGGGCTTACCTTGTTGTTTGTTTGAAGCGGCTGCGGAATCAGTGTCTGATAAGGCTAAAAACACTGAAATTACAGATGAAAAGAGGGAGGTACTCAGTGTCGTGTCGACAGATTCGACTGAATCAGACTCAGGGGAAAGTACGCCGTCACCATCTATTACACCTAAATCTTCAGCGTCAGTGACCCCTTTGCCGGAAATTGAGGAGACAAAACCTGTTGTAAAGGAGTCTACACATCCTTTCTTTGCCGCACCGTATGAAGTGCGCTTGATCGATCGCAGCCAGCTATTTGTCGATGATGAAGGACGTACCTTGCGATGTATGAAATTAAATGCGACGAGACAGGCTCTGATAGTCGCATCCGGTCTTTCGATAAATGAAGGCGTAGTTGCCGGTGTGGGCACAGGCAGCGTTGCTCTGGGAGTCCCTACAATGGTTCTTGGCGCCTTGAGCAACTACACGCTGGTCATCAAGGATACGGAGCAAGTCTTAGAGGATTTGTATCAAGGCAATATGCTCAAGGATAAACAAGGTCGCGAGCTGTCACTTACGAAGAAGGCAGCTGTTTATGTCTTGGGTGGCGCCGCGCTCTCCAGCGGCTTGTCGCTTGCTTCTTTAGGTTGGGATAGTTGTAAGAATCAAGTGATGCGGCCCTTACTTCTCGATCTTGGCGCGAGTAAGATGACTACCACCTTTTTAGGACCTATGGTAGCAGCGGGGCCGGTGGGTTTTATTTTCATCGGTTTAACTTGCCTTCTTATCGATGGTAGTGTGAGTCTAGTGCGCGATACCAAATGGGTGCACATACAAAAGAAAATTAATAAACAAGTGCGCGTGCCGTGGCGCGAGCTCAGCGGCACCGAAAGAGCCCAAGCTGTAGTTCGTGGGGCGGTAAATACAGTTTTTGCGAGCGCAGGTATCGGTATTGCAGCTTTATATTCCTTCGTGGACTATAAAATTTTCAAGGGGAAACTCCCAATCCTATTTAGCGAGATTCCGGGTGTCAAAGCCTCAAGTACCTTAATCGCCAGCAAAATTATTAGCGGACCAAACTCTGGAATCTTTTTTATTTTTAATGCACCGAAGACCAGAAAGTTGTTGACTGCAGATAATGCAAAAAAAGCATTGGTCCATTTAGTGTTATCTGGAATTACTATCTTTTTCGCACTATTTTCAGGGCTCAACTGGTGTAGAAAAAAAATAAAGGGGACAAAAACTGAAGGTAAATCGAATTCTTTGGTAAAAAGCTGGGTTAATGGCATTAACAATTTTTGTAATAAATGGTTTTGTCAAAAAACTTATTCCCGTTTAGAACAAAGTTGTGATACTGAAAAATTGGAAGGCGACGAGGCTGAAGCACTTCAAAAATCACGCAATGGCATCCAGAAAAAATTTGGTCGTATGCAAGGTTGTCGTCGAATTATAGACTTAGTAGCGAATAGCTTTAATGCCTTCGGTCAACGCGGCGTTGCGACTAGCGCGAGAACTGGTGAAGCCGCTAGCAGTGCCTTTAGTTTGACTTCCGCTGTGATGAATGGTTCTGCAGCGAAAAAGCAATCTGAGTCCCGTGAGGTCTCGGGGCCTAAAAGTGAAATTGGAATAACGGATAATTCGTTAAAGCAATCGTTAGAATCAGGCCAGCGGCTATTTCATTCGCCAGTGGAGAAACCACAACAAAAAGAAGACGAAAAAGTTAATAAAGCGCAACCATTTTGCAAGAACCGTTATGCGATGTTTGCGTATTTGGCTAAGGAAACTGAGTCAACAAATGCAGCTGCAAGCCCCTGCCTAACATTAAAACGAAACGTCCTGGCTATTTAGGGAATGCAAGATTACTATTGGTAAGTGTTGTCTTATATTCGTAGACCCAAAAGGTAAACGGAAAATTCAATTACATCTTTTATGAGGTTTGTCGGGATTGAAATACTTAAAAGAGTCGCCTTTAGTAATAGCGCTGGTCGCAGGGATTGGTATGTTTTTATCAACCCTCGATTCTGGGATCATCAATATCGCTATTCCAACATTGTTGAGACAATTTAACGCACAAATTTCAACGGTTATCTGGACGGTTACCCTTTATACTTTAACCTTGAGTGCCACCATCCTATTGTTTGGTCGTTTAGCTGATCGAGTGGGGCGATTGCAAATCTATCGATGGGGTTTGATTTTATTTTCTGTCAGTTCATTATTGTGTGGCACCTCAACCAATATCTGGTTGCTTATTTTATTTCGAGCACTGCAAGGATTAAGTGCAGCGATGATGCAAGCCACAGCTATAGCAATTATCACAACTCGATTGGATGAGCATAGCGTTGCAAAAGCAATGGGAATTTTTGGAATGATTATTGGGTTGGGTCCGATGATGGGCCCTGTATTAAGCGGATTCATTTTAAGTACCATTGGATGGCGCTGGATCTTTTGGCTGAATATTCCTATTTGTTTAGTGGGCATTGTTGGATGTAAAAAATTAGCGCCTGTCAAAGAAGTATTACACGAAAAACCAATTGATTATTCCAATTTAGGATTGCTTGCTTTGAGCATGTTTTCATTATTGTTAACGATGAGTTTTGTAGGGCATGGAATTGATAAATTTTATATCGCCGCAATAATCACCATCGCCTTGCTTAGTATTTATTTTTGGCTAGAAAAGCGCTCAAAACATCCAATCATACCAATGCAATTATTCAAATCACTTAAGTTTACAGCCCCCATGTTGGGTATTATTGCCTTTGGAGGAGCAACAGCCGTTGCTTTTATGCTGCCGCCAATATACCTGGAGAAACTTAAGCATTTTGACGCTTGGCAAGTAGGCTTGATCAGTTTATCGGCCCCGTTGGGGATTGTTTTTTCAAGTCAAATTTCAGCACGTCTTGTGCAAAGCGTTGAAACATTAATACCAATGCTTATTGGTCTTACTATTATGGTGTTTGCATTGCTTAGTTTGACACAGATTGCCGTCGATTGGCCGGTTGCATGGTTATTTTTATTATTGCTTTTTTATGGTGTTGGCGGTGAATTATATCAGACACCTTGTTACATCAACTTGACTAAACAATTTCCCTCTAACAATCAAGCTTTTATTGCGGCTTTAACTCGAATGATACAAAATTTAGCGATTGCGTTTGAGGCGGCGGGCGCGGCTATGTTTATTGGCTTAAAAACACAGCGAAATAAAAATTACTTAATTCATGGTATTTCACACGGTTGGTGGTTGGCAGGTATAATTAGCATGATTGCATGGATCACATTATTTATTTTTTTTGTACAAAACAGAAAAACGAATGTCATTAGAAAATGACATTGCAAAGATAGCCATGTGAATATCATTTTGTTGAAATTTTGCCGACCTATTTGCCCAGCAAGAAAGTCAAAATTGGAGAACCGTGAATTTTTTGAAACAGCTAAAGAGATTCGTTAAATCCTATAGCATCATAGCACCTTTTTCCTGGCATAATTTTCTTTCCTAATTGAACCAAATGGAATTTATCCAAGCCTGGAACAAGTACTTTAACGCAAGTAATATTTGTGGCTAACACAGTACTTATTGAGTAATAAGCACTGTAACCGCAATTGGAAATAGCGAAAAGGATAGAGGAAAGTTGTGTTTTCAGGTCAGCATCCGTTAAGGTTGGCAGATGGTTATAATCTACTTCTTTATAATGTTTTTCTGCTATTAATTTACCCACATCGGCTTTCGCTGCATCCATGAATAATGGATAATCTTTAAGTCTCTGCAAGGTGTTTTTTTCAACTTGATTCAGTTTCTTGGTACGCAATTGTAGTGGTTGCAGAGCTTCTAATAAAGCACGTTCAATTGCATAAGCACTGTTTAATGAAGTTCCAAAACCTTTAGGTTCACAAGTCACAGCCATTTCCATTTTAAATTTCGTGATCCCGCGTAAGGAGTTCAGGCGCGCTTTTAGCGCACTGCGCACGGTGTGTGCTGGGTCCCCGCCTGCGCGGGGACGACGAGGGAGCGATGTCGTATTAATATAGGAAGATTTGCGCGAACTCAATAATAATCATTACTCCGATAACCCTCTTTTTTAAGGGGTTCCTGCTTTATCTAAATCTGGCTTTTTGCCTCATTTTAGGTAGGAGGTGGGACTTACCGCATTCACTGGTTCTCTCCTCGTTCGTTGGGTTAGAAGAGTTAGAGTTTAAATTGGCATGGAAGAAAGTTCCCGACCGAAAAGTAGATAAGCTTGGAGGATTACTAACTGATGGTTGCTCCTTGCGATAATCACAATGTGCGGTTTCGTCACCGGTATTTTTTAACTCAGGTGTTGAATTTGGAAGATTGATAGCGGTTGCCGCTACCTCCAGCATCTTAATGCCAGGGTCAATTTGTAAATGGAGTTCATCCTTATCTCTTCCAGCTTTGTGCCTCATTTTAGGCGGAAGCCGACGCTTGTCGTGTTCATCACTGGTACTATTCCTATTCGTTGGATCAAAAGAGCCAGAGTTTGAATTGACAGAGGAGAAAATTCCCGCCCAACAAGTAGACAAACTTGGATGATTGCTAACTGTCGATCGTTCATCTGGTTTGCGATAACTACAATGCGCGGTTTCTTTGTCATCAGTACTTTTTGGTTCAGGGTATGGGTTTAGAAGATTGACAGCCGTTAGTGCCTCTTTAGTTTCTTTCTCTTTTGTGTTCGAGCCGTTGGATTCGGTGAATAAAGGCGGTTCATTAGTTTTTTCACCAATCTTCTTCTTAAACGCTTTATCTTCATCTATAGACGAGATAGATAATAATTTTCTTTTTCTAATTCGCGCTGTCTTGAGCTGCTCTATACGACTGTTAACTTCTTCAAGCTTTTTTTCAGTTTCTTCCTTAGATACTTGATCCTCAGCTTCATCATAAAAAGAGATGCAAAACTTTAAATAGACCGAACATCTATGTAAAAATGTTTCTTCATCACTGTGAGACTCTTTAGATTTTTCTATTAAATCCTCTGAAAAATTATAGTAATAATTAGCCTTGGTTCGATTAGATATTTTTTCCCAAGAGTTGGAATACTTGTTAATTGAATTGTAGGTTTCTTTGCAATCACTTAAAAAGTTTGAATAGAATTTCGACTTCGATTTTTTAGATATTATCGAAGGATAAAATTTATTAGCTTCTAGGAGAAGCTCTTCTAGTGATTTTGTGATTCCCTCTAGTTTTTTATCGTTTTCTAATAATATATTTTCATTCTCAGGGTTTTCGCTAAGGTAGTTTTCTTCAGCCTGAAGCTTACCCAGCCAAGCTTCAAGATAATAAGCCTTAAGTAATTCAGCCATTCTCCCTTTCGCCGCATTTGTTTGGGTGTTGTTACAGATAACTTCATATTTATCGCATATTTTTTTAAATAATTCTGAACCTCTCGCTTCGTTGGTAATTGCTGCAGAAAATTTCTTATTTGTAGCCTCTAAATCCTTATAAATATTTTCCACTAATTTAATAATTTTCATTTTTTTATTCCACCTTACAAAAATTTAGAGCGATTTTAAAATAAAAATATTAAAGAAATATTAAAAAAATATCTTCAAAAAATATTTGTCTTACCTGCAATATTTTTTTGATAAACGAATGATTTAAATATGGTTTGGTAAAACACGAGTACGTGAAAAATCCTATGGATTAGCAATACTCAAGTATTCATGATTACATTGATAAGGATATTTCACCTGTCACTTGGCTGAACTTGATAAGGATGATCATTATTTTGGAGAATAAAATTTTATACTGTTGGGCTTCGAAGCTCATCCCAACCTTGTATCTTGATTTTATGGTACCGAGGGAGGGACTCGAACCCTCACGGTGTTGCCACCACCGGATTTTGAGTCCGGCGCGTCTACCAATTCCGCCACCTCGGCTGGGCCAGTTTTTGGCGGGGTAGTATAGCATTACTTTCTAATTAAACTCAAAAATTCTGAGCGGGTGCGGTCGTCTTTTCGGAAGGTGCCGAGCATGACCGAAGTGGTCATTTCTGAATTTTGTTTTTCAACGCCGCGCATCATCATGCAAAGGTGTTTTGCTTCAATGATAACGCCGACACCTTTTGCTTCCGTCGCGGTTAATATGGCTTCTGCGATTTGTTTGGTGAGATTTTCTTGTACTTGCAAGCGCTTGGCGAACATATCGACAATGCGAGCCAGCTTTGAGATGCCAATAATTTTTCCGCTGGGGAGGTAGGCGACGTGACATCTGCCAATGAAAGGCAATAAATGATGCTCGCAGAGCGAGTAAAGCTCAATATCCTTGAGGATGACCATCTCGTCCATTCCGGATTGGAATACCGCCTTTTTGACAACCGATGGAAGCTTTTCATGATAGCCTTTGGTGAGGTGTTCCAAGGCTTTTTCATAGCGTTTAGGTGTATCCCTTAAGCCTTCTCGGTTCGGGTCTTCTCCTAACGCGATTAATATCGCTTTAACATGGTCTGCAATAGTATTGCTCATAATATTTTCCACTATCCCGGCGGCCAGTGCATTTGGCGACCGCCCAGGAGATGAAGGTGAATATGAAAGACAGCCTGTCCGCCGTTTCGGTTACAATTCATCACGAGACGATAGCCGTCCGCCGCCATATTTTTATCGTGGGCTAATCGAGTAGCGACCACCACCATGTGTCCCAAAAGATCCTCATCGCCGGGGGTGACATCGTTAATCGTTTCAATGTGACGGTGGGGGATGACAAGAATATGAATAGGCGCTTGTGGTGCGGCGTCGTTGAAAGCGACCACTTGCTTATCTTCGTAAATTAATTCGCCTATTTCGCCTTTTGCAATTTTGCAAAATACACACGCCGTCAATGGATTCTCCCTTCAATTAAATTTTCTCTGTTATTCCTGTAGAAGCAGGAATAACAGGATCATCTATGGGAGCAGCCGGGCTGCCCTGCAATTTGATGGTTTTTAGTGTTAATAGTAATGGTAACAATAAGATAAAGACAATAGCAATGGTTCTGAAGCCATCTAAAAATCCGAGCATGCTAGCCTGTCGTTGAAATTGAACGCCTAACCGAGCGATACCAACGGGGTCCATAAATGGGAGTTTTTGAAAGGTAAACCAGTTGTGAAAATTAGTATTAAAGACGTTAATATGTGTTGTCAAAAAATGCCAATGAATTTGGGTTGTCCGGCTGACGAGCGTGCTTAGTAAGGAAATGCCAATGGAAGTGCCTAGCATTCGTGAATAACTATAAAGACCGGCCGCTTCGGTAATATCTTTTGCGGGAAGGGTAGCTAAAGAATAGGTTGTTAAGGGCACCATCAAAAAACCCATTCCAAATCCCAGAACGGTATTATTTATTAAAAATTCCTGCATCGTTGAATTTAAGTTAACGCCGGCAAATAGAATCGCTCCGTAAAAACAACACAATATGCCAACGGTTAAAATAATTTTTATATTTAGATGTTTCATTAAAAAGGGCACAAACATCATTACAACGGCTCCGCCAATACCTAAAGGCGCCATGGTCCAGCCCGCGGTGACGGCTGGGTAATTAAATAAGCGCTCTAACATAATGGGCTCTAATGTAATTAATGCAAACATCGAGCCTGCAAATAAGGCCAGCGCTAAACAAGAAATTCTAAAATTGCGGTCTTTAAATATCTTTAATTTAATTACTGAGTAACGATGGATTAAACTGCGGATAATGAAGAAAACGAGACAAAAAATAGCGGTAATAAATAAAGCTAAAATTAAATTGGAATTTAGCCAATCATTTTCGTTGCCTTTGTCGAGAAAAACTTGTAAGGCTCCAACGCCGGTGATCATTAATAATAATCCGCCCCAATCAATGCGCTGGTAGTGACGTTCGCTCGATGGAATGACAAACAGCGTTAACATTAGCCCGAGTAAACAAATCGGCATATTGATATAAAAAATCCAGCGCCAGTTCATGTGTTCCGTAATAAAGCCGCCTAAGGTGGGCCCGAAAACGGGCGCCGCCATAATGCCAATACCCCAAATAGCCATGGCTTTACCTTGTTCTTCTAAAGGGAAGGTCTCTCTTAGTATGGATTGAGATAGAGGAATCAAAGAAGCGCCGAAAAGCCCTTGAAATATGCGAAAAAAAACGATTTCTGGTAGTGATTGTGCGATTCCGCATAAAAAAGAGGTAATCATAAACCAGGTGATATTAATTAAAAGCAATTGTTTTTGGCCGAGTCGATTGCTAAAAAAGCCCGTGAGGGGAAGCATAATGGCAGAAGCAACCACGTATGAAGTCAATACCCACGTTATCTGATTTTGATTCGCGCCCAACGATGACATCATGTTAGGTAAAGCGACGTTCACGATAGTGGTATCCAATACTTCCAGAATGGCTACCATCATAATGGTCACGATAATTAACCATCGTCGAGAATAAAGGATTTCGTTTTTTGTCAGCGCCGTTGTATTCATTTATTTTGGAGAGGTCGTGTCTATGGTAACCGTGCTACTGGCGCCCAAACGAAGAGGATAGCCCGATTTGCGTTGGGTAATAATGACCTTGACTGGAAAACGCTGAGTGACTTTAACCCAATTGCCGCTAGCGTTTTCAGGGGGTAGCAAGGAAAAACTACTGCCGCTGTCTTTGTTAACATCGACGACTTTGCCGATAAATATTTGATGAGGGTACATGTCTAACTTGATGGTGGCTTGTTCGCCAGTGTGAATACGAGCCAGTTGGGTCTCTTTAAAATTGGCTTGAGCCCACCAGGTTTGGTCTTCGATTAAAGCGAATAAAGGTTGATAAGCGCTCACTACATCGCCGTGCCGTAAATTAAAATTAGCGATGTAGCCTGAAGTGGGCGCAAAAACGCGAGTGTATTGCAAATCTAATTTGGCTTTTTCAACGGCAGCTTGCGCTAGACGCAATTGGGCGTTTTTGTCGCCTAATTCACCGCGTTTTTCAATCATTTCTTCCAATTGGTTTTGTGCTGCATTCAGGGCAGCTTCAGCAACATGTAAATTTTTAATAGCGAGGTCACCGTCCGAGCGAGAAACAAATTGCTTTTTCATTAAGGTGAGTATACGTTTTGTTTCCAGACGGGTATGGGTAAGTTCTGCTTTTCTTTCTACCACGGTGGCCCTAGCGGATTTTACTGCCATATCAGCCGCTTGAATTTTTTGGCGGGTAGCATCTCGTTGCGCTTGCGCCTTATTAAGCTCGATGGTAAACGGCGCTGGGTCAATGGTGAATAGGAGTTGTCCTTTTTGGACATGTTCTTCATTGCGAACATCGATCTCGCTTACGGTCCCGCTAACCCGAGAAGCTACGTTAATAACGTCAGCTTGGATGTAGGCGTCATCTGTGCTGGGGTAGCGGTTTTGATGTTGCCAGTAAAAATAACCGCCGATGGAAAGAATCGCGATTATGAAAAGAGGCAGAATGACTTTAACAAATTTTTTTATCATGATGTGGTCAGTATCATATCACAGTGGGATGTGGGGGTGAACGGTGGCTTTGTGGTGTTAAAACTCATTTTTGTTGTGTTAACATAAGTCACATGATGTTATTGATTGATTTAATTGATAAAAATTTACCAGTCAAAAAGATAGGTTGAATATGAATCATTATTTACAGTTAATGGGTATTGATGTATGGCGTTTGCGAACGCCTGTTTCAAATCACTATTACCATTATGATTTGCTAGATACTCAAGACAGGCAAGTCGGAGTGTTGCTGGCTGATGCGGTATTGAAAGACGAAAAAGAAAGCCAACTCGTTGAGAAAATTGCAAAAGCGACAAAAAAACAGATTAGAGGAGGTCTTAAGGAAGGGAGGCCAAACCCGGAGAAATTGGGGCAATGCGTCATTATTTTGTTAGGGAATCGCGTAACCCAATCTTTTTCTCAGGTGAACTTTCCGCAGATAATCACAAGTCATTCGCCTGCCGAATTACTACGCGACGGCGATCTCAAGCCAAAGACATGGAACGCTTTAAAGAAAGCAATGCAGTTGATGGAAGCGTGAAAATTCGAAACTGGATTAAGGATGATGTTCCGCAAGTGTCGGAAATTGCTGAAGCAGCGATGCCATTTCCGTGGTCGGAAAAGTTCTTTTATGATTGCTTGAAAAGCAATTATTATGGATGGGTTATGGAGTCTGATCATCATCTAGTGGGCTTTATTGTTATTTTGATGCAGGAAAAAGAGTGTCAATTAATGAATATCGCCGTAGCGCCTCGTTATCAACGAAAAGGCGTTGCTAGTCAATTATTACAACACGCCCTTCATTACGCAAAAACACATCACGCGACACGGCTGTTATTAGAAGTACGAAAATCTAATAGATCCGCTATCGAATTTTATAAAAAAGCAGGGGGCGTAGAAATTGGTGTGCGGAAAAATTATTATCCCGCGGAAAAAGGTCGCGAAGATGCATTGGTATTTAATTTAAATTTTTAGAAAATGGACAAATGTATTTATCATCCTGGAGAAGGCATCGGGGAAGATTTATGGTGGTGCCCTAGTGAGGCTTCTTCCAGCAGTTTTTTACTTGCTTCATCGATTGCTAAAGCGGAAGCAGCTAATTTAGGTGTAAGTCCTCCTTCAAGGATTGAACTAAGCGTGCTCTTTTTCATTTCTTCGAGTTTCGTGGCTTCGAGAGGAATGTTATCCGGTTTTGGTTCGTGTTTATTTTCATGAGAGGATGCAGCTTCGTGCAATTTCTGGCTTGCTATGATGCCGCTCCATACCTCTTCGAAGTGTGATTCATTATCATGCATTTGATTTTCTGTGGTTAATTCTTCTTCATTTATTTCTGCAGATTGTAAATCATTGGTTTTTGATTGCCAAAGTTCATTAAGTATATTTGCAGTTTGCAGGTTGACCACAGCGAGCGCCATAGGGTCGAATTCGGGGTTCTGTAAGTTGGGGTTTAATTGCATGTTTGCTGGCAAATTAGGCCCTTGATCCACGGCTAAATTTTGCATTCGTTGAGGAATTTGTTGTTGCTTTGAGAGGTTCGCTTGAATGAGGCTCTTATATTTAAGATATAATTGCTGCATTTTAACGGGGTCATTCCCCGCCATTTGGCTCAAAGCCCAGATTAAATTGTTGTTTCTGGTTAATCGGAGTAGCAGCGCACTCTCCGATCGCCATTGTTGGCGTTGGTCTATATTGAGTTTGCTATAGTGTTGAAGCTCAGTTCTAATGTTTTTTTCTAATTCTTTTTTCACGACTGCCGGTCGAGAACGAGGACTTAATTGCGGTGGCATAGGTTTTCCCTTCAATTAATGGTAAGTCAGGTCATTTCCCCGCCTTCACGGGATGACAGCTCATTAGTATAACCAATAAACCTTAAAATAGGCTTAAAAATTTGTTAACATAACGGTTTTGTTGGAATAGCTACAGGGCGGAAATCCAATTATACTCGGGGACGGTAAACGGCGGAAAAATGAGCGAAAGCCATGGTTAAATACTGGGAATCCGGTCTTTTTATAGCTTTTGTAGCTGTGGTTGGCTTTTATTTTGCCTTCAGTTCAATGGGGGCGCGAGCGGCTAAAACGGTACCTGTGGGGGCTCAGCCTGTTTCCGTTGATGTCGCGAAAGTCAAAACGGCCGATATTCCTAACACCGTCAACGCCTTGGGCAGCCTGTCGGCGGTCAAAGTGGTTACCATTAGCGCAGAATCGGATGGCCGCATCGCTGAAATTCATTTCAAAAGTGGGCAAGAAGTCGATACGGGCATGCCCATCGTTCAACTCGATAACGCCCAAGCACAGGCTGATTATCAGTCGGCCGTAACTGCCATGAAGCTTGCCCGAACAAAATACGAACGCTCAAAACTGCTGTTAAATCAAGCGATTTCCCAACAGGAGTTGGCGGCATTGAAAGCCGACATGGAAAGCAAAGAAGCCTCAGTTCAGAGTAAATTAGCAGCGTTAAATGAAAAAGTCGTTAACGCGCCGTTTTCCGGCGTTCTCGGTGCTTTTCAGGTCCAGGTGGGTGATTACGTGAAAGCGGGGGACCCGCTGGTGACGTTAGTTAACACCTCTCAATTGCGGGCTGATTTTCAAGTGCCCGAGAACTTTTTACCGGAGTTAAAGCAAGGCCAGTTAGTCACTATTACCACGGGAACTTACCCGCAGAAAACGTTTTACGGCACCGTTAGCTTTATTTCTCCGACGGTGAGCTCGGACACCCGCTCGATCTCCATTCAAGCCCTTGTGCCCAATGATAAGGAATTACTTTCCCCTGGCATGTTCGTTCATGTCTCGCAGCAAATTTCAGTAGCGAAAAATGCGCCAGTAATTCCCGAAGAAGCGATTCAGGCGGACGTGAAGGGGTATTACGTTTATAAAGTCGTTGGCGACAAAGTGGGACAAACCTACATTAAAGTAGGAACGCGCGTGGATAATCAGGCCCAAGTGCTAAGCGGATTAAACATCGGCGATACTATCGTCGTGGCAGGACAGCAAAAGTTGGATGATGGAAGTGTCATTAAAGTTCAGAAAGATGCGTAGTTAATTAATGAAATTATCCGAGATTTGCATTCGCCAACCGGTATTAGCTATTGTGTTGAGTTTAATTTTGGTGGTGTTAGGCGTCGTTGCTTTTCAACGTCTTGAATTGCGCTTTTTTCCGAAATTGGAATTACCTATCTTAACGGTAGCCACCACTTACGATGGTGCAAGCGCCCAGCTTATGGAAAGCCAAGTCACCACCCAAATTGAAAACGCCCTCTCCGGAGTGGACCACATTGCCTCGATCAGCTCCACAAGTTACCCCGGTTCGAGCTATGTGACGGTGTTATTCCAACTCGGGGGCAATTTTGAAGAAGAAGCGAGCGCAGTACGCGACAAAGTATTTGCGATTCGCGATCAATTACCACCCAATGCTAATCCGCCGACCATTACGGTTGGGACCAAAGGCAATCCGGTTCTGGGAATCGGTTTTATTGATCCGCAAAAATCATCGGCTGATATTCGGGATTACGTGGAGCGCGCGGTTCAACCGGCTTTACGTCAATTGTCTGGTGTGGGGGAGGTTGATATTTTGGGAGCGAGTGATTATGCCATGCGAATTTGGCTAAATGCTTCTAAAATGGTGGCGCATCAAGTGACAGTAACCGACGTTAAAAACGCCTTAACAGCTAATAATATTTATTTTCCAGCTGGTTCTATTCAAGAACCCAAGCGAAATTACAGTATTGTTTCACACACTCAATTAAAAGACGCCACGGCGTTTGGAAATATTATTATTAAAAATAACGATGGAGGAACCGTTCGTTTAAATGATATCGGCCATGCCGAACTTGGCTATCGCAGCTTGTACGAAGCGCCGATGCGCATTAATGGACAAAATGGCATTGAACTTTTAATCGAGCCGCTGCAAGAAGCCAATCCGGTTACCGTGGCGCATGAAGTGAAACAAGCGCTCGCGACGATCCAGAAAAATTTACCGCCGGGAATGCAAGCCAGCGTTAATTACGACGCCTCCACTTTTTTAAAATCGTCGATTGAAGAAACTTTTTATGCAATGGGTGAAGCGGTTCTTTTAGTTATTTTCGTTGTGTTTTTATTTTTGGGTTCTGCTCGAGCGGCCAGTATTCCGATTATTACAATTCCCGTCAGTTTAATTGCTGTTTTTGCTTTTATTAAATTATTTGGGTTCACTATTAATACGATGTCGCTGCTCGGTATTGTATTGGCGATTGGTTTGGTGGTGGATGATGCGATTGTGATGCTGGAAAATATTCATCGCCATATCGAAGAAGGAATGACGCCTTTTCAAGCGGCGATTAAAGGAAGCCGCGAAATTTCATTTGCGATTATTGCAATGGCACTTACGTTGGTGGCGGTTTACGCGCCGGTGGGATTTGTGCAAGGGTTTACGGCTGAATTATTTAAAGAGTTTGCATTCACGTTAGCGGCTGCCGTTGTCATTTCCGCCTTTATTGCGCTTACCTTATCACCGATGATGTGTTCTCGTATTCTATTGCCGCGTACAAAAGATTCGCGGCTGACTATTATTATTGACCGCGCATTTTCGCAACTGACCGGTTTTTATCAACGCTTTTTAAAATTCGCTTTAAATAAAAGACGCCTTTTTATTGCAGGTTTGCTGGCGATCGCCGGTGTTGGCTATGTTTTGTTTATTAGCCTACCTTCCGAGTTGATTCCTAAGGAAGACATCGGTTTAATCCAAGTCAGCGTGACATCGCCTTCTGGTGCGAGTTTAAATTATACGAACCAATACGCCGAACAAGTTGAAAAGATTATCCAACAAAATCCGGCAGTGGCCAGTGTAATGAGTCAAGTGTCCACGACAAGCGTTAATATCCGCGTCACTTTGAAACCGTGGGGGGAACGTAGAGAAACCACGGCTCAAGTGATCGCTAATTTAAATCCTAAATTAGCGGCCATTCCTGGTATTGATGCGACAGCTTACCTTCCCGATGTGGTTAATTATGGATTACAAGGAAATGACATCGATTTGAATTTTATGACGGCTGGTGATTATACGGATTTGCTTGATCCCATCAATAAAATGATGAAGCTTTTAAAGCACTATCCCGGGGTGACGGATCTTCACACCAATTTAAAATACGATACTCAGCAATACGCGATCACGATTAAGCGCGATTTAGCGGCGGTATTAGGCGTGAATATTCAGGATATTGCCGATACAGTGAGCGCGATGATGAGTGGAAATCATTGGACCGATGTGCAAGCGGGGAATAAAAGCTACGAAGTGATTGTCCAGATGGACAAACAAGATTTAACAGATTTTAATGCACTTAAGAAGCTTTATGTGCATAGCAACAATAAAACGGATGCGAACAAAGGGAATTCCATCCCTGTTTCTAGTCTTATTGATTTAACACCTACCGTTGGGCAAGGAAGCTTTACGCATTTTAATCGCTTCCGTTCCGGAACCATTTCAGCGCGTCTGGCTCCGGGATATTCTGAAAGTCAGGTGATTGATTACATTAAAGCGCATGTACCGTTTGTTATGACTTCAGATGTGCATTATGCCTTTTCAGGGAAAGCAGCGCAGTTTTTACAATCTTCAAAAAGCATGATTGGCATTATCTTAATGTCACTTATTTTTATTTACCTCGTGTTATCAGCACAATTTGGCAGTTTTCTTGATCCCTTCGTTATTTTATTAGCGGTTCCGTTGTGTATTGTGGGCGGCTTATTATCGTTAAAATTAACGGGGGGGACACTGAGTATTTATTCTCAGATCGGACTTGTTACATTGATTGGTATGATCAGTAAGCATGGGATTTTGATTACGCAATTTATAAACGATCTTCGAAAACAAGGCATGGCGATGCAAGAAGCTATCCTCCGTGGGGCGATGATTCGCTTGCGCCCTGTCTTAATGACCACCCTTGCGATGGTATTTGGCGCACTACCTTTAGCTTTGGCGAGCGGACCAGGTTCTATTGGTCGTCATCAAATTGGTTGGGTGATTGTGGGTGGATTATTGTTCGGCACTTTCTTTTCCCTAATCGTTGTGCCCATTGCCTATTCTTATCTAGGACGGTTTAAAAAACGGTAGGTTTTGCTCAGCAATTCTAATCTTGAATCTGTCAATTCCCGCCTTCGCGGAATGACGGGCCTGTAAAAAGCAAAATTAGAATTGCTGAAATTAGCCACTAAATTTTCGATATTATTGGAAGGTATACTATACTGAGAAAGTAAGTTCCATTTTAGGGCATACGAAAGCGAACGGATGGCTGAGTGGGCACCTTAATTAATTCTAACCCATAATAGGAGGAAGGACGATGAAAAGGTTAGGAACAATTTTTTTAGTTTTATTGAGCTGGGTTGGGATTGGGACAGCTTCATATACGATGAAGCTGGAAAGGTCTTGCGGTTGTAAAGCAAGCGATTTACGAATCGAAAATTGGTCTCCTCCTCCTCATTTTTTTCCAGTCAATTCCGATTTTACTGTTACTGTTCCTGATACCCCCAGAATAGTAAAGCTTAGGGTGGATTCAAAAATTTTCCCTGACCCCTGCCCCCCCATCATGATTACGTAAAGCTGTGTCCTCCATTAGGCGGGTACTGGACTCCTGCCAAGAAGGGTGGGGTAATAAAAGTCGGCTGTAGATAACAGGGAGTTTAATGAAGAGTTAAAATTCATCATTCCCGTTTAAGGGAGAGTGCAGCAATTCTAATTTTTGTGCGTCATTTCCGCGTGGCTGTGCAAGATGACGGCCTGTAATAGTCGAAAATTGCAATTACTGGGAGAATGGACTGCCTTGGATTTTCCCCAGAATCCGGTATAGTGGTCCTTAATGCAGCCTATTAACGTCATTAAACATAACTTACCCGGAGCAATTTTAAGCGTTTGTAAGGCGGGAAACCGTATTCATCATTATTGTTCCGGGTATGCAGATATTAAAACCAAGGAAAGTTTATCTGATAAGCCTATTTTTCCCATTGGCAAAATCACGCGCTTCTTCACGGCTGCCATTATTTTAAAACGGTTGGAGGAAGGGGTGGTGGACTTAGATGCCCCCTTGGCCGTGTTAAGCCATCAACATCGTTTAGACGGCGGACGATTAAAGTTGCTGGTGGATCTTTATCCTTATTTAAAACCGCTGACACTCCGTGAATTGTTAAACCATACTTCTGGCCTTCCTTCTTACGATGAAACAATGGCTTATCAGAAAATGTTTATGGCGAAGCCGAATAAGGTATGGCAGGCCGAGGGGTATTTGGATTTAATTACGGGCTCAAGTGTTCGGTATCGACTAGGATACGAATTACCGGTGCGAGGTATCTTTAGCGATTCCGCTACAAATTACATTATTGCGGGTTTTGTGCTTGAAGCAGCGAGTGGCCGCAAATCTTCGCAGCAAATGCGCGAGCTGTTTGATTTGATGGATTTAAAATCCACTTATTATTCTTCTTACGGCGTTCTTGATAAAAAGTTACTCCCTCGGTTAGCGCACGGTTATCTACCCATTTCCCATCCTTATGCCGTTGCTTTTAATCATCTGCCTGTTCAGACTTACAACGAAAATCGTGAATTACAAGCGTATGATGTCACCAGAGCTTACAATTTTAACGGACTCGGAGGTGCGGCCGGTTTGTCAACGACGACGGATCTTATTCGCTGCTTACGCGCTTTGCTTGAGGGGCGCGTTTTAAAAAGCAGCTTTAAACAAATGTTCGAAGTTGTGCCGGTAGACCCAAAAGCGGGCGCTCGAGAAGATCAAGACTATTACGGACTCGGGATTTATAAAACGCGCCTGCAACGCTGGGGGGATATCATCTGGAGCGCAGGGAATAGTTTTGGTTACGGCGTTTTAGTGGCGCATGTCATGGAACGAAATATTACTTTTGCTTTAGCGGTCAACGTGAGTCGTAAACTCATTCATTTTCATGAGCCCACCTTAGTGGCGGAAGTTTTTCAAGAAATATTGAAATGAATGACTGCTCTTCCGGTATTTTATGAGCTCGTTACAGACTTTCAATACTCGCATATTGTGACTGCAATTTCTTCAAAGCGTTTTGCGTTTTTTCCAAAGAAAGGCGTTCTTTTTCTACAACTTCTTGGGGGGCCCTTTGGAGATAATTAGGATTGTCTAATTTCTTTAGCGATTTTTCTTCTTCTTTTTGCAGTTTGGAAATTTCCTTTTTGAGCCGAGCAATTTCAGTTTGTTTATCGATTACCCCTGCCAAGGGAATGTGAATTTCAAGGCGCTCAACAATACCCGTCGCTGTAGCAGAAAAACAGTCATCGTGTTTTGCAAAGCGCAATTGACTCACTTTACCTAATGTTTTTATATAGGATTTCATTTTGGCTATTCGCTTTTTGTCTTTTTCATCGCCTTTGCCAAAAATAACAGGAATTCGTTTGGCTGGTGAAATGCCTATTTCCGCGCGTAAAGTACGAATGGCCGTGATGACATTTTTAACCCATTCAATTTCAACTTTAGCATCATAATTCATTTCGTGGATATTGAATTGAGGCCAATGCTCCACCATAATGCTTTTCCCTTCCTTTCCTGCAAGTGGCGCGACAGTCTGCCAGATTTCTTCGGTAATAAAGGGCATGACAGGATGCAGCAGACGCAGAAGAATTTCTAACACTTCGAGTAAAGCTACTCGAGTACCGCGTAATTGAGCTGGCTTTGCTTGCTTGTCATAGAGAATACATTTAGCAAATTCCACGTACCAATCGCAATATTCATTCCACGTAAATTCATATAACGTTTGCGCGAGCAAGTCAAAACGATATTGGCTAAGCGCTTCTTCCGCATTTTTAATAGTTTGTTGTAAGCGGGTCCGAATCCATTCGTCGGCCGCGGAGTAGCTTAATGGTTTTTCAGGATTTAAATCTTTTTCTTGAGTATTCATAGTGACGAAACGAGCCGCATTCCAAATTTTATTGCAAAAATTACGATACCCATCAATTCGCCCCATATCAAAATTAATATCGCGCCCTCGACTGGCTAGCGCGCAAAAAGTAAAACGCAATGCATCGGTGCCAAAGCTCGCAATTCCGTTGGGGAATTCTTTGCGCGTCATTTTTTCGATGGTTTTGGCCATTTTGGGCTGTAGTAAAGCGTGTGTTCGCTTCTCAATTAAAGCGTCAAGCGAAATGCCATCGATAATGTCGATGGGATCGATAACATTGCCTTTCGATTTTGACATCTTTCGGCCTTGGCTGTCTCGAATAAGGCCGTGGATATAAACGGAATGAAAAGGAATTTTATGAGTGAGTTTTAACCCCATCATCACCATTCGCGCGACCCAAAAGAAAATTATGTCAAAGCCGGTGACTAAGACTTGAGTGGGATAGAAAGTTTTAAAGCTTTCGGTTTTTTCTGGCCAGCCCAATGTTGCAAAAGGCCAAAGACTGGCAGAGAACCAAGTGTCAAGAACATCCGTTTCTTGTTGTAATTTTACGTCAGGCGATAAATGGTATTTTTTTAGAATTTCTTCTCGGGAGCGACCGACATAACTATTTTTTTCTTCATCATACCAAACAGGAAGGCGATGCCCCCACCATAATTGGCGACTGATACACCAATCCTGAATATTGCTTAACCATTGCAAATAAGTTTTTTCCCAATTTTTGGGAATGAATTTTAATTCGCCGCTTTCCACTGCTTCCATCGCTGGTTTTGCTAAGGCTTCCATTTTTATAAACCACTGATCCGTTAATAATGGTTCAATGATGACGCCGGACCGTTCCCCGCGAGGAACGGGAACGCGGTAGGGTTCTGTCTTTTCTAACAAATTTTCCCGTTGAAGGTCGGCGATAATTTTTTTTCGGGCTTCAAAGCGTTCTAATCCGCGGTAAGGTTCGGGGACATTTTCGTTTAAATAGCCTTCTGAGGTGAGTATATTAATTAAAGGCAGTTGGTGGCGTTGACCGATTTCGTAATCATTAAAATCATGGCCAGGGGTGATTTTAAGGCTGCCCGTTCCGAATTCTTTATCGACCGCTTCATCGGCAATGACGGGAATAGTACGATCGGTGAGCGGGAGACGGACCTTTTTACCAACGAAAGGCTGATAGCGCTCGTCTTGCGGGTGTACCGCGATGGCGACGTCGCCTAATAAAGTTTCGGGGCGAGTGGTGGCAATGATTAAATGTCCAGAACCCTCAGCCAATGGGTAACGGATATGCCACAGGTGTCCTTCCACTTCTTCGGTAACGACTTCGAGATCAGAAATGGCGGTATTGAGTTTCGGGTCCCAATTGACGAGGCGCTTACCCCGGTAAATTAACCCTTCGTGATGGAGGCGGATGAAAGCTTCAGTCGTGGCCCGGGAGAGCCCTTCGTCCATGCTAAAACGTTCTCGGGACCAATCGATGGAGACGCCTAGGCGGCGCATTTGATGGGTAATTTTACCGCCTGAACGCTCGCGCCATTCCCAGACCCGTTTAATAAAGGCTTGTCGTCCTAAATCTTCTCGTGTTAAGTCTTCTTGGGCGAGTTGTTGTTCAACGACCATTTGCGTAGCGATCCCAGCATGATCCGTTCCTCCTTGCCATAGGGTCCGTTCGCCTTTCATTCGATGATAGCGAATGAGAGTGTCCATCAGGGTTTGCTGGAAGCCATGGCCCATGTGGAGCGTGCCAGTGACGTTAGGTGGTGGCAGCATAATGCAGTATGGGCTTCCTTGAGCGGTGGGCTTGCTCAGTTGACGTTTTTCCCAGTAATCAGCCCATTTTTTTTCAATGGCTTTTGGATCGTAAGTTTTTTCCATGTTGTCGTGTGCTCTGCTAAAATGACCTCAATTTGTAACTATCTCCCGTCATTCCCGCTTTTGCAGGAACAATGAGCTTAGATACTAATGACGAGAGGTAAAATAATATCCCAGTTTTTAACATAAAAGGCATTGTTTGTCAGTGATTGTCTTTCGATACTTGTGTAAAGAGATTTTAGGCACGTTGTTGGCAACTACCTTGATTCTATTAATTATCTTCATGACGAATCAATTCGTTCATTATCTCAATGATGCGGCGGCGGGTAAGATTACGGTGAAGGCGGTAATGGAGATCATGTCCCTTCAGGTGCCTTTGTTGTTAGGTTATTTATTGCCGCTGGGTTTATTTCTGGGGGGGCTGCTCGCGCTTGGGCGTATGGCGGTGGATCATGAAATGGTTATATTGACCGCGTGTGGCGTGAGCCGCGCCCAAATCGTTGGAATGCTCATCGTATTAGCGACTTTTATTGGCGTTATCGTGGCTTGGCTGATGTTATCCGTTGAACCTAAAATGCAGTGGTATCGAGTGAAAATTTTAAAAGATGCGGTGGCTACGGCTTCTTTAGAAAAAATCGTGCCAGGCCGTTTCCAACTACTGAGTAGTAATGGCCAAGTTTTTTATGCGGGCGGTGTTAATGACCATCATCAAAAAATGTTAAATGTTTTTTTGGCGCAAAGTGAAACTGCTGGCGGCAAACAACGTTGGGATTTAGTTTCAGCCGACCAAGCGGGGGAATATAGCACGGCTAAGGGGGAGAATTTTATTTTATTTAAAAATGGCTTTCGTTATGTGGGCATTCCGGGGGAGTTAAAATACGACGTGATGAAATTTGGGGAATACGGTATTCGTCTAACTTCACCAGCAATGGATATCACCGAGCGTGTGGATGCGATGCCTACTTCTAAGCTTTGGCATTTGCATAGTAAAGACTTAAAAGCGGCGGCGGAATTACAATGGCGAATTGCAATGCCTTTGTCGGTGTGGTTATTTGCTTTATTGATCGTTCCATTGAGTGAGGCCAACCCTCGCAAGGGAAAATTCGCACAGATGTTGCCGGCGGTTTTAATTTATATTGGGTATGCCAATTTCATGTTTTTGGGCCGAACGTGGATTGAAGATGGCGTTATTAGTCAATACCTTGGATTATGGTGGATTCTTGGTTTGCTTTTGTTGCTAGCCATCGGTTTGTTGTTTTTCCAATCGCGCTGGTGGCGTCAATTTCGGGGTAGCAGGAGAATAGCGTGCCGCTCTTAAATCGCTATATTCGCAACGCTATCATCACGGCGACGGCTCTCGTTATGTTGGTGCTTTTGGGCATTGAGATGTTTATGGAATTTATTGGCCAGCTCTCCCAAATTGGATCAGTCCATTATGGCTTGGGGCAAGCGTTCTTGTATGTGCTTACTCAATTACCTTCGGATCTCTATCAATTATTTCCAATGGCGGGATTTTTAGGCTGTTTAATCGGTTTAGGCCGTTTGGCTTCGAGTAGTGAATTAATGGTCATGCGCACGGCCGGCGTTTCTATTGCCGGGGTAACGTGGGCCGTTGTAAAAGCAGCGTTACTGATGATGGTGGTGATGACTTTTATTGGGGAGGTTATCGCGCCCCAGTTAGAAGCGAGCGGTGAAGAAACGAAACTGACCGAGCTTTCCAAAGCAGTCGGTTATAAAGCCTTAGGAGACGTTTGGCTGCATGGTGCTCAATCGTTTATTCATATTGGATCTGTCGATGCGAAAAATAAAATCAGCGAGGTTAGCCAATTTTTTATTAATAATAAACATCAATTATTATCGGCTGTTTACGCGCCCAAAGGAGAATACGTGAAAGGACACTGGATTTTATATAACGTTAAACAAACGCAGTTTACGCCTAATCGAACAACAGAAAAGAAAATAGCTAAATTCCCCTTAACCATTGTCTTTAATCCTGATCACTTGCAACAGGGTCGGAAGATGGTCGATCGACAATCCATTGTGGGTCTTTATCATACCATTCGTTATCATCAGCAAGCAGGGCTACAAACGAGCCGCTATGTGTTTGCGTTTTGGCAACGCTTTATCCAGCCGTTGACAACGGTGGTGATGATTTGTTTGGGAGTGCCTTTTATTTTTGGCTCGCTGCGTCAAGCCAGTATGGGCTTGCGAATTTTAACGGGGATTGTTATTGGATTCGCTTTTTATATGTTAAACCAGTTTTTTGGGCCGTTTGCGATGGTTTATCAGATTCCGCCTATTTTTGCAGCGTTGATGCCGACCGTGTTATTTGCTGTGGGTTGTGTTATTCTGCTCCGTTATTCGAGGCGTTAGATGTCAGTAGAGAAACAAACGGCAATGCGTCGGACATTTGCGATTATTTCGCATCCCGATGCCGGTAAAACCACTTTAACGGAAAAATTGCTGCTTTTTGGCGGTGCTATCCAGCTTGCCGGAACGATTAAAAGCCGCAAGGCGGCTCGTCACGCCACTTCCGATTGGATGGAGTTGGAAAAACAGCGGGGTATTTCCGTTACGACTTCGGTGATGCAATTCCCCTACAAAGATTATTTAATTAATTTATTAGACACCCCTGGCCACGCGGATTTTACTGAAGATACGTATCGTACATTGACAGCCGTAGATTCTGCGTTAATGGTAATTGATGCGGCAAAAGGCGTTGAACCGCGCACGATTAAATTGATGGAAGTTTGCCGACTGCGCCATACGCCGATTATGACTTTCATTAATAAAATGGATCGGGACACACGCCCTTCGATTGAATTGTTAGATGAAATTGAATCTATTCTTCGTATTCATTGCGCCCCGGTGACCTGGCCGATTGGTATGGGGAAATATTTTAAAGGGATTTATCATTTAATAGAGGATGCTATTTACCTTTATCAGCCGGGAAAACATGAACGCGTGGGCGAGAGCGAACGGATAGAAGGAATTAATAATCCTGAATTAGATAAAAAGTTAGGTGATTTGGCTTCGGAATTGCGTAACGAAATTGAACTCGTTAAAGGAGCGAGTCACCCTTTTGAGCGAGAGGGTTATTTGAAAGGGGAATTGACGCCCATATTTTTTGGTTCGGCCATCAATAATTTTGGTGTGGGTGAGCTATTAGATGCTTTTGTTAAAGAAGCGCCGCCGCCACAAGGGCGAGAAACGAATTCGCGTTTGGTTAAGCCAGAAGAGGAAAAATTCAGTGGTTTCGTTTTCAAAATTCAAGCGAATATGGACCCTGGCCATCGCGACCGCATCGCTTTTTTGCGTATTGCATCAGGACAATATCAAAAAGGCATGAAAGCTTATCATGTCCGTTTAAAAAAAGAGATTCAAATTAATAACGCATTAACTTTTATGGCGGGCAAACGCGAAAATGCAGAGGAAGCATGGCCGGGCGACATTATTGGACTTCATAATCATGGAACGATTCAAATTGGCGATACCTTTACGCAAGGCGAACGATTTAAATTTACAGGCATCCCAAATTTCGCCTCTGAGTTGTTTCGTTTAGTCCGTCTTAAAGACCCGTTAAAACAAAAAGCGTTATTGAAAGGGTTGACTCAACTATCGGAAGAGGGCGCCACTCAACTTTTTCGACCGCTTGATAGCAATGAATTAATTTTGGGAGCAGTGGGTTTATTGCAATTTGATGTCGTTGCTTATCGGTTAGAGAATGAATATAACGTGAAATGCGTTTATGAGTCTGTGAACGTGGTAACGGCGCGTTGGGTTATTTGTGATGATAAAGCTGTCTTAGAAAGATTTAATCAGGAACAATCGCGTAATTTGGCTTACGATGGCGGTGGACACCTTACTTATTTAGCGCCTTCGCGAGTGAATTTAGAAATTACAATGGAAAAATGGCCGGAAATTCAATTTAGTGAAACTCGAGAGCATTAGATTAATGAGAGAGAATGAATACCTCTACTCCTCAAATAATTAAAAATGTCGTTAACCTCGCTTTACCGATGGCCGGGTCGCGCTTAATTCAAATGTTGAGCGGCTTTATCGGCATGCTTATGCTTGCGCGGCTGGGACATTCCATTTTAGCCGCCAGTATGTTGATGACATCAACACAAGTGACGATCATTGTTATCTTTATTTCCCTTTTATTTTCCATGAGCGTTGTCGTTGGACAGGCCTATGGCGCAAAAAAATACGATGAGGTAGGCGTCATTCTTCAGCAGGGCTGTATACTAGCGCTCATTCTTTCAATTCCGTTGATCATTTTATTTTTAGTAGCCGATCGGATTTTATTAGCATTGGGTCAATTGCCGGAATTGGTTATATATGTCAAACATTATTTTCGGGCATTGATATGGGGAACGCCGGGGTTTGTTCTGCTGGCTGCATTGCAACAAGCACTTTATGGTATGTCCCGCCAACGAATTGTTATTTTAGCTAATTTGTTTTGTTTGGGCGTTTTTGTTTTATCTGCTTATGTTTTAGTTTTTGGTCATTTGGGTATCTCCGCGCAAGGTGTAACCGGCGTTCCCTACGCATTCGCTATCCAGGCGTATCTTAATATTATTATTTTATTGTTTTGCTTTTATTATCAAAAACAATTTAAACCGATGGGAATTTTTAAATGGCGCTCTCATCAACGTTGGCGTTATCTCAAACAATTATTTCAAATTGGTTGGCCGATGTGTATGCAATTTGGCGGTGAATTGATGGCTTTTTTTGTGATTTCGATAATGATTGGTTGGTTAGGTAAAAATGAATTAGCGGCTGCACAAGTCACCCAACAATGTTTGTTTTTATTTGTAGTGCCTATGTTTGCGGTAGCGGAAGCCACCGGCATTATGGTGAGCCACGCGGTAGGGGGAAAGCAGTACCAATCGGTAAAACGAATCGGCGAAATTTCTTTAATTATAGCGATGATTTTAGTTTCTGTTGCTGCCCTTATATTTCTTGCCTTTCCAGAATTTTTAGCCTCGCTTTATATCGATGTTAAAGCTCCTCAATACACTCATATGATTCATTTGATTAAAATATTATTTATTTTAGTAGCCTTCAGCATTACCTTCGATACGTTACGCAACGTAGCGAGCGGCGCCTTACGTGGTTTTTACGATACCCGATTCGCTATGTGGGCAGGCCTTGGCGCGATGTGGATTATTTCAGTCCCCGGAGGCTATTTATTGGGGGTAGTATTCCATTATGGAGTCATTGGATTTCGTATCGCCTCTGCCTTCGCTTTTTTAATCGGTGCTTTGTTAGTGCTGTGGCGATGGCGTGAACGGGTAAAAGAATACAGCCAATTGCCGTGAAACTAGTAGAAATTAATCACTCTGTGCCTGGCGTCCCCGCAAAGGCGCTGACCCAGCGCACGGCACGCGCAGCGCGCTAAAAGCGCGCCTGGACTTCTGCGCGGATCACGAAGTTTAAAATGGAAATCGCTGTGACTTGTGGGTAATGATATGATCTTTACATCACACAAGTTTTTCTGATGAGCTTGAAAGAAGAAGAGTCATGTAAAAATATGATCCCTTTTCCTCTTGGAAAAAATTAGATAAATTACAATACTCTATTTCTCAAAGATGAATAATAGTTTTTAATGAAAAGAAAAAAAGACAAAGTGGATGTTGATAAAATTCAACAGACAATCGAATTTTACATTGATCAAGCGGAAAAATGTGCATCACATGGTTTGTATTTTTCAGCGTGTGTTACATATGGAGCAGCACTTGAAGGCATGCTTTTATCTTTCTTTTTATGTAATTTAACTGACGATGACGAAATGCCTTCACTTCAAGAAGTGAGAAGTGTAGATTTATATTCTATGATAGAGGAATGTGTGTCTAATAATGTTTTTAACCAATCAAAGATAATTCCTGAAATTCAAAGTAATTTAATTCACGACATTCGAGAAATAAGAAATTTGATTCATCCTAGTAGGCGGGCATATTTTTGTAAAAAAATTGATAGAAATATGTATGCAAAGGTAAAAAATACCTTTGACGACATTGCGGAACACTTATTTTATTGGATGACCGGTGATTGTGAAATAGAATGAAATTTTATTTGATAAAATAACATAAAGATATAAATGAGTTATTATTCACTAACGATTTTGAAGCTGTTAGAAAAATGTTAGCTAAGTAGCTAAGTAGCCCGTATGAGCGAAGCGAAATACGGGGACAATAGATGACATCATTGTTTTCCCGTATTTCGCTTCGCTCATACGGGCTACTTTACTGTCAAAGGCTGTATCGCTGAAAAGCGCATGCAAGCCGATCTTTCTACCCCGGTATTTAAGAAAAGTGGTAGGCTTTCGAACTTTGATGAAATCGCCCTGAATTATTACACGTGACTAGATTAAATTAATAATACTTTAAGCCTACCGTCATACAATGTGTCAACTCACATTAAAAGCAATTGAAAATGAGAATATGGTTTTATGAGTCGCCAACAACGTAACACTGAAAATCCAAACAGTATACTGTTAGGGTTAACGCAAGACATTCTCTTTACTATTTTTACTTTTTTAATGCCTGATAATCTTGCTCGTCTCATGCGGGTATCTCAGAGGACGGAGAGTGAAATAGCCGCCTTTTTTCAAAATGAAAGGGAGTTTTCTAATTATTTGAATTTTTATTTCTCTTTTATGCAGTTTGCAATGGGTACCCATCATTCTGCCCTTTCGACGCCGTCTTCTGGCTGTTGGTCTTGGGCACATAACCGCCTTAAGCCTGTGCTCATACGCCCGAACCATTTTCCTTCTGATGAGCCTATCATCCAACTCATGCTGAGTAGACATGGCTCCTTTATTTATGCCCTTACGAGCAATGGCTGCTTATACGTATATGACGTGTCCTCGGATGCTCATAAGGCTATTGAGATTGAGCTCACAGAGAAAAGCAGTGCGCTCCTCGGAGATCCTATTGTAAAAGTTTTTGAAGGACATTCGGATCTCTTGATGATAACGCGTATTGGCCGTCTTTATGCTTATATGGGTCGCCCAGCTAGCCATCCTGGAGATTCTGTGAGACCTTCTCCTGATCCCTATCAGCCGATTCAGTTCAAAGATTTTCGCAATCTAAATCCCTTAAGTGAATTGTCGAAAAATGATTTCCCTGATATGACCGCGATGATCATTTTGTCCAATTCACGGCTACAAGTAATGTCACGTTTGGATTGACGAAAGAGGATCAGATTTACGCATGGGGGAATTCTTCAGCTTTAAGCTGCTTTGGGTTTCCTGCAGATGCCCACATATATACGCCGCGACCGGTGAGGCTCCCTCAACACCTTTTGTCTCCTTTATTGTTAGTTACCGACCGTATTATTCAACTCACGGCAGGGCATAATCATATTCTTGCTTTAACTCGCAACGGCTGCGTTTTTGCATGGGGGAATAATTGGTTTGGTCAACTCGGATTGGGGAACAGAGAAGCGATAGCCCAACCAACGTTATTGCTTTTTCCAGATCTATCCAGTAGCGACCGCATTATTCAACTTGCCGCAGGTGGGTACCATTCCTTTGCACGGACAGAAAAAAATCGTGTTTTTGGATGGGGTGGAAATTATACGCACCAACTTGGATTAGTAAATGGTGTTGATAGAACGCAACCGACGGAATTATATTTCCCGGGCCTGTCCAATGCAGATGACTGTATTATCGAAATTGGCGCGAGCAGCGATTCTTCGTTTGCATTAACAAAACAGGGGGTTTTTGTATGGGGGGATAATGCGCTTGGTCAGCTTGGGCTTAATTATAAAAATCATAAAATTAGCATAGAGCGACCCACCTATCGTCCTCTTGATAAAAGAATACCTCCTTTAAAGTTTATGCGCAGCTTGCATATTAAGGCGCAAGAGAAGACAGCCCAAATTACAATACTCGGTTCTCAAGGCAAGTTTGATGAGGATGCCAAAAAATATGTGGATTATTGTAAAATCGAAATTTCCGGTATCCATAACTTAGAGTATTTACTCTATAACGTCCTGGTCGAAAGATAATCCTTATCACCCAGACCTTAATTGGGTGCTGGATATTCAACCTCAAATTTTGGATGAAGCGAAGCAGGTAGCAATTCCTCAAGGATCAACACAAAAAGAAATCGATACGATTATTTGGAATACGTTTAATCATCACTTTAAAAGCATTCAGGTAATTACGGAGGAAACGCGTTATGAGTTGAAAAGAACAGGACTTTTATTTACTAGCCAGGTGGTTCGAGAAATAACCGATTATGATCCCTTGGATTATTTTAATTTGATTCAACCAGAAATCAGCTGCACGCTGCTTTAACCGAACAAAGGTATGAAGCATTTTAGTCTTTACTTCTTTAAATCCTTCACGTTTAATCGCATCATGAGGTGTGCCGTAGAACTATGTGGCGGGCAGAATTCATCGACTTTTTTAAAACCCACTTTCTCATAAACGTGAATGGCTTTGGAATTTGACTTTTCTGGGTCGATAATAAAAAAATCAGCATTCGCGTATTGAGTAAGTATAAATTGCTGTATCATAAGATGAGCAAGGCCTTTACTAAGAAATTCTTTTGGTCCAATTAATAGATCTAATGTAAATGTTTTTCTATTTTCTTCATACCATTTGTTATAATTATCAGCAGGGTCATAGGGCCCGATAACCGGGGAGGTCATTATAAAGCTAAACGGTATTTCATCATAGAATGCGATCCAATGGTCAAAAGAGTATCGACCGTTGTTATCTATTCCTCGGCAATATAAATCCAAATTACGCAACGTGTTTTGAAGGCCTTCTCCATAATAAAACTCATTAACATGTTTTTCTTTGAACCAATTAAGAATTGTTTCTTTATATTTTTTTGTCACTTGAGTAAAATACAAGTTTGATTTGATTGGTTTGTATAAATTTATCATGTGTTTTTCCTTTCTTTTTATTAGTTTGTAGGACATTACAATCGATTTTAAATCCTGACTAACGTTCGCTAATGTAATTAATTTATTTGCTACTTCTTGTTCTGTAAGAATGAGAGCTGTTTATCTTGTTTGGAGTAAAGGTGATTTTATTGAGAGTACAGTTTCTTTTCAATGACGTTGGGGGTGCGTTAAACCCTTAGTAGAATTCTGTTGACAAACTATCTATGAATAGATAGAATTCTTAGCGTTATGCAAAAACCCGATGTCTTTCATCAAATTGTAAAAGTGGCGGAAACCTTGATTCAGACTAAAGGATACAATGCTTTTAGCTACCGTGATATCGCTGCGCAGGTGGGCATTAAGACGGCCAGTATTCATTATCATTTTCCGACCAAAGCAGATTTAGGAAAGGCTGTTGTCAAGCATCACATAAATGGGCTCAGCGCAGAATTAGAAAATTTAATCAACGCACCGAAGATCAGCTATCGCAACAAATTAAGCTTATTTTTTGATCGCGTTTTTGAAATCACTTATTTATCGGAGCGTAAGATGTGCTTAGGCGGAATGTTGGCGTCAGACGTGTTAACGCTGCCCGATAGCATACAGCAAGAAGTTCGAGATTTTTTCCATCAGATTGAAGAATGGTTGAAGCGCTTGCTAAGGCAAGGGGTGAAGCAGGGAGAGTTTTACCTTATAAAGGACGTCAAATTGGAGGCGGCCATAATCTTGTCCACTTTGGAAGGAGCATTGCTACTAGCCCGTCTTTATCAGGATGAGAAAAGATTGGTGCAGATTAAGGATGTGATTCTGGCGCGCCTCAGAAAGGTGTAAATTTTTTTAAATCAAGAAACTATCTATTAATAGATAGGTATAGGAGAAAAAAAGCCATGTCAAAAGAAACCCAAAACAAGCAAAATTTTATTATTTTATGGGGCGTATCCATTTCACCTTATGTCAGAAAAGTGATGGTCGCGTTAGCAGAAAAGGGAATCGCTTACGAGCAGAAAGAAATATTACCGAAGGTATTACTGGAAGCGACCGGGCAAAAAGTCCCGGTTGAATTTAACCAGGCAAGTCCGTTAGGAAAAATACCTACTTTACAAATTGGTGATTATTCTCTTGCAGATTCAGCGGTGATTGCTGCTTATTTGGACCGTAAGTTTTCAACGGGCAATCAATTGTACCCCAGAACACCTGAAGCGTATGCAAAAGCGCGCTGGTTCGAGCAATATTCAGATACCGTTTTAACAGACATTGCCTATCACAAAATATTTTTAGAGCGTGTGATAAAACCAAAAGTACTTAACCAAGCAGTCGATGAAAAACGGATAATTTCGGCAACGACCCAAGAATTACCAGCTGTTTTAGATTATTTGCAAAATAGCCTTTCAAAAAATTTATGGCTAGCAGGCCATGAGTTTTCAATGGCTGATGTTGCCGTAGCCACGCAGTTTCTGGCGCTAGAAATGACGGGGTTTGAGTTTCCTAAAGATCGGTGGGCTAGATTGCATGAGTATTTTAAACAAATTATTTCCAGAGCCTCGTTTAAAGGAATAGCTTAAACGAAGTAAATCTGGGCAGAGTAAGAAAAATCGATTTTTAGGTTATTAACATTTTAATTGTGAGAATATTTTTATGCCTAAATCTATCAATGAAGCTAAAAGATTAATTAAGGAGAAAATTGCTGATAGCACCGCATTAAATCGAGAGATACAAAATTTAGAACAGAAACATGAAGAGAAAGAACAGGGCGAGCAAAAACAGAGTGGTGCCTTAACACAGGCCTTCAACGGCGCAAGACTCAATCGTGATTCTCTTCCAAAAAGTGCAGCGCAAGGTATGTTATACTTGATGGATCTTCCACCCGGATGCTTGCACCCAATATTATTTCTCTCTGGAAATTCGAATTCATTTTTCGTGTCTCGACAATTTGCGAAAAGTTTTTATCAGACAATGTTTGAAAGCTATATAGCAGATCCATTTGTTCGTCGTTTTGTGTCACAAAGTTATATTGAAAATGAAAATCCCAATTATAGAGAGGCTGTTCAAAACACTTATGATGCTGTAATGAAATGCGCTGCTTTGTGGGAAATAAAGGAGGATTGGTCCAAGTGGGGGAGAGGCAACTGGGAGAGACATTTGTCATCAAGCGGATTGTATATCCATAGCGTTGCAAGAGCGATAGTATTTAAAGAAGACAGAAACCTTGTTCTATTCTTTGAATATATAAGGGAGGAAGGCAATATCAATAGTTTCGAAATTCCCAATAGTGAACTACCCCCAAATCCGTTCGAACAAAATCCGTTCGAGCAACAGCTGCTACAAAATCCGGTTTTTCCACCAAATCCGTTTGAAGAAAACGATACGACTATTGAAGAGGCCGAAACAATACGAACCTGGATGAGGGAGAACCCAGACACACTTAATCGCGTGATTACGATTTCTTTATGGCTGAGGTTTTTATTGACTATCCCTAAAGAAATTAGTCTTTTTACAAACTTACAAGTTCTTGAGGTTTCAGATTGCGGTATTGGATTTTTACCGCCAGAAATAGGAAGTCTTAGAAATTTGAAATTTCTTTGCCTCGATTTTAATGCGATCACTGTGATTCCAGCGGAAATTGGCATCTGACAAATTTAAGAGAGTTATCTGTCAGAGAAAATGGCCTTTCTCCTTTACCTCCAGAAATAGGTAATCTCATCAATTTATGGCTCCTTATACTGGTAACGAATGGAATAACTTTTCTTCCGCCAGAAATCGGGCAGCTAGTCAATTTGAAATTCCTTGATCTTAGTGATAATAACATTTCTGTTTTACCGCCAGAGTTTATTAATTTACAACGATTAGAATACTTATTCCTGGGTGATATAGGAAATTTTGAGGGCGCAGAAAATGGGCAGCCAATAGACTGGGATAATCTGCCTATCGGACAAACGCGCTATCGTACCTGTTGTTTGTTACAATAGCAGTGTATTTAACAGAATACTGATAGTGGATATGTCGAGTAGTCAGGCCTTGTTATCAGGGTTCTTACTTTTTTGATTTATGTTCTTTGTTAACCCAGCGGATTTCATAGGCTGCGGAGCGACCTTTTTTGGTTAACGGTTTTAAGCACTTTTTGAGAACGAGATCATGTAATTCTCGGTAAGCGGTAGTCCGACTGGTTTTGGTAAGCTGCGTGTACTTTCGAGTTGTCATGCCTCCGATAAAACCTTTTTTTCCAGCATCGAGTAAACGGTTTAATACTTTTATTTGACGGGCATTTAGCTCGGTGGTTGCATGTTTTTCCCAAAAACGACTTTTTAAGGTGATGTCGTCGATTAATTCAAATGCTTGGTGGATGGCTGTTTTAAAGCAATTTATAAACCAGATGAGCCATAAAGTAATATCCATATTGCCACGGCAACTTTTTCCTAACTGGGTATAATAATTTTTTCGATCTTGCATGATAGCGGAAGATAAACTGTAATAACGCACGTTCTGTTTTTCATCTTGCGCAAGGGTTAAATCAATAATAGCGCGCCCAATGCGTCCGTTGCCATCGTCAAAAGGATGTAATAGCTCAAACCATAAATGCGCTATTCCAGCGCGCAGTAATCCATCAAGGTCTTTTTTATTGAACCAGTTTAAAAATATTCTCATTTCTTTGTTAACCCTTTTAGAAGGGGGCGCTTCATAATGAACTTTGATTTTTCCTGGGCGGCCTGAAACGATTTGCATCGGATCTGTTTTTCTAAGCGCGGCGACAGTGATTTTGTGGATGCCGGAATAGCCAGTGGGAAAGAGCGCAGCGTGCCATCCATAAAGGCGCTCTAAAGTTAGCGGTTGTTCATAATTTTCAGTGGCATCTAAGAGCATATCTAATAAGCCTTCAATGTATCGGTCCACCGGCTTATTTATTCCCACTTGTTTGAGACCTAATCGATTGGCAATAGAGGAACGAACGCTGTCACGATTTAGGTGTTCACCTTCTATGGCCGAGGTGTCCACGGCTTGATCGGCCAAGACAAAAGCATTCATTTGTCGTGCCGTTTGTTGATTGATAGTGTGGATGATGCCAAGCAATTTCCCTTGAACCAGGCGGGCGCTACTTAAATGAGAGGAAAGTAACTTTTCATCCCAGAAAAAATGAGGCCAATCTTTATGTTGCCATATCCAGTGAGACATTTTAGTGATCCAATTGCTTCGTATTGTGAAGCGATTATAACATTAATCGCTTCTTTTTTTAAGCCTGTACTTTAAAACACACCGCCAGCAATATTATGGTTATTTACAGCGAGTCAGAAAAATCGGTGACTGGGAATCCTGGATTCGATTTTTTTTAGAGGGCGTGATGAGACAGCAAATCAAGCGATAAAGACTGCAAAAAATATTAGCCAGCTTTTTACAGAAGATCGGCAGAAAATAGAAAACTTTGGCCGGCCAGCTGCGTCTGCGCTCTTAGTTCATCATTATTTAGAAAAACATTCCGTCACCGATATTATTACGGGCAAAGAACGCCATAAAATTTATACCTACCAACGTTATTTAGACATTCTAAATGAGGGGATTGGCGATTTTTAATGTGGGGATATCATTATAAATGCTGATCCATTTCACGAAAGTGGTTTTATTATCTTTTTCGGTAAGATAAATAATGAGGTTCCCAGATTTGTTGATCGACCAGTGTTTCTACTTGATCGAGAGAGAATTTAGCGAGGCCTTCTTCAATAGCGGTTTTTGCAACAGCAATGGCTACTTGGCGGGAGGCTTCTTGGGCTTGGGCGATGCTGGGCAGTAAGCGGTGTGTGGATTCGTTTGCGTATCGACTGAGGGCTTGACTAGCGCTCCACAGCATATTGTCACTAACGCGATTGGCTTTAACCGCGATAGCGCCAAGCCCGATGCCGGGAAAAGCTAAATAATTATTGCATTGATTCACGGGAAATATTTGATTGTCGAAAATAATATCCTCAAAAGGGCTGCCAGTCGCAATTAAAGCTTTACCATGGCTCCATCGATGCAAGTCAGCCGGTTCGGCTTCGCTGCGATCAGTAGGGTTGGATAAAGGGAAAATAATAGGTTTTTCAACGTGTTTTGCCATCGCTTTTACAATGGTTTGATCAAAGGCATGGCTTTGAGCGGATGCACCAATTAAAATAGTGGGTTTTACATTTTCGATGACTTCAAGCAAGGAAATTTGCTGTGGATTTTTGATTTTCCAAGAAGCTATTTCTTCTTTTTTACGAAGGTACGGCTGCTGAGCCGAAGTTACTTCTTCGCTATACTCCGTTAATAAGCCGTTTCGATCGATTAACCAAAATGGGTTTCTGGCTTCTTTTTCTGATAAGCCGTTTTGAGATAAAGCGCGAAATAGCGTATCGGTTATTCCCATGCCTGCTGTGCCAGCACCAAAAACGGCGATACGCTGTTCTGGTAGGGTTGAGCGGGTGATTTTTAATGCGGCCAAGATAGCGGCGAGAGCCACGCAGCCGGTACCCTGAATATCATCGTTAAAACTGCAAGTGATTTCGCGGTACTTAATTAAATTACGATAAGCGTTCGTGCGTCCGAAGTCTTCCCAATGTAAAAAAACCTGCGGAAACGTAGCTTGCACGGCTTCAATGAATTTTTCGATAAATTCCGCATATTCATTGCCGGATAAACGCGGATGACGCCAGCCTAAGTAAAGAGGGTCGTTTAATAATTCTTCATTATTGGTGCCTGCATCTAGCAAGATGGGCAAAGTCCGAATGGGATTAATGCCACCGATGGCGGTATAAACCATGAGTTTCGCCACAGGAATCGCCATTGCACCGACCCCCTGATCGCCAATGCCTAGTACGCCTTCACCATCGCTGACGACGATAAGGTCGATGATGGGGTGAGAGCGGTTATTAAGAATTTTTTTAATTTGGTTTCGGTCTTCGTAAGAAATATAAAGACCGCGAGGATGCATGAATCTTTTATTGAAAGCGCGAACAGCGTTGCCAACAATAGGCGTGTAAATGGTGGGAAGCATTTCTTGGACGTGATTTTTCACTAACCGATGAAACAAGACCTGATTGGTATCCAAAAGATGATTGAGATAGAAATTGCGATTAAGCTGCATATCAAATGATTTATATTGTAAGTAGGCGCGAGCGACTTGATCGTCTAGCGTTTCCACTCTGTTCGGTAGTTTCCCTCTTAATCCAAAAGTATCACGTTCTTCTTCGGTGAACGCCGTTCCTTTATTTAACTGAGGGATAGTTAATAAGGCTTTACCAGTGATGCCGGTTTCAAGATAGGGTTTGTTGTTTTTGTCGGTTTTGAAGGTAATGTCTAGCATATTAAGTTTTTTTCTTTATCTTCGTTATTAATCCCATTTAAAAGTACTAATTTTTTTTGCTAATTCTGCTGCAAAACCAGTGTAATTGCTGGGGGTCAGTGATTTTAAATGGTTTTTAGCTTCGGTGGGAAGCGATAATTGTTCGATAAACTTGGTTAGCCGATTTTTATCAATCGTTTTATCCCGGGTCAGCTCTTTCAGTTGTTCATAAGCCCTGGGGACGCCGTATCGACGCATTACTGTTTGTAAAGCTTCTGCTAGCACTTCCGAATGTGCTTCGAGATCCTCCCGAATGCGTTGTTCGTTCGCACTTATTTTATCTAACCCTTTGAGAAGTGATTCATAAGCGATAAGCGCATAACCGAATATACAACCTAAGTTTCGCATTACGGTGGAATCGGTTAAATCGCGTTGCCATCGAGAAATGGGTAGTTTGTTGATGAGGTGATTCGCTAAGGCGTTAGCAAGTCCTAAATTCCCTTCCGCATTTTCGAAATCGATCGGGTTTACTTTGTGCGGCATGGTAGAAGAACCCACTTCATTTTTTTTCGATTTTTGAAAAAAATAACCGAGACTAATATAACTCCAAATATCCCGGCAGCAATCGATAAGGATCGTATTTAAACGGACCAGCGATTGTAAAAATTCACTAAGTCGATCATGAGGTTCGATTTGCGTTGTGTATTCGTTGGCTTCTAGCCCGAGCGATTGAATAAAACGTTTGTTGAACGTCGGCCAATCAAAAGTTGGATACGCTGCTTGGTGCGCATTAAAATTGCCGACGGCACCGTTCATTTTGCCTAATAATTTAAGGTGGGCGAGACTATGATATTGAGCATGAATACGTGCAACAATATTTGCTAATTCTTTTCCTAGGGTTGTTGGCGTTGCTGGTTGGCCGTGAGTGCGACTTAATAAAGGAAGTTCAGCATATTTTTCCGCTAACGTTTGAAATCGCATTCCGATATTTTTTATGATGGGAATAAGCGCGATTTCACGGGCTTCGTTAATCATAAGCGAATAGGAAAGATTATTAATATCTTCAGAAGTACATCCGAAATGAATAAAACCGATGAGAGGCGCGAGGTTTTTTTCTTTTTCCAATTGACGTTGTAAATAATATTCGACGGCTTTAACGTCGTGGTTGGTGGTTGCTTCAATTGTTTTGACCGCCTCGGCGGCTTGTAAATCAAAGTGATCAATAATCTCTTCTAACTTTTTAATATCCGAGTCATTTAAAGAAGGGATCTCGGTTAGCGTTTTTTCTTGTGATAAAAAAAGCAGCCATTTGATCTCGACTATCACCCGATAGCGAATTAGGCCATATTCGCTGAGAATGGGGCGCAACGCTTCTACCTTGTTTTGATAGCGACCGTCGAGCGGCGATAATGCAGTTAGTGGCGATAGTTTCATAGTAAAAAATAATACACGAGACGTTTGGGGAAATCATCCAATTGAAGTTGTGGGGCTTTTTAGATAGTATTCTCCTTCTTTATAGGCTATAAGGAACCGCGTAATGAAATTTATCGACTTAAATGAGCAATACCTGAAGATAAAACAAGCGGTTGATGGAAGGATGCAAGCCGTGCTGGATCACGGCCAATTCATTATGGGCCCGGAAGTGAAAGAATTGGAGGCCCGGTTGGCGGAGTGGGTAGGGGTCCGCCACTGTATCACAGTTTCTAGTGGGACGATGGCTTTGTTGATCGCCTTGATGGCCTTAGGCGTAGGCCCGGGGGATGAGGTAATCACCTCTTCCTTTAGTTTTTTTGCAACGGCTGAAACGATTGTTTTTTTGGGTGCTACACCCGTTTTCGTTGATATCGACCCTAAAACGTACAATATAGACGTTTCACGTATCGAAGCAGCGATTACTAATCGAACAAAGGCGATTGTGCCAGTGAGTTTGTATGGCCAGTGTGCCGATTTAGTGGCGATTAATGCCATTGCTGAACGACATGGTTTACCGGTGATTGAAGATGGGGCTCAGAGCTTAGGTGCGACCCATCATGGCCGCCAGTCTTGTGGCTTCACCACCATCGGCTGCACGAGCTTTTTTCCTTCCAAGCCGTTAGGTTGCTATGGGGACGGGGGGGCTTGTTTTACGAATGATAACGAACTGGCGCAAACGATGCGTTTGATTCGTAACCACGGCCAAGAAAAGCGCTATCATCATGTTCGGGTCGGCTTGAACGCGCGGTTCAATACTTTACAAGCGGCTGTTTTGTTGGCAAAACTGGAATTATTTGCTGATGAGTTAGAGCAGCGACAGCGGGTGGCTGAGTGGTATTCTGAAATTTTAGGGGCAGATTTTGTTACCCCTTATATTGCTCCGAATAACATGAGCGCTTTTGCCCAATACACCCTCCGTGTTGAACAAAGAGAGCGCGTTCAAGTTGCTTTGACGGAAGCTGGCATTCCAACAGCCATTCATTATCCGAAGTCGTTGCATGAACAGCCTGCGATCCAAGCTTATTTGAAAACCGATGACCATTACCCGCAAGCGCAAGCAGCCAGTCAGCAAGTGTTGAGTTTACCTTTTCATCCCTATTTGACAAAAGAGACAGTAAGAAACGTTTGTGACGAATTATTAAGCATTGTGAGCTGTAAGAGTGTCAACGGATAGCGATTGGTATCTTATTTATACAAAACCTCGCCAAGAAAGAATAGCCGAGGAAAATTTAGAACGCCAAGGCTATAGAATTTATCTGCCATTTATTCAAGTTAATAGACGGCGATCGGGGTGTTATCAACTGATTACCGAGCCTTTATTTCCTCGTTATCTTTTTATTTTGTTAAATATCGATAAGGATAATTGGGGGCCTATACGTTCAACGCGCGGTGTTTCTGCATTGGTTCGTTTTGGCGGGATTCCTGCAAAAGTACCTCCAGATTTCGTTCAATTTTTAAAAAACAACGAAACTTCTGCGAGCGTGCCGCCTAAAGTTTCTCTTTTCCAAAAGGGGCAACGTGTTCAAATAATCGACGGCGTTATGGCGGGTTATGAGGGGGTTTTTGAAATGCACTCGGGCGCTAAACGAGTCACTTTGTTATTGGACATGGTTGGTAAAGTAACCCGTGTTGAAGTGCCGTTGGATTCGGTGACAGGAACTTGATATTCTTGGTAACTCAAGATACAGTGTTCATGCTATGAACGCTGATGATAAGGACGTGGAAATTACGCTGCCGATTCTTCAATCGATTGAACAGCAAAGCAATATTACGCAACGGACTTTGTCTAAAAAATTAGGTCTTGCATTAGGTTTGACGAATGCGTATTTAAAACATTGTATCAATAAAGGATTAGTAAAAATCGAACAAATTCCAGCCAATCGTTATTTATATTATTTAACGCCGAAAGGTTTTGCAGAGAAAACGCGTCTTACTGCGCAATACCTTTCCCGATCTTTTTATTTTTATCGCAAAGCCGGTCAAGCGTGTCTTCAATTATTCAATCAATGCCGCCTTAACCATCAAAAAGAGGTTGTGTTGTGCGGTGTTTCTGATTTGGCTGAAGTCGCACTTTTACAAGCGGCTCGTGCTGAAATGAACGTACTGGGAATTTATGATCCTCACTACGAGGGGGATACTTATTTAAATCAAGAGGTATGGCATTCGCATGAGAGTTTGCCATCGGAAGCGGTTTTTGTTGTTACTGCTTTTGAAGCGCCGCAGCAAATGGTTACAGATATTCAACAAGTGGTAGCACCCCATCAGGTGTTGGTACCGAGTATATTGTTGACATAGTTGCGTGTGTAAATGGTCCAATGCGGGAAAAGATCCGTAGGGCGGTAGCGTGCTTAATTCCAAACTGGAGTAAAAAATGCAGGATCAGCCAAAGATTGTTGTCGTGGGAGGAGGGTATTGGGGAAAGAATTTAATTCGCAATTTCGCAAAATTGGGTGCCTTAGCTGGTATTTGTGAAGTTAGCCAAGAAGTCGCTATTAAGCTTGGTGAAGAATATAAAGTCCCTGTTCTTTCATGGAAAGAAACCTTAACTAACACTTCTTATAACGCCGTGGCAATCGCAACACCGGCAAAAGACCATGCAGAACTTGCTTGGCAGGCTTTAGAAGCTAACAAAGATGTATTTGTTGAGAAACCTTTAGCATTACAAATGGACGATGCAGAAAAAGTAGGTCAACTCGCATTCGCGCGTCATCGCATTTTAATGGTTGGTCATTTGTTGCAATATCACCCTGCTTTTACGGCGTTAAAATTATTAGCGCACGAAGGAAAACTGGGGAGACTGCAATACCTTTATTCTAATCGCTTAAACTTAGGGAAAATACGACGAGAAGAAGATATTTTATGGAGTTTTGCACCACACGATATTTCCATGATTTTAAGCTTAGTAAACGAAAAACCGAGTGTCGTAAAGGCAATGGGCGGATATTTTTTACATAAATCTATCGCGGATGTGACAACGACGCACCTTGAATTTCCAAGCGGGGTACAAGCGCATATTTTTGTTTCTTGGCTACATCCGCACAAAGAACAGAAGCTGGTTGTAGTGGGATCAAAGGGAATGGCTGTTTTTGATGATGCCAAACCGTGGACACAAAAATTGGCTTTTTATTCGCATCAAATTCATTGGCGTGATGGAATGCCTTTTCCGGATAAAGCCGATGCCACTTACTGCTCTTTAACGGAGGAAGAGCCACTAACAAGGGAATGTCAGCATTTTATAGACTGTGTAAAAACACGCGAGCAACCAATCACCGATGCCAAAGAAGGTTTGCGTGTGTTAGAAGTTTTAAACCAGGCGACAAAGTCATTAAATTTAGAATCGTCGCCTCGAGTCAATGACTTTTTTATTCACGAAACAGCGGTTGTGGATAACCACGTTGCGTTGGGGAAAAACACGAAGGTATGGCATTTTTCTCATATTTTAGAGGGATGCAAAATTGGAGAAAACTGTATTATCGGGCAAAATGTAATGATTGGTCCGGACGTTAAAATAGGTAATTATTGTAAAATTCAAAATAATGTGAGCCTTTATAAGGGGGTGACTTTGGAAGATGGTGTTTTTTGTGGACCTTCCTGTGTTTTCACCAATGTAAATAACCCCCGTGCTGAAATTGAAAGGAAAAATGAATTTAAAAAAACTTATGTTGAACGGGGTGTTACGATTGGTGCGAACGCAACAATTGTTTGTGGCGTGCACCTTGGCGCTTATTCGTTGATTGGTGCAGGCGCTGTGGTGACCAAAGATGTCAAACCTCACGCGTTGGTGTTGGGTAACCCGGCCCGACAGGTGGGGTGGGTAAGCCATGCGGGAGAGCGATTGGACGATCGTTTGATTTGTCCGCGGGAGGGACGACGTTACGGTGTGAATGATGAGAATGAATTAATTGAGATCGCCTGTATTAGTTAAAAATAAGGGGGAAATTGATGGATATTCGAGGTAAAAAATTTGTAGTCATTGGTGGCGCCGGTTTGATTGGTTCGCATACAGTGGATCGGCTTTTGCAAGAAGATGTGGCCGAAGTCATTATTTACGACAATTTTGTGCGAGGAACTCGGGAAAATTTGGCTCAGGCACTGCGTGATCCACGGACTAAAATTTATGATATTGGTGGTGATATTAATCAAACCGATATTTTAAATACAGCATTAAAAGGGGTTGATGGTGTTTTTCATTTTGCCGCGCTGTGGTTGTTGCAATGTTATGAATATCCTCGTTCCGCCTTTCAGACAAATATTCAGGGAACGTTTAATGTATTAGAAACGTGTGTGGCGCAGGGCGTTAAAAGATTAGTTTTTTCTTCTTCAGCTTCGGTGTATGGAGATGCGTTAGAAGAGCCAATGACCGAAGCACATCCATTTAATAGTCGGACTTTTTACGGGGCTACTAAAATTGCTGGCGAAGCGATGGCGACGGCTTATCACCATCGTTATGGGTTGCCTTTTGTCGGATTGCGCTACATGAATGTCTATGGTCCGCGTCAAGATTATCGCGGGGCTTATATTGCAGTGATTATGAAAATGCTAGATGCGTTGGATAAAGGACAACCGATGACGCTCTATGGAGATGGATCACAGGCTTATGATTTTGTGTACGTTGAAGATTGTGCTGCAGCGAATATTTGTGCGATGAAAGCGGATACGGTGGATGAATATTACAATGTGGGTACCGGAAAACGCACAAGTATTTTAGAGCTTGCTAAAGAAATTCAAAAAATCACTGGAACTTCCGATAACATTCAATTTTTACCGCAAGGAACTACTTTTGTAAAAAATCGCATTGGTTGTCCTAAAAAAGCAGCGGAGCAAATTGGTTTTAAGGCAGAAGTGGGTTTAACCGAAGGATTACAAAGATTAATTGAATGGCGTCGTTCGCATATTGCTGAGGTAGAGCAACGTCGAGAGGTGGCCATTTCATGACGATGATAAAACAAAAACGAAAAATCCCTATTGCGATACCTTCCATAGGCGATGAAGAATGGCAAGCGCTGAAAGTGCCATTGGACTCAGGATGGTTAACCCAAGGCCCAAAAGTTGCCGAATTTGAACGCCTTTTTGCTGTTCGACACCAAGCGCAAAAGGCGCTAGCAACCACTTCGTGTACCACTGCATTGCATTTGGCGCTGGCAGCTATGGGGGTAGGACCCGGTGATGAAGTGATTGTGCCTGCATTTACATGGATTGCCACAGCCAATGCGGTCTTATATTGTGGGGCAACGCCGGTATTTGCGGACGTTGATAGAGACACTTTTAATATTAACGTGGAAGACATCTCTCGGAAAATCACCGATAAAACGAAAGCAATTATTCCCGTGCATTTATTTGGTGCTTGTGCGGATATAGACGCCATACGCAAAGTTATTCCCAATCAGGTAATGATTTTGGAGGACGCGGCGTGCGCTGCAGGAGCTGCTTATAAAGGAAAACCCGCAGGTATTTTAGGCGATATGGGTGCTTTTTCTTTTCATCCGCGTAAATCGATTACTACCGGCGAAGGAGGGATGTTAACGACGAACAACACCGAGCTTGCACATCGAGCTGAAATTATGCGTAATCACGGCGCTGAAATTCCTGAAGAAGTGCGGCATTTGAGTGATAAACCTTATCTTCTGCCTGATTTTAAATTGTTAGGTTTTAATTATCGTATGACGGATTTACAGGCTGCTGTTGGCATTGTGCAATTAGCTAAATTGGATGCTTTTATTAATGAACGTGATCAATGGGCTAATTATTATTACACCCATTTAAAAGATCTCACTTGGTTGCGTGCGCAGCGATTATTAGCTGATTGCAAACATGCTTGGCAAGCTTGTGTTTTTTACGTAGATCCGGAGCGCGCGCCAATGCCTCGCAATACATTGATGGAATACTTAAAAGAAGCTGGTATTGCCACGCGGCCGGGCACTCATGCTGTGCATCTGTTAAGTTTCTACCAAGAAAAATATGGAATTTATTCGGATGATTTCCCTGGTGCGCGTGATTGTGATCACAACACGATGGCGATTCCTCTTCATAATCGTATGACTAAAGATGATTACGATTACGTCATTGAAACTTTAAGAAGTATTTAATTGTGTGCGGTATTGCAGGCATTTTCAATTTAAATGGTAAGCCAGTTGCTTTCGATCAAATTAAAGCGATGACGGATTCTATTGCTCATCGCGGACCGGATGGCGAGGGACAGTTTACTGACAAATATATCGGATTGGGACATAGAAGACTGGCGATTATAGATTTAAGTCCCGCAGGGCATCAACCGATGCAAACGAAGGATGGTCGTTATCTTATTACTTATAATGGTGAAGTTTATAATTTCAAAATACTGCGTAAAGAGTTAGAAACTTTGGGCTATTCATTTTTTTCTAATACCGATACGGAAGTGGTTTTAAACGCTTATGTACAATGGGGAGAAAAGTGTTTAGAAAAATTTAATGGCATGTTTGCTTTTGCCGTTTGGGATCGCAAAGAAAAAACATTATTTTTAGCCAGAGACCGTTATGGAATTAAACCATTATATTATTATCAAACAAACGATTGCTTCGTTTTTGCCTCTGAAATAAAGGCGATTATTGCTTCAGGTCTTTATGGCGCTGAGATTAATAAAGAGGCTTTGGTAGAATATTTAACTTTCCAAAATTTCTTTACGGATCGAACGCTTTTTAAAGATGTCCGCATTATGCCTGCCGGTCATTTTATGATGGTAAAAAGAGAAAATTCATCTCTTCATCAATATTGGGATTTTAATTTTACAAATGATTCAGCGCTTTCTGAAAAAATGCTATTAGAAAAAATTAATGATTTGTTTCAGCAAGCGGTTAACCGCCAGCTTGTCAGTGATGTTCCTGTGAATAGTTATTTAAGCGGGGGGGTGGACTCGGGATCGATTACAATGATTGCAGCAAAACAATTGCCGCACATACGTACTTTCACAGTAGGGTTCGATTTGAGTTCCGCTTCTGGTTTGGAATTAGCATTTGACGAGCGTCAAGCAGCCGAACATCTTTCTTATCTTGCTGGCACTGAGCATTATGAAATGGTATTAAAAGCGGGAGATATGGAGCGTTGCATGCAGGATTTGGTGTGGCATTTGGAAGAACCGCGGATCGGACAAAGTTATCCAAATTTTTACGCGGCTAAATTGGCCAGTAAATTCGGTAAAGTTGTATTAGCTGGAACTGGCGGAGACGAGCTTTACGCAGGATACCCATGGCGCTATTTGTGCGGACAGAGTAGCGAAAATTTTGAAGATTATATTGATAAATATTATCAATATTGGCAGCGGTTGATGAGTAACAAAAATCTTTTTAAAGTTCTTGCTCCTATTGCTGAAGAAGTAAAATCTATTTGGACTCGAGATATATTTGCTAATGTTTTTCGAATTAAGGATACGCCAATAAAGACTGAAGACTATATTAATTATTCTTTATATTTTGAAGCCAAAACATTTTTGCATGGATTGCTCGTAGTTGAAGACAAACTAAGTATGGCGCACGGACTTGAAACTCGGGTACCTTGTCTTGACAATGATTTCGTTGATTTTGCTTTACAGGTGCCTGTGAAATATAAGCTATCTGATTTCGCGTTTGAAAGGGTCAATGAAAACGACACATTCTCTAAACGAGAAAAAAGGATGAATGGTAAAAAAATCTTACGTAAAATGATGAGTCGCTATGTGCCCGATAACGTCGCTCATGCTCCGAAGCAAGGATTCTCGGCGCCGGATGCCAGTTGGTTCAAAGGAGAAAGTATCGAATTTGTGCGCTCGTTGCTTGGTGATAGAAATGCTAAAATTTTCGAATTACTCGATTATTCAGTCGTGAACCATTTGGTGAATGACCACATTCAAAACCATCACAATCACCGATTATTAATTTGGTCACTAATTTATTTAGAAATTTTTATGCAGGTTCATTTGTCTAAGGGTCATAAATCTAATTATCATTTGTTTACGCCAGAAACGGTGGAGCTTTAAATGAGTCATATTTTTGATGAATTAGATAATGCTTATAAACAAAAAGAAGCTTATTTGCTGGACCACTGGAATCGTAGTCTTCCTTTTCAAGACGCCATGTTTGATCGTTGGGAGCGAGCCCAAAGATTGGGATTTGGAGAAGATGTCAGTATTTACAATAGCGCTTTAGTGTTTGGAAATGTGGCAGTAGGAGCGAACAGTTGGATTGGTCCGTATGTGATTTTGGATGGGTCGGGCGGGCGACTTAGTATCGGCTGTTATTGTTCCATTTCAGCGGGAGTATATATATATACCCACGATAGTGTAGCTTGGGCGGTTACGGGGGGCAAAAGCGTTTATCAAAAAGGAGATGTAACAATAGGTAATTGCTGTTACATTGCCCCGCAATCGATTATAAAAATGGGCATAAAAATAGGCGATCATTCGATTATCGGCGCTAATAGTTTTGTAAATACTAATGTGCCTGCTTATTCAATAGTGGCGGGATCGCCGGCAAAGGTAATCGGAAAAGTAGAAATCATTAATGACAAAGTCAATTTAAAATACTACTGAACGTAATAATATGTTTGATTATATTAAAGTAATTTTATCGTTTTTAAATAAAAATGATATAAAGAAATTAAGCCTGTTAATTCTTTTAATGGTGTTAGCAGCCTGTATAGAATTAGTCGGTGTGGGCGCTATTTTCCCTTATATAAAGATATTAGGGGATCAGCAAATTATCCAACATAATTCCATTTTGAATTATATTTTCAATTTTCTTCATTTTAAACGCGATAATTCGTTTTTGGTTTTTATTGGCTTCGTGATATTTGTTATGCTTTCTTTAAAAGCAATTATAACCTGCATAAATAATTATTATCAGTCAAAATTTGCCCAAAATTTGAATATAAGAATGTCTGGCTTTTGTATTAGAAGTTATCTTTTTATGCCTTATCAAAAAGCAATGGAATTTAATACTTCTACTTTGTCAAAGTATATCTTGACTGACGTAGTGTACACCGTAAATGTAATTACTTTTATTCTATCAATAGTAACTGACTCTATCGTTGTTTTTTCACTGGCGTGTTTAATTTTATGGGTTGACTTTAAAATTGTTTTACTTTCTGTTGTTAGCTTGACTGCCCTCCTACTTTTAACAATGAAAGGGACAAAAACAAAAATAAAAAATATTAGTAATGAAAACGAATATTATACACGAAAATTATATAAAATTGCTTCTGATGCTTTTCAAGGGCTAAAAGATATAAAAATAAATAACGTTGAAGCTTATTTTATTGAAAAATTTGTTTTTTGGAGAAGAAAGAATGCCGAAAATATGGTGATCTATAACGTTGTTGCAAATGTACCCTCGGTGCTTATGAATTTAATCGGTTTTGGAATATTGCTGATTATTCTACTTTACTTATTATTTTCTCATGGAAATTTAATTTCTATTTTACCAATAGTGGGGATTATTGCTATCTCTATTCAGAGAATGTTGCCAGCGATAGCGCGTATATCACTTGCGTTAGGTAATGTAAGACAATACCACGCCAATGTGTTAGTGGTTCGTAAAGCACTTGATGAATTAGGAGAATACCAGAATATATTGCTGAGGAAGCGTCGTTCCCAGCAAGACGTTGAATTCAAGCGAGAATTAAACCTTAAGGATATCACGTATCAATATCCGAAAGCAAAAGCAGAAACTTTAAAAAATATTTCATTAACAATTCCAAAAAATACTTCTGTTGGTATTGTAGGTGCTTCTGGGGCAGGGAAAAGCACGTTAGTTGACGTAATTCTTGGGCTGTTGCCAGTGAAAAGTGGTTCTATTTTTTGTGACGATATTGACATAACGAATAGTCATATAGATTTATCTCATTTGGTAGGATATGTCCCGCAACATACGCATCTCCTTGAGGGTACCCTATTAGATAATATTGCATTAGGAGTTTCAGAGAAAGCGATTGACCATGAGGCGGTAAGACGTGGCGTTAATATAGCGCAATTACAGAATCTAATAAATGATTTACCTGAGGGCTTATATACGCAAATTGGAGAAAAGGGTACAAAATTGTCAGGCGGCCAGCGACAGCGAGTTGGGATAGCGCGCGCATTATATCACAATCCCGATATCATTATCATGGATGAAGCAACAAATGCGTTAGATTCTATTACAGAAAATGAATTTAACGAAGCTTTGAAATCACTGATGGGAAAAAAAACACTAATTATCATCGCTCATCGACACAGTTCAATTTTATTTTGTGATAAACTTGTCGTGTTACATGAAGGAAAGATTGTTTCAGAAGGTAATCACAACGAACTTGTAAAAAATTCTGAAATTTATCGAACGTTGTATGGCTTAGAAAGGGTTAGAAATTAATAGGAAAAGTGAATGTTTTACGATTTAATACCAATCAAGACTTTGCATGAGAGTGAGGAAATTTGTATTAATGGAGTTAATTTTGAGTACCGTGAAGGCATCTTGAGAGATCAATTAATGTATTCCCAAGCGCAAAAACAAACAGCGGAAGTTTTTGGATATAAATGGCGTAAAACGAACACTTATGACTCACAAGTTGCTAGAAAAAGAACCCGTGTTTGGCTAAACAAACGTTATGGCGAAGCTAAATCCTATGAATGGTTAGTGGGCGGCAATCCACTCTTGTTGGATGCAGGCGTTGGTGCTGGTTTAAGTGCGCTCGAATGGTTTCGTGATGTACTTAATAAGATTAGGTTTATTGGTGTTGATATTTCAAGTAGTGTCGAAATAGCGCGTCAAAGGTTTGCGAGTGCAGGTTTTAAAGCTGAATTTTTACAAACGAGTATAGAAAATATTCCATTTCCTGATGAGTCTATCGATGTAATTTTTTCAGAAGGGGTATTACATCATACCAACTCTACGAAAAATTCTTTCAAAAAGTTAGTTAAATTATTAAAAAAGGATGGAAGATTTTTGTTTTATATCTATCGCAAAAAAGGGCCTATTCGGGAGTTTTGCGATGATTACATTCGGAGTCAAATTCAAGATTTATCATGTGAAAAGGCATGGGAAGACATTAAATCTTTGTCAAAGCTAGGGAAGATTTTAGGAGATCTTAACATAGAGATAGAAATTCCAGAAGAAATTAAATCTTTAAATATTCCTGCGGGAAAAATAAATTTACAGCGGTTTTTTTATTGGCATATTTTTAAAGCATTTTACCATCCTGATTTAAATTTAGAAGAATTAACTCACATTAATTATGATTGGTATGCGCCGAGGAATGCACATCGCCATACCGAGGATGAAATAATCCAATGGTGTAACGAAGAAAAACTTGAAATAGAGCGGATAGATATTGAGCCAGCAGGAATATCCGTAATAGCCAGAAAAGCATAGGTTTATCAATGGAAACACTTTATCAATATTTAGAAATGAAATTAAAACAAGCGTTCTCTCAAAATTGGGCAAACCGCCCCCGCATGGAATACGTTATATCTGGGGTTGATGATAAGAAGGGTTGGTTGAAAATAAAAGGTAAAGGAAGAAAGAGCGGACGTGAAGTTGTTTTAGTGGAAGAAGAATTACCGAATTTTATAAATAAAGCCCAAGTAGACGATTGGCTTTCTGACGTATTAAGCAAAATGTTAGAGCAACACATGTGGTGGCCGAATTAATTTTTGAGGTGGGGTATGAAAATATCGAAGACGATTGATCTAACAAAAAGAGTTGTAGATTTAGCTTATAAAAGACCAAGGGGCTGGAAGTCTCTTATATATAATTCAGCTATGTTGAAATTCAAAAAAACGGGTCCTTTAATGATGCCTGTTCATATCTCAATTGAGCCTGCAAATACTTGTAATGCGCTTTGTCCTGTCTGCGAGACAGGAAAAAATGAAATGACACGAAAAAAAGGTCGTTTGGATATTGATTTATTTAAGAGATTAATTGATGAAGTATGGCCAACAACTTCTAGCCTGATGTATTATTTTATGGGCGAGCCTTTTCTTAATAAGCATTCTTATGAAATGATTCGATACGCTAGAGAAAGGGGAATTTTTGTTGAAACTTGCACAAATGGTGATTTAGTTAATCCAGAAGCAGTGATTTATTCAGACATTAATCAGATTAGTTTTCAATTGGGGGGAATGGACCCTGAAACTCATCACCGTTATCGAGTGAATAGTGATTTAAATAAAGTTCATAAAAATCTATACAAATTAATTGAGGAGCGAAGAAAATGTCCGAAATCTAATGTCAAGGTTGAAGTTGGATTTATTGTAATGCGGCATAACGAGCACCAGGTTGATGAATTTTTAAAATGGGCTAAAGAAATTGGGGTAGATAGAGCGACAGTCGTCGATCCTTGTGTTAGAAATATGTTGGAAGCCCATGCATATTTACCAAAAGACAGAAAATATTGGTTTTATGATGAGGAAGCTTATCAAAACGGAGTGCTAAAACCTAAAATAATTCCAAATAATGAATGTCGCTGGATTTGGCATTCCATACAGCTCAACTGGAATGGTGATGCTGTTCCTTGTTGCAGAGACCCTTTAGGAAAGCATATTTTAGGGAATGTATTTGAGAATGGATTTAAACAAGTTTGGAATGGAGAGAAAGCGCGAAAATTTAGGGAGAGGGTATTGACACGACAGGACAAAATTAGTCTCTGCAAACTTTGTTCTGGATATGGAACTCCCACATTGAAAGAATCGATACCGGCTGAGATTCCAATGCAATTGTTTAAAAAGTAAATTATTTAGATGATATGTATCCTTTTATTTTTTTTATAGTATTATCATTTATATTTTTTGCAGCTCGATTAATTCCACTCTATTCCTATCGATTGCAGGGTTGTGATGCTTATTATTTTTTATTATGCTCTGAAAAATTTAGGAAAACTAAAAAACTTCCAATTGTTTTGGAGCCTTATTATCTGTTAGAACCTGCAGAGCAATGGTATCCTCCATTATTTTCAATTTTTCTTGCTTCTCTGCCAGAAAAGATAGTTAATCAATATCACTGGATCATAAATCACACCTTAGATTACTTTACGTTAGTTTTACTATTTTTAATTACAAAAAAGCTAACAAACTTAGAATTGGCTATTATAGTGGGTTTAATATATTCTTTTTTCGGGCCGGTGCTCCTTGAATTTAAATCCTTAACAAGTAGAAGTTTGACGATACCTATTTTTATACTCTTTTTGTGCTCTGATTATTTGTGGATATCCGGATATAATATTGGCTTGGTTTCCTCTATTCTATTTTGTTTAATACTTATTTTTTCACACAAATTAACGATGCAATTGATTTGGTTTATAACGCTATTTTTGTCAGCAAGTTATTTAACTTTAGATTGGGTATTGCCAGTTATTGCGGCTTATTGCATTGGATTACTATTTTTCAGAAATATGCTTATTAAAATAATAAAAGCCCATTTAGATATTGTGAAGTTTTGGTATAAAAACTGGCCTCTTTTGGGCGCTCATAGTATTTATCAGTCGAGAGTTTATTCTAAAGATAAAAAAAATGAGGATTCCCATTACAAGTCATTAACTTTTTCGGAAATTATGGTGCAATGTAAGCACATTTTCCATATTAATTATTGGATTATTTTTCTGGCAATAGGGATGTGGAATTTCAATTCAATTAATCCTTTACAGCATTTTCTGATGTTTTTTTTAATAGGTATCTATATATTAGTATTTTTAGTGACTTTCTTGCCTTTCCTGCGGTGTTTTGGCATGGGCATTCAATACATCAAGTATTCTTACCCTGTTAACCTTTTATTTGTTGCTTTGATGATAAACCAAAATCCAAGTGTTCTCCTATATATTTTAGCATTTATTTGTATCCTTTTAAGTATGCTCAATTACTACAGCGCCACGAAAAACCTTCAACTCAAACTTAAAAGTAATAATACTGTAATAGGAATTACTAAAGAGATGCACTCAATCGTATCGCTTATTAACCAGCTTGATCAACCTAGAATATATTGCCTTCCTTATCACCTAGCTGATTTTGTTGCTTATCATACGCGCAAGCAGGTATTATGGGGGACCCATGGATATGGTTTTTCCAAAATAGGTCATTTATTCCCGGTTTTAACAAAACCTATTATTGATGTTATAAAGCAACATTCAATTACTCATTTGTTAATAGATAAGCGATATTGTCATCCGAATGTTCTGAATTTGACTGATGTCGAAAAAGCCTATGAGGATGATAATTATCTCTTTTTAAACTTATAATCTTTTTGGTTCATTTTGTTTTAGAAAAATTCGTCTTCTCAAAGTATTAGGACGTATCGTCAGTTAACCTGCCGTCGTCGTCCCGCGGCTTGTCCGCAGGACCCAGAAAAGCCAGGTTAAGTTCTAGAAATTGGCTAGTTAATTAAATAGAAATTAAATCTTATTGAAAAAAATAATCTAACATGGCGTGACTTATATGACGAAATCTGTTCCTAACTGGATTCCGCGGACAAGCCGCGGGACGACGACGGCAGGTTAACTGACGACATGCCCTAGCATTTAGTAATGAACAAAAAAAAATTTGATTTATGCCTAGTTATTCCTGATATTGGGGGCGGGGGAACTCAAAGGGTGCTAATGAATCTTGTAAAAAATTGGTTGAATCAAGGTAAAAAAATTTGTGTTATAACATTTTTTAATGAGAAAGCTGATTTTTTTGAATTACCGATTGCTGTCTCTCGAAAAAGTATTAATTTCACTGGCGAATCAAAAAATTTAGTAGTCGCTATTTGGAATAATTTACGTAGGGTAAAGTCCCTGAGATCGATGATTAAAGCTTATCAGCCAAAGCTTGTTTTAAGTTTTCTTGGGACCACCAATGTGTTAACAATTCTGGCTACTTTTTTTATGCAAATTCCTGTTATTGTTTCCGAGCGAAGTGATCCCACAAGGGATTCGCTGGGAAATATTTGGGATAAACTTAGACATCTACTTTATCGTTATGCTGATATTGTTACCGCTAATAGTCATGGTGCGATTGTAGCATTAGAAAAATTTGTTGATGCTGGAAAATTAAAATATGTACCGAACCCTGTTTGTATTGAAGAGCCGTTCCGACCTTTAACTTATAGTTTTCCTGCTATATTGGCTGTTGGAAGGTTAAGTTATGAAAAGGGGCATGATATCCTATTGTCTGCATTTTCAAAATTCATTCACCAGTTTCCGCAATGGCGTTTAGTTATTGTTGGTGATGGGGAATTACGTAATAAATTGAAACAGTTTGCAGTAAACTTAAATATAGATAAGTATATTATTTGGGGTGGGATGCAATTGGATATTTTTTCTTATTACAATGCGGCTACTATTTTTGTTATGCCCTCACGATATGAGGGAACACCAAATGCTCTATTGGAAGCCATGGGTTGCGGGTTGCCAGTTATTGTGAGCAACGCTTCTTCGGGAATTTTGCAGTTTGTCAAAAATGAAGAAACGGGATTAGTAGTACCTGTGGAAGACGTTGAAACGTTGTATCTCGCCTTTTGTCGTTTAGCAAACGATGAGTTGCTTCGAAAACGTCTTGGAGAAAAAGCCCGACAAAAAATAAAAATGGAAACTCAATGTGCTTATGAACTTTGGGATGAAGTGCTTAATATAAATAGATATTAGAGCGTGACATGGGAAATAGGTTATCGCGACAGATATTGCTGGATCCTGAGGGTGTTTTGAGACTAATAAACTATTAAACAAATATTCGCCCTCACTTAATTTCATTTGTAAGGTAGTTAGTGTTTTTCGATCTAGATGATGAATATGTTCTTGAGAAAATTAAAACGTGATTTATGTATCGTTGTTGCCATAAACGCTTTAGACGTTGGTGGCGCGGAGAAGCATTTATTGCGTGTGTTGCCTTCTTTGAAAAAGCGGGGCTATAACATCATTTTATATCTTACTAATCATCGAGGTGTAATGTTCGATGAAATGTTAGCAGCCGGCATTCCGATTATTACTCCTCCTTTATGTGAGTTTTTAAATAAATTAGGCCCATTAGGGAAACCTTTTATTTATTCATTGTCGATAATAAGATTATCTTTTCTTATATTAAAACGAAACCCGTCAATTCTTCATTTTTTTCTGCCAGGAACTTATGTACTTGGAGGGATTAGTGGCCTTTTGGCTCGTGCCCGCTGTATGGTGATGAGTCGTCGTGTCACTAATGAATATCAAAAAACGCACCCCATTGTTGCAAAAATAGAACCCCTCTTGCATAAATATATGAAGGTAGTCTTGGCAACCTCATTGCGCGTTGGCACCGAGCTTTTAGAGGAGGGTGTTCCTCCTAATAAATTGGGATTAATCTATAACGGTGTTGAAGTTGAAAAATATAATATCCATTATAATAAGCCTGCAATTAAACGTTCCTTCTGTTTAGGTGACGATACTTTTATTATTGTTATTCTAGCAAATTTATATAAAAGGAAAGGGCATAAAGATTTGTTCTATGCGTTGTCTTCTATAAAAGAAAAAATATCTAAAAATTGGAAATTACTATGTATTGGTAGAGATGGAGGCGAAAAAAATGCGCTAGAAAGTTTGCGCGATAATCTTGGTTTACGGGAATATGTTACTTTTTTAGGTCAACAACATGACATCCCCCAATTATTGTCAATTGCTGACATGGGTGTTCTAAGTTCTCATGAAGAAGGTTTTTCCAATGCACTGCTTGAATGTATGGCGGCTGGCTTGCCGATGGTGGTCACCGATGTTGGAGGAAATGCAGAAGCTATTGTTGATAAACAATGTGGATTCGTCGTGCCGCCTAAACAACCTCAGCAATTAGCAGAAGCTTTATTGATGCTCGCTTTAGATAAAGAAACGCGAGATAAATACGGAAACGCAGCAAAAGAGCGTGTTAAAAAGTATTTTAGTTTAGAGGCTTGTGTTTTGCGTTATGATCAATTTTATGAGGCTATGCTAGCCTCTGAATGGGAGCGAGCCATTAGTGTTGTTAAGCCACCTTCTTGGCAGGACGACGATAACAAAAATACTGCGGAAGGAAAGGCTTGCTCTAATTTTCCGCTTTCGGGAAATAACTAATGTGCGGAATTGTCGGATTTTGGGATTTTCGTCGGTCTTGGAAAAAAGAGCAATACCAAAAAGTTGCTGCTAAGATGGCGGATCAAATTACTTCTCGAGGCCCAGACTCATCAGGCGTTTGGTGCGACGAAAAAACGGGACTGGCTTTTGGGCACCGACGGTTAGCCGTTATTGATCTTTCGACAGCAGGGCATCAACCCATGTTATCGCATTCAGGAAATACCGCCATCATTTACAATGGTGAGATTTATAACGCTCCCTTTATTCGTCGAGAATTAGAAAATGCAGGTATCTATTGTTGCGGGCATTCAGACACTGAGGTGCTTCTCGAAGCCTGTGAATTATGGGGTGTTAAATCTGCAGTAAAAAAAATGAATGGAATGTTCGCCTTTGCTTATTGGAACAAACTTGAAAAAAAGCTGTATCTTGGTCGCGATCGTTTAGGAATTAAACCGTTATTTTGGAGCTTAAAAAATAACATTTTTTATTTCTCTTCGCAATTAAAAGCACTCGCCGCGCATCCGGTTTGGAATGTTGAAATTGACCGGACGGCTTTAACCTCCTACTTTCGATTTAATTATATCCCTGCGCCATTATCAATTTACAAGGGTGTTTATAAACTAAAACCAGGCACGATACTCACCATCGACCCCAATCAAAAAATTATTGAAGAAACCTTCTGGTCGTTAGAAACAGTTTGTCAAAAGAATATTAATAAGAAAAAAATTGACGACAACGAAGTACTAGAAAAGACGGAAACTCTATTGCGGGACGCTGTTAAATGTCGTATGTACTCGGATGTTCCGCTGGGTGCCTTTTTATCCGGTGGTATTGATAGTTCTGCCGTTGTTGCTTTAATGCAGGCTCAAAGTACAAATCGGATTAAAACTTTTTCTATCGGATTCTATGAAAAAGAATATAATGAGGCTTCTTATGCGAAAGAAGTTGCCCAACATTTGAAAACCGATCATCACGAATTATATTTGCATGTGGATGAAGCTGCTCGATTGATTCCTCAAATTCCGGAGTGGTATGACGAGCCATTTGCAGATTCATCCCAAATACCCACTTATCTTGTTTCTCAATTAGCAAGGCAGCACGTAACGGTAAGTTTATCGGGCGACGGGGGTGATGAATTATTTGCCGGTTATAATCGCTATCTTTTAGCCGAAAATTTATGGTCCAAATTAGTTCGATTTCCGCTGTGGATGAGACAGTCGGGTAGCAAAACGATTAATTTTTTCAGTCCTTCAGCGTGGGATAAATTTGCAAATGTGATACCACGGAAGTTACGTCCATCTTCTGTGGGGGATAAGGCGCATAAGTTAGCGGCGCTATTAACCCAATCATCGGAGGATTTATATAAAGGACTTGTTAGCCTTTGGGAAAGACCGGCTGAATTAGTGATTGATGGTTCCGATATTTCCTTATGGCCAGAGCCGTTGCCGGATTTAAATTTTACGGAACGAATGCAGTACATCGATACCCTCACCTATTTACCTGATGATATTTTAACAAAAGTAGACCGTGCTAGCATGGCTGTTAGCTTAGAAGCAAGGATTCCTTTGTTAGACTATCGATTGGTGGAATACATTTGGTCTTTACCCATGCGATTTAAATTAGAACGAGGTGAAACTAAATGGTTATTGCGACGTGTATTAGGGAAATACGTCCCAGAGAAATTGTTCACTCGTCCCAAAATGGGCTTTGGTGTGCCGATCGATCATTGGTTGCGTTGTCAATTGAGAGAATGGGCAGAGGATTTATTATCTGTTCCTAAACTAGAAAAAGACGGCTTACTGCATTCCTCATTAATTCGTCAACGCTGGCAGGAACACCTTTCTGGGAAAAGAAATTGGCAATATTCACTTTGGAGCGTGCTTATGTTCCAATTGTGGCGTGAGCGCTGGTGATAAATAATGAAAAAAAAATTATTGATTGTCATCAACAACGCAAAGTTTTTTCTCTCCCACCGATTGTCTTTAGCAAAAGCAGCAAAAGTTGCTAATTATGATGTCCATGTAGCAACTCCGGTTTCTCCGTTGATTGAAAAAATCAAGGAAGAAGGCTTTTCCTATCATGCCATTCAGATAGATCGATGTGGTTTTAATCCTTTTAAAGATATTTTTGCCTTATTTTCGTTATGGAAATTATATCGTCGGTTGCAACCTGACATTGTTCACCATGTGGCTATTAAACCAGTGTTATATGGAGGTATCGCAGCCCGTTTAGCTGGCGTTCCCGCTGTTGTTAATGCGCTAACAGGACTTGGGTTTATATTCATTGCGCAATCTCGGTATATAAGAATTTTACGTTCTATTTTGCAACAGGGTTATAAATTGGTTTTTCAGCATAAAAATACCTGTGTTATTTTTCAAAATGAGGATGATCGAACTCAATTTCTTCAGACGAAACTTTTGGATCCAAATAACAGTGTTTTAATTCCAGGGTCAGGTGTCTCTATGAGTGCTTTTTATCCCATGGAAGAAATGCCAGGGGTTCCGCGAGTAATTTTAGCTTCTCGATTGTTATGGGACAAAGGCGTGGGAGAATTTGTTGAAGCAGCAAAAATATTAAAGCAGAAAAAAATAGATGCGTGTTTTATTTTGGTGGGAGGAATTGATTCGGAAAATCCGGCTGCTATTAATCAAAAACAATTAGAATATTGGGAAAGTGAAGGCTTAATTGAATGGTGGGGAGAGAGTACGGAGATGCTGGCTATTATGCATCGAGCCAATATTGTCTGTTTGCCTTCTTATCGCGAAGGATTGCCCCGCGTTTTGGTAGAAGCAGCGGCGAGTGGCCGAGCCATTGTTACAACAGATGTACCTGGTTGTCGTGACGTTGTGTGCGATGGAGAAAATGGATTGCTTGTGCCCGTTAAAAATAGCGAAGAATTAGCATCGGCTATTGAGATTCTTATCCAAAATCCGGAACTTCGAAAAGAAATGGGTCGTCGTGGGCGTGCAAGAGTAGAGTCCAAATATGAGTTGGACAAAATTAATTTTCAAACAATGATGGTTTATGAAACTCTTCTTAAGAAGATTTCTTAATTTTAGGTGAAAAAAATTTGAGTTCGTTAATTGTAAGGAAAAATTTTTTTTGAAAGACGGTATTTACCTTTTAATCGCAAATTTTAAATCAATCGACCTACATATTGGTAATGAACTTTACAATGGCATCCAGGGTTAATTGACGACACGCCCTAGTGCTTCGTCAAATAAGTTTATCCTGAGCTGGTCGAAGGGCTTGGAATGACAGCATTTGGAAAATTTAAGTAATTATGAAAAAAATCGTATCTATTATTGGTGCAAGGCCACAATTCATTAAAGTAGCAGCGCTTGTAAGAGAAATTCACGGCAAATTTCGCCACATAATTATTCATACTGGGCAACATTATGACGATAATATGTCAGATGTTTTTTTTCGTGAGTTAAGTATACCTTATCCGGATTATAATTTAGAAGTAGGTGCAGGAACGCATGGTGTCCAAACGGGAATGATGTTATTACGTTTAGAACCTTTATTACAGAAGTTGCATCCTGATATGGTGATTACTTATGGAGATACAAATTCAACATTAGCGGCTGCTTTATGTGCTAAGAAACTGCATTTTGCAGTCACTCATGTGGAAGCCGGGTTAAGATCTTTTAATAAAAAAATGGCGGAAGAACTTAATCGGATTTCGGTAGATCACATTTCAGATATATTATGTGCACCAACAGTCACTGCAGTAAATAATTTATTAAAAGAGGGTATCCCTAGTGAAAGAATTATTCAAACCGGCGATATTATGTATGATATCGCTCTCTTTTATAAGAAAAACTCTGATGAAACTATTTTAAATAAAATCGGTGTTCAGAAAAAGGGTTATATTTTGTTTACTATGCATAGAGCTGAAAACACCGATGTCAATCATCGTTTACGTTCTATCATGGCTGCAATAACTGAAATTGCTAAAGATTTTTCCGTTGTTTGGCCGATTCACCCTCGTGCAAAAAAGATGCTCCAAGAAGCTGATTTATATAAGCGCGTTTCTTGTTTGGTAAACATTATTGATCCTGTAGGATATAAAACCATGTTGGAGCTTGAGAATTCAGCACAAATGATTATTACTGATTCTGGAGGCGTTCAAAAAGAAGCTTATTTTTACAATGTTCCCTGTCTTGTTTTACGTGATTCTACGGAGTGGACGGAATTGATTGACTTCAAATGCAATACACTCGTTCCTGATCTTACGTCAGAGAAAATCGTTCGAACATTTCAAAAGACTTTAAAGAATGATCTGTTTAATGATATGTCTGAGTCTAGGCCAATGTTTTATGGTGACGGTAATGCTGCCGTTACTATTATTGACAGTATTGAAAAATTTTTAGAATAGATGGAGTATTATGAAAGTAGCTAATTTTATGGATTCCAGCTTAGTGGAGCTTGATAAAAAAGGCAATTTAACAGCATCGCCCGAGATTTACAATCCAAATAATGCCTATTCTAAGGTGGTACATTTTACGCCGCATTATCAAGATTTGAAATATACTGCTTACTTTAAACAATTTTCGATTCAACTCTATTCTTATGGAGTGGATACCTTATGGACTTCGAGAGTTGTTGTGGGTTTCTTTAAGATATTTAAACAATTTTCAAAGAATAAATTTGATATCGTTCGAGGTAGACTGCCCTATCTGGGTAGCTTGTATGGTTTATTAATGGCAAAAATTTTTCGGATACCTTTTGTACTTTCTTTAGGTGGGGACAATCGTCTTTGCCAAGAAAAGAATAAGAAATTTAATTATAATTCTAAATTTATTTCTTATACAATGGAAAAATTTGTGCTTCGATATAGCGATCGAATTATTTGCCCTAATTTATTTACTAAAAAATATGTGGAGAGACTAATTGGGAAAAAACAATCCGAAAAAAGGTGCACGGTTATTCCATGGATTAGCGAAGCAATCCCAGAGAAGGAGGAAAAAGGTTTTATTTGTGAGCGATTCAATATTCCTTCTGATGCAGTTTTAATTCTTATTATTGGATTTTTAAACAGATATAAATATACCGATGTTTTATATAATGTAATTAAAAAATGGAAATCACCTTTGCCCGATAAAAAAATTGTATTTGCGTTTTGTGGGGATGGTCCTCTTTATCAAAAGGGGGTGCAGGAGTTTTTAGATAACGAAAGTGTTTATTTTTGGGGTTGGCAGGAAAGAGAGATAGTGCATCAACTTATAAGGAGAGCCTATCTTCTTCTTATTCCAATGTCGGGGTTTGTGTTACTTGAGGCAGCGAGTCTCGGGAAACCGGTTATTACGTCGAAAGTAGAATGGCATGCTGAAATGATTGAAGATCATGTGACGGGCTTGTTAGTTGATCCTCTATCTGTCGAAGAATGGGTTAACCAAATTAATTTTGCCCTGTTAAACCCCCAAAAGATGACTACTTATGCTAAATGTTTAGAAAAAAAGTATTGGAGTAAATATTCGGGTCTAATAGCAAAACAGCTTGAAATTGATTTGTACCGCTCATTATATCAGAATCGGAAAAAATAAATTTCTAAGAAAAGTATTGCAAATACCATTCAACAAAATTTTTAACACCCTTTTGTAAAGGAGTTCTTGGCCGATATTGAAAATCTTTTTCCAATTGAGAAACATCAGCATACGTTTCGGGAACATCACCCGGTTGAAGGGGTAGGAAATTTTTAATCGCTTTTTTATTTAATGTCTTTTCCAAAATAGCAATGAAATTCGTCAATAGAATAGGATTATTACTGCCGATATTATAAATTCGATAAGGTGCGTTGCTTTTGGCTGGATTAGGTTGATTTGCGGAGTAAGCAGAATTCGGTTCAGGTGGATGATCTAAAGTTAGTAAAATACCGTCAACGATATCGTCGATATACGTAAAATCACGCGACATTTTGCCGTGATTGTAAACATCGATAGGTTTGTCCGCTAATAAATTACGCGTAAATTTAAACAGCGCCATATCCGGTCGCCCCCACGGACCATACACAGTAAAAAATCGCAGACCGGTGCAAGGGAGCTGAAACAAATGCGCATAACTGTGCGCCATTAATTCGTTGGCTTTTTTTGATGCTGCGTATAAAGCAATAGGATGATCCACGTTATCACTTTCAGAAAAGGGATATTTCTCATTGGCGCCATAAACAGAGCTGGAAGAAGCAAAAACCAGGTGTTTAACGGATTGGTGTCGGCACCCTTCCAAAATATGCGCGAAACCCACTAAATTTGAATCTACATAAGCGTAAGGATTAGTCAGGGAATAACGGACACCGGCTTGTGCCGCTAAATGCACAACAGTATCAAATAAGTGTTTTTGGAATAAATCAGTCATTCCTTGTCGGTCAGCAAGGTCTAATTTATGAAAACTGAAATGGGGGAATTCTTTCAATTGCGCTAAACGGGCTTCTTTTAAATTCACATCGTAATAATCATTTAAATTATCGAGCCCGAGGATATGATCGCCTCGTGCTAATAAACGCTTAGTTAAATGAAACCCAATAAAACCTGCGCAGCCCGTGACTAATGTTCGCATTTTTACAATCTCCACAAGGTGATGCCATTTGATTTACAATCTTGTGGATTTAACACATTTTTGACATCAACAATAATCGAATGATGAGCCAATTTGGCGTGATAGTCTTCTAAAGAATATTGGTGAAATTGGTCATGAGCAACGGCTAATACAAAAGAATCCACATCGTGAATCTCATCCCACGATTTAAGATCTATATTATAGAGTTGCTTAGCTACCTCAGGATCGGCAAGAGGATCGTGCACCACGCATTCAATGCCGTAATCATTTAATTCCTCGATAATATCGATGACTTTTGAATTTCGCAGATCGGGGCAATTTTCTTTAAACGTGAGACCCAAAACAGCCACCTTAGCGCCTTTAATGGTATAACCCGCGTGAATCATTTGTTTAATCGTTTGTTCCGCAATGTATTTACCCATCGTATCGTTGATACGGCGACCGGCAAGGATCACTTGAGGATTATAGCCATAGCGCTGAGCCTGGTAGGTGAGATAATAAGGATCGACGCCGATGCAGTGCCCCCCCACCAAGCCGGGTTTAAAAGGCAAAAAATTCCATTTAGTTCCAGCAGCGGCTAACACTTCTTGAGTGTCGATATCCATCCGCTTAAAAATAATCGCCAGCTCATTCATTAAAGCGATGTTTAAATCCCGCTGGGTATTCTCAATGACTTTGGCTGCTTCTGCTGTGCGAATGCTAGGAGCGCGGTAGATGCCGGCGGTTATCACACTGCCATAGACATGGGCGACAATATCTAAAGTTTCAGGATCAGAGCCCGATACGATTTTGGTGATCGTTTCAAACCGATGCGTTTTGTCGCTGGGGTTAATTCGTTCGGGGGAATATCCCAGCGTAAAATCAACGCCATATTTAAGGCCTGACGCCTTTTCAAGAACGGGCGCACATTCTTCTTCCGTGACGCCCGGGTAAACGGTCGATTCAAAAACAACGATATCCCCCCGTTTTAAATAACGGCCAATAGTTTCGGAAGCATTGAGAAGGAGCGATAAATCGGGGTGTTTTGATTGATCGATGGGCGTTGGGACGGCAACGATATAAAAATCAGCTTTTGCTAAATCGTCCGGGTCGTCCGTAAAATCAATTTGGCAGGTGCGTAACTGTTGAGAATCAACTTCGCCGCAGGCATCATAACCTTGTTTAAGTGCTCGAATCCGGGCAGAATTTTTGTCGTAAGCGATGACCGGTTGGAGACGGCTAAAAGCAACAGCAACGGGAAGACCCACATAGCCAAGCCCAATAACAGCGATTTTCCTTGCGACGGCGTTCATGTTGTGGGATTGTAACGCAAGTGTTCTTTCTGCGAAAGTAGGAGGTAAGGACTAACGATGAAAGTGAGTGTGTATGGTGCAGGTTACGTTGGGTTGGTAAGTGCCGTTTGTCTAGCTGAGCTCGGCCATAGCGTTTGTTGTTGTGATGTTAACGAAGAAAAAATTGCGAAATTGATGCAAGGAATAACGCCGATTCATGAACAACAATTAGAACCTTTGCTTCAAAAGAACTTAAAAATCAAGCGTATTTTTTTCACAACGCGTTCCGATGAAGCTGTCAAACATGGCGTTATACAAATTATTGCTGTGGGAACGCCGTCCGCAGATAGCGGGCAAGTGGATATGCGGTATGTAGACAGCGTCGTTGAAACGCTCGGAGAACAGCTTACCAATTATGCGATTATCGTTACTAAATCTACTGTAGCAGTAGGCACGGCCGATCGCATTAGCACGCAGATTGAAAACCAACTTCAAAAAAGGAAAGCGAACATTGAATTTGATGTTGTGTCTAATCCTGAATTCTTAAAAGAAGGAACGGCGGTCATTGATTTTTTGGATCCTGATCGCGTTGTAGTAGGTGTAAATAATTCGCGTGCCGCGAATTTGATGAAGGAACTTTACGCACCCTTAATTAAAAAAGGACGCCCATTTGTTGTCATGGACCGCCGATCGGCAGAGTTTTCAAAATACGTTTCAAATGCTTTTTTAGCGACGAAAATTAGTTTCATTAATGAAATGAGTCATTTTGCGGAATATTTTGAAGCTGATATTGAAGCAGTAAAAATTGCTTTGGGTTTGGATTCGCGAATTAATGGTAAATTTCTCAATCCAGGCTGTGGGTTTGGCGGCTCTTGTTTTCCAAAAGATTTATTAGCCTTGCAGAGTATTTCAAGGACAGCCGCTATTCCAGCCTCCATGGTTAATGCCGTATTGGAAGTCAACGAACGACAAAAGTTAATTTTATATGAAAAAATCCGACGTTATTTTAATGGAAATTTGCAAGGCAAAATTATTGCCGTATGGGGGCTCGCATTTAAGCCTCACACGGATGACGTGCGATCGGCATCCAGCCTGAAATTGATAGAATCATTCTGGAAGGCAGGCGCTATTGTTCAAGCCTACGATCCCTTAGCGATGGAAAATATCCGCGCGTTGTATGGAGAGTTATCCCAATTGAAACTTTGTGAAAATGCCTATGCTGCATTGAATAATGCGGATGTGCTTGCCATCGTAACGGAGTGGGACGAATTTAAAAACCCTAATTTTGCTTTAATTAAAGATAGTTTGCGTTATCCGGCTATTTTCGATGGTCGCAATCTTTATCAACCGCATCAATTACAGGAATGGGGATTTGATTATTTTGCGATTGCTCGAGGAGGGATACAATTTCAAACCCTTCCCACTTAAATAAGAGGAAGCAATGGAAATTAAAGATCAAGTGGCGGTTATCACCGGTGGCGGATCGGGAATGGGCGCTGAAACGGCCCGTTTTTTGCGCCATCGCGGCGCCAAGGTAGTATTGCTCGATAAAGAAATCGATAAGGCACGCGACATTGCAAAAGAATTGGATGGACTAGCGGTGGAATGTGATGTTTCTGACGCAAAAAGCAGTGAAGCAGCCGTTAAAACCGTTGTTAAAAAATTTCAATTCATCACCATTAATATTAATTGTGCCGGTATTGCACCAGCCTCCCGAATTGTGAAACGTGATGGAGCGATGCCACTAGCGGATTTTCAAAAAGTAATTGACGTCAATCTGATCGGAACTTTTAATTTATTACGGTTATGTGCCGAACAAATGGTAAAACAGGGATCGATTAACGACGACGGCGAACGGGGCGTTATTATTAATACAGCATCGATAGCGGCTTATGAAGGCCAAATCGGTCAGGCGGCTTATAGCGCTTCTAAAGGAGGCATAGCGGCACTGACGCTACCGGCTGCTCGTGAACTTAGCAAATTCGGTATACGAGTGATGACAATTGCTCCCGGCGTTATTGCAACCCCTATGATGGCTAATATGCCCGATGAGGTTAAACAAAGTTTAGCCGGAGCGGTGCCTTTCCCTTCTCGGCTGGGTCAGCCGAGAGAATACGCCCGATTAGTGGGAGAAATTATTGAAAACCCCTATTTAAATGGGAGCGTGATCCGTTTAGATGGCGCTTTGCGTATGGCGGGGAGGTAGAATTATTCCATGAGTTTAGTCGAAAGTCCTCCGTGGCAGGCATTAAAATCTAAATACCAGGAATTATCTTCTCTGCATATGCGCGATTTCTTTGCGCAAGATAAAAAGCGTGGAACGCGATTGAGTTTAGAGGCGGCTGGTTTATATTTTGATTATTCAAAGAATCGAGTGGATGAGAAGACCATTGATTTACTGTGTGAGAGCGCAAATGCGTGTAATTTGCCACTACGAATTGAGCAACTCTTTAGCGGCAAATTAACAAACGAGTCGGGGGAGATGGTAGGGTTTCACACGGCTCTGCGTCAAGTGAACAACTTCTCCTTTAAAACGAATAATAATGCGATTCAGGAAATTCACGCTTCTTGGGAAAAAATAAAAAAATTATCAATTCGGATTCGCGAGGGCGATTATAAAGGATTCACCAACAAATCAATTACCGATATCGTTAATATTGGAATTGGTGGGTCGAGTTTAGGGCCGCAAATGGCTTACAACGCACTAAAACCTTATGTCAAAGCACCTTTGCGATGCCATTTTATTTCCAATTTAGATGACACGGATTTCTACGAGACGGTGCGGACTTTAAATCCAGAAACTACTTTATTTATTATTACCTCAAAAACATTTACGACAAAAGAAACCTTGGAAAATGCACGCCGCGCTACAGAATGGTTAATGCAGGCCGCTAAAAAAGAAAATTTAATTCAAACTCATTTTATGGCTGTAACGGCAGCGCCAGAAAAAGCGCACGAATTTGGCATTCAAAAGGATAATATTTTTATGCTATGGCCGTGGGTGGGTGGCCGTTTTTCAGTTTGGTCAGCAGCCGGGCTTTCGTTAGCAATTGCGATTGGCTGGGAAGAATTTTTTGAATTTTTACGCGGTGCGCATGCCATGGATACCCATTTTAGGCAAGCTGAATTTAACAAAAATATGCCGATATTATTGGCGTTGTTATCAATTTGGTATATTAATTTTTTCCACGCAAAGACTCAGGCCATTATTCCTTACAGCCAGCGATTAGTTTATTTACCTGATTACCTCACCCAATTGCACATGGAAAGTCTCGGGAAAAGCGTTCAACTTGACGGCTCGGCGGTGCATTGGCAGACGGGGGCGGTAGTATGGGGCGATCTTGGCACCAATAGCCAACATAGTTTTCACCAATTATTTTTGCAAGGGACAATGGTGATACCAGTTGATTTTATCGCGGTCTTAAAGAATTCGCGAGAAAGCCATTGGCAACTGCCTTTGATCGCCAATTGCTTAGGCCAAAGCCAGACGCTGATGGAAGGTTATGATAAAGAAGGAGTGATGAGAGATCTCATTAATCAAGGGATTGAGCACGAAAAAGCAGAAAAATTGGCAACTTACCGCTTGATCCGTGGTAACAACCCCAGCAATACCATTATTCTGGAAGAATTGAACCCTTATTCGTTAGGATCATTGTTAGCGTTATATGAACATAAAGTGTATGTGCAAAGTGTTATTTGGAATATTAATCCTTTTGATCAATGGGGAGTAGAGCGAGGCAAACATTTAGCTAAGGATATCTTGCAAGCGTTGCAAGCAGAAACTGATCAGTCATCCTTTGACAGTTCTACGGAACGATTGATCAATTACGTGCTCAAAATAAAAGGTAACCGACCATGAAAAAAGTCACTACTGCCGTTTTTCCTGTGGCCGGATTGGGAACACGATTCCTGCCGGTAACCAAAGCGGGGCCCAAAGAAATGTTGCCGATTGTTGATAAGCCAATTATTCAATATGTAGTAGAAGAGGCGATCGCTGCCGGCATTACGCATCTCGTTTTTGTAACGAGTAGCAGCAAGCGGGCTATCGAAGATTATTTTGATAGTAATTATGAATTGGAAACGCGGTTGCGCTCCAGTAGGAAACTGGATGCCTTGAAATTAATACAGAATCTCTTACCCAAAGAAGTTCGTATTAGCTATGTGCGTCAAGCGCACCCTTTAGGCTTGGGTGATGCGGTATTATCGGCGAAACATGTCGTCGGCGACCAGCCGTTTGCGGTATTGTTACCCGATGACATTATTGACTGCGGTGAGAAAAGCTGTTTGCAATTGATGATGGAAGCTTTTGAAAAGCATCAACGGAATATCATTGCGGTTGAACAGGTGCCTTTAAATCAAACCGATAAATATGGCATCGTTTCTGTGGTGGATGAGCACCAGGTGAAGCGAATTACTGGTATGGTTGAAAAACCTCCCCTCGGAAGCGCGTTGTCAGATTGGGCTGTCACCGGCCGCTATATTTTGTCTCCACGTGTTTTTGATCATTTGGATGCCATCAGTTGTGGCGTGGGGGGGGAGATTCAACTAACGGATGCGATTGTCGCGCTGTTGCAAGAAGAGCAGGTGCTTGCCTTTCCCTTCAAGGGTCACCGTTACGATTGCGGGAGTCGATTGGGTTTCTTGCAGGCGACGATTGCTTATGCGCTCAAACGGCCTGAATTTAAAGAGCCCTTGCGGGAATATTTATTTAAACTGTTGGGCTCGGAGTGCGTGGGGGGTTAATGGCAGTAACTTTTGCTGTTTTTATAAATCTGTTCTAGAATTTTCTTTAAAGATCCCTTATGGATGAGGGAGGGCAGTGAATGGATATCACGCATGATAAGACGTTGCTATAAGCATTATCGTTTTTGGACAGCCGTTGGATTTAATGGAATTTTATTTTATCTGTTTTATGTATGGTTACAGCGGACAGTCCCTCTCCACCATTTAATCGTTGATATGGAGCACATCCACCTTGGATCGGCTCTTTGCGTTTTTCCTTTTTATATCTTTATCCTCCTACTTTACGGCCTTCGACTTTCCTTTTTGATGAAAATTCCCTTCTGGAAAGCATTCTGTGTCACCAGTATGGGGTGTGGTCTTAATAATATTTTACCCTTTCGTTTGGGGGATATATTGCGTATTTATTTTGCGAAACAGTTTTTTAATTTAGGTATATCAACGACCACGGCTGCTACGCTGATGGAGCGCTATTTTGATCTTATCATGCTATTAATTTTGGGCTCGTTGGTTCTGTTCAGTACTCAGTATGCGTTAGAGGTCAATGTAATTTATTTGTTTCTTATTTTATTAAGCTGTAGTTTACTGAGCGTGATTTTCTATCGCTATTTTGTGATAAAAAATGGTTATCTTAGAAATTTTATTACTCGCTCCGAACGGGCGCGGTCGTTATTAATGGCCATTGAAGAAGCCGTTTCACGACGCAATAAGGTGCAGGTGTTAGGTTTATCTGTTGCTATTTGGCTATCCCTATTTTCACTTTACTATTTGTTCTTTAGCCTGAATTTGCCCTCAGCCCATCTTAGCCCAAATCAAGCCGTCTGCTTGCTTTTTATGACGACGTTGTCTTTTGCGATTCCTTATTCCCTCGGAGGAATAGGCATTTATGAGACAGCTATCGTTTATTACCTCATCAAGTATCTTCACGTTCTGCGACAAAGGCATTGGCACTTGCTTTAATTTTTCATGCAGCGACAGCTATCCCGCAGATTATACTTATGATAAGTATCTTCCTTGCTTTTCAGTTTCCTCGGTTCCGCTCCTTGAGACCTCTGCTAGTTCTAGCTCGCCAGCCCAGCGAAAGCGGGGGTCCCGAAGACGAACATTACCCTTGATTTATTTGCGCCATTGATCCCGCCACGGTATAATGCCCTCCTTTTATGGGCAGTGTCTGCAAATGACAGTGGATGCTGTTAAAACAAAGAGGTAATTACAATGTCATTAGCTTCTGCGGAAACTGCGAAAATTGTGAAAGAATATCAACTGGGCAAAGACGACACAGGGTCGCCTGAGGTCCAGGTGGCCATTCTGACCGCTAAAATCATCAAACTCACCGACCACATGAAAGCCCACAAGCACGACCATCATTCGCGCCGAGGATTATTGCGTATGGTCAGTCAGCGGCGCAAACTCCTTAATTTCTTAAAAAGAAATGATCTCCAACGATATCTCAAACTTATTGAACGATTAGGATTGCGCTCATAAAAGGAAAAACATGAATAAAATTAGAAAGACTTTCCAATATGGCAAACATGAAGTTACATTTGAAACAGGAGAAATGGCCCGCCAAGCCACGGGTGCTGTTGTTGTCCGAATGGGTGACACAGTTTTATTAGTATCGGTTGTTGCAAAAAAAGAAGCGGAAGAGGGACGAGATTTTTTTCCTCTTACTGTCAATTACCAAGAAAAAACCTATGCGGCCGGCAAAATTCCGGGAGGTTATTTTAAACGCGAAGGGAGACCCACCGAAAAAGAGACTTTAACTTCCCGTCTGATTGATCGACCCTTGCGCCCGCTTTTTCCTAAAGGATTCACCAACGAAGTCCAGGTTATTGCGACCGTACTTTCGGTGGATTCTAAAGTCCCCACCGATATTCCTGCTATTTTAGGCGCTTCTGCCGCGATCGGTTTGTCAGGCATCCCTTTCAACGGGTCTTTGGGGGCCGCACGGGTCGGCTATCGCGGCGGGGAATATCTTTTAAACCCGTCTTTAGACGAACTTAAAGATTCGGCGCTTGACCTCGTGGTAGCGGGGACTCGAGACGCTGTTTTAATGGTTGAATCTGAAGCACAAGAATTGCCAGAGTCAGTGATGCTGGGAGCGGTGTTACATGGGCATCAAGCGATGCAGGTTGCCATTCAGGCGATAGCTGAATTTATTCAAGAGGCGGGAGGTGCGAAATGGGAGTGGGAACCTCCAACGGTAAATACAGCTTTAGAAAAATGGGTGGTAGAAAAATCAGAAGCTCCCCTTAAAAAGGCCTACCAAATCCAAGAAAAAACGGCGCGTCAAGCCCAAATTCAGGCTATTCGCGATCAATTGCTCGCCGATCGAGCTGCCGAGCGTGAAGGAGAGGAAAACGCCGTTAATGAACATGAGCTGGCAGTGATTTTCCATGAATTGGAACGTCGAATTGTCCGTGAGCAGATCCTAACCGGGCAGCCGCGTATTGACGGGCGTGATACCAAAACGGTGCGTCCTATCACCGTTAAAGTGGGGGTGCTGCCCCGCTCGCACGGATCTGCTTTATTCACGCGTGGCGAAACTCAAGCTTTAGTAGTAACGACTTTAGGCACTGAGCGCGATGCGCAATCTATCGATGATCTGGATGGCGACCGACAAGAAGAATTTATTTTCCATTACAATTTCCCGCCGTTTTGTGTCGGCGAGGTTGGCTTTATGAGTGGACCTAAGCGCCGTGAAATCGGTCACGGCCGATTAGCCAAGCGGGCAGTGGTCCCTGTTGTTCCTACGCTTGATAAATTTCCTTACGTAATTCGAGTTGTCTCGGAAATTTTGGAGTCGAATGGTTCGAGTTCGATGGCAAGCGTCTGTGGAAGTAGTTTGGCACTCATGGACGCGGGCGTGCCGACGAAAGCTCCGGTGGCGGGCATTGCCATGGGATTAATTAAAGAAAACGATAAATATGCCGTTTTATCTGACATTTTAGGGGACGAAGATCACTTAGGAGATATGGACTTTAAAGTGGCGGGAACATCAAACGGTGTAACGGCTTTACAAATGGATATCAAAATAGAAGGGATTACCAAAGAAATTATGGAACAAGCGCTGGACCAAGCCAAAGAGGGGCGTCTACATATTCTGAGCATTATGAACAAAGTGTTGGATAAACCGCGCTCCCAAGTTTCAGATCTAGCACCGCAGTATGTCACGATGAAAATTAATCCTGAAAAAATTCGTGACGTGATAGGTAAAGGCGGGGTTGTCATTCGAGAAATTACTGAGGCGACCAATTGCGCTATTGATATCTCAGATGATGGGACGATCAAAATTGCCGCTCATACTACCGAAGAAGGCGAGGCCGCAAAGCGACGGATCGAAGAGTTAACGGCTGAGGTTGAGTTAGGTAAAGTTTACGAAGGCACGGTCGTTAAAATTACGGATTTCGGCGCTTTTGTACAAATTCTGCCAAATACTCAAGGTTTAGTGCATATTTCACAAATTGCCCAAGAACGCGTGGAAAACGTCAGGGACTACTTAGAAGAAGGACAAGTGATTCGAGTTAAAGTCATTGAAATTGACCGACAAGGCCGCGTTCGCTTGAGCATGAAACAAATCGATTAATAAGTCGTCCGTATGCAGCGAAGCGAAATACGGGAATTGTCATTATTTCCCCGTATTTCGCTTCGCTGCATACGGGCGACTTGGCTATCACCTAAATAATCCGATTGCGATAGGCTTCGTAATCGGGAGTTTCAGGGTGATAATCACTGTCAAATAAAGGCGAAGTTAGTAAATAATCGGCGGTTGATGCATTGCAGGCAACGGGAAGGTTCCACACGACAGCGATGCGTAGCAAAGCGCGTACATCAGGATCGTGGGGCTGTGCTTCGAGGGGGTCCCAGAAGAAAATTAGAATGTCGATTTCTTTGTTAACAATTTTGGCCCCCAGCTGAAGATCGCCTCCCAGCGGACCGCTTTCCATTTTAGTTACCGTTACGTTTAGTGTTTTTTCGATGGCCTGTCCTGTTGAGCCAGTGGCATAGAGCTCATGGTGCTTTAACAAGTTTTGATGTTTTTTAATCCACTCGATTAATTCCTTTTTCATTCGATCGTGAGCGACGAGGGCGATTTTTTTGACGGTCATAGGATCTCCTTGGATGAATATTAGACTATCACAATAAAAGAACATCCGTCATTCAATGATAATGAATAAGTGGCTACAGCTTGGCACGATGTAAAAAATGCGCAAAGAATAGAGGGCCTTGACGCCGAAGCCATCGGAATCCAGGTTAAAAGGTTTGAGAAAAGCGCCATCGACTTATAAAAAAACCCGGTATTTACTAACTCTCGCTTTCTGATTAAATCGCGCGATGAATCGTGATTTGATGATAATCATTAGCGTTGTTGGTTTTTGCGCCGGGTGTTTGGCTTTATTTTATTCGGTAAAACTGCCTTCCTTAACGGTCTGTATTTATTTATTAATTTGTGCGGGTTTATTAATAGGATTAGCGCCCAAGCATTATTTTTCGGTAGTGCTATTGGCTTGTTGTATCGGGTTTGTTTGGAGTGCTTATCAGGCTCGGCGGATTATGAGGTGGCAATTGGCTTTGGAGGAAATCAATCGTCCAGTTATAATAACAGGCCGTATCAGTACGTTGCCGCAAAGCGATCCACTTGGCGTTCATTTTGAATTTCAATTATCGAAATTCGCCAATAAAAAGCAATCGACGACGATTCGTTTAAGTTGGTACGGTAAACATCCTAAGTTGATGGTGGGCGATAAATGGCGGTTAACGGTGAAATTAAAACCGCCACATGGTCTTTCTAATCCGGGTGGGTTTGATTATCAACGATGGTTATTTATTCACGGAATCCGCGCTACAGGTTACGTCATCAATCGACGACCTTTTAAATTATTAAGCCGATCGGCTTTAGAAAAACCCGTTGATTACTTGCGTCAGTCTATTCAGAATGCAATTCAAAAAAGCGTTCATTACCCCGATCTAGCGGCTATTCTTTCAGCGTTAACCGTCGGCTCCCGCAGTTTGTTGCAAACGTCTCAATGGCAAATCTTTCAAAATACCGGAACCAGTCATTTAGTAGCCATATCGGGTTTGCACGTCGGTTTTATTGCAGCGGCTATTCTATTGGCTTATTAATATTTTATGGCGACGCCTCCCATTTTTATTATTACGCTTGCCGGCTTCTTACGCGGGCGCTATTGCAGCGGTGATAGGCTCAGTTTTATATGGCTTATTAGCGGGTTTTTCCCTTCCGACACAGCGCGCTGTCATTATGATCGTTACCTTTATGCTTGGCGAGCTATGTTATCGCATGGTTCCCGTGAGTTACCGTTTGCTGCTTGCTTTTTCAATTATTATTTTTTGGGAACCCTTTAGTTTATTTTCAGCGAGTTTCTGGTTGAGTTTTGGAGCGGTGGCGGCTATTGCTTATGCGATGAGTGCTGAGCGTGGTAAAGGAAGGCGGGTCAAGCAGTGGTTGCGGATGCAATGGGTTGTTTTTATTGGGTTATTACCGCTTACCCTCTATTTTTTCCAGCAATTATCATTAGTGGCTTTGATAGCCAATTTAATAGCCATCCCTTGGGTGGGAATGGTGGTTGTGCCGCTTTGTTTATTATCAGCCATTGTTTGGCTGTTTCTGGCACCAGCGGGCAGTGGCTTTTTCATGTTACCGCTTTTGTTCTGATGCCCTTGTGGTGGTATTTGAAAGGGTTGGCTCAATGGTCTGAAAGCGTTTGGCATTGCTCGATCAACTCCCCACTACTCCTGGTGACAAGTTTAGGGGGCTGTCTTGTGCTGCTTGTGCCGAAACGATGGCCTGGGCGGTGGGTGGGACTGATGTGGGGATTGCCATTATTTTTTCCGCGTTACGCAGAGCCGCTGAAAGGCGACGTTTGGTTTACGCTATTGGATGTGGGGCAGGGCTTATCCGCTGTGGTTCGTACGGCGCACCACGCATTGGTTTATGACACAGGCCCGGCTTATCCGGGTGGATTTGACGCGGGTAGGGAAGTTGTTGTTCCTTATCTGCGAGAGAAGGGGATTACAGCTATCGATAAACTCATCGTCAGTCATGGTGATAACGATCATATCGGCGGGGCGCCGGCCCTTATTCACCAACTTTCAGTCCCTTTGGTCTTTACGAGTATTCCGCAGCGTTTTCCACGGAATTTGGCCAAACATTGTTACGACGGGCAGGAGTGGGTCTGGGATAAGGTGCGTTTTCAAATGCTATCGCCTTCTAAAAGGCAACCTTATCAAGATAATAACAGTTCTTGTGTGCTGCGGATTCAGGCTGGGAGCGCGTCAATTTTATTAACCGGGGATATTGAAAAGCCGCAAGAGGGATGGTTGGTTAAGCACCATCGAGCGGATTTATCAGCGACGTTGCTAGTAGCTCCTCACCATGGTAGCAAAACGTCGTCCACCCAGCAGTTTGTTGAGGCAGTGAATCCACGGTATGTACTTTTTCCCACAGGCTATTACAATCGTTACCACTTTCCCAATGCTGCGGTCTTAGATCGGTATGGGAAGCAAGGGAGCCAGGGGTTAAGCACGGCTCAAAAAGGGGCCATTTGCATCCAGCTTTCTCCGAAAGGTAAAATGACTGTTCAAGTCGCTTACCGGCGGCGTTATTTTTGGCAATCATACAATTAAAAATGAAAACATTGACATCGCAGGGTATTCGCACCTACGGACGTTTGCTTCAAGCGACTAAACAATATTGGCCTATTTTTCTTATTGGCGTCGTCGGCATGATTGCCGTCTCTCTCAGCGATGCGGGATTCACCTGGCTCATTAAACCGATCATTAACCGAGGGTTTATTGCACGCGATTTAGTATTCATTCGTTGGCTCCCCTTTATTATCGTTTTGGTCTTCTTATTTCGCGGTGCGGCTAATTTCCTATCGACTTATTTCATTAATCGAGTGGCGCGTAATATCGTCATGGATTTTCGCCGCGCTATTTTTAGTCATTTATTGCGCTTACCCGCTGAATTTTACGATCGTCATAGTTCCGGCCATCTGTTATCGACTGTTATTTATAACGTTGAACAAGTCGCGCAAGCAAGTTCCGACGCTTTAATTATCACCTTGCAAGCTTCATCATTGGTGGTGGGTTTATTGGTCGTCATGTTTTTGGTGAGTTGGAAGTTAACGCTGTTTTTCTTAGTGATCACCCCATTAATCGCGTGGGTGATGAGAGTTTGCAGCGCCAGATTACGTCACCTCAGTACAAGCGTACAAAAGTCAGTGGGAGAAGTCACTCATATTGCGAGTGAAGCTATCGAAGCTTATAAAATCGTCCGCCTTTATGGCGGACAAAAATATGAAAACGAAAAATTTCGCCACGCCACGAAGTTAAATCAGCAACGTGAGTTAAAAGTCGTGGTGACCAATAGTGTAGGCACCTCCTTAGTGCAATTATTAATTGCGATTCCAATTGCTATCGTTCTGTTTTTTGCCACTCAGCCTTCGTTTCATGTAACCGCGGGCAGTTTTGCATCGATCGTTTCGGCAATGATTATGATGCTGCGCCCGGTACGGCGATTAACAATGGTTAACAGTTATATTCAAAAAGGAATTGCTGCTGCTGAGAGTATTTTTAAGTTACTGGACGAAGATGTCGAAAAGGACAGGGGGGAGCGCCATTTAGTGAGGGCAAGGGGAGCAATTGAATATCAGGGGGTTTCTTTTGCTTACGATAATTCTAAAAAAACTATTTTAAGTGAGATCAGTTTTTCTATCGAGCCCGGGCAAATGGTAGCCATTGTAGGTCGATCTGGGGCGGGGAAATCCACTTTAATTAATTTATTGCCGCGTTTTTATGATGCCTCGACCGGCGTCATAAAGATCGATGACATTAATATTAAAGAGTTTCGGTTACAAGAATTACGTAACCAATTCGGTTTGGTGTCGCAACACACCACGCTATTTAACGACACCATTTTGAATAACATCGCTTACGGTCAAGCGGGCAGTATTGATAAAAGAAAAATTATCGAAGCCGCCCGGGCGGCACATGCGATGGAATTTATCGAGCAATTACCGGAAGGATTAGACACGGTTATTGGAGAAAACGGCGTGCGCCTTTCAGGAGGGCAGCGACAGCGTATTGCGATCGCCCGCGCTTTATTTAAAAACGCTCCCATTCATATTTTGGACGAAGCGACTTCGTCGTTGGATACGCACTCTGAGCGACACATTCAGGCAGCGCTTGATAATTTAATGGATCAATGCACTACATTGGTCATTGCACACCGGTTGTCAACCATTGAAAGAGCGGATTGGATTATGGTGTTAGAAGAAGGACGATTAATAGAGAAAGGAACCCATCAGCAATTACTCACTTTAAACGGCGCTTACGCGGAATTATACCGCATGCAATTTGCTGAAAAGCCGGCGGCTATGACGGCCCTGGATGAATAATGCTTAAGGCTCCACGGTTTTGGTATCAACCGCGTTCTTTATTAGGTGGGATTTTAAGTCCCTTCTCTTTTTTGTATCAAATAATTGTTCGTATCCGTCGTGGATTATACGCCGTCGGCCTTAAAAAAATAAGTAAATTCCCCGTACCGATTGTTATTGTGGGAAATATTACGGTGGGGGGTAGCGGGAAAACACCATTCGTCATTTGGCTTGCCAATGAATTAAAAAATAGAGGATTTCGTCCGGGAGTAGTCAGCCGTGGCTATGGTGGTAAAGCAAACCGATTTCCACAAACCGTCACGGAGAATAGTGATCCCCTGCAAGTAGGAGATGAAGCTGTTTTATTGATGAAAAAAATCGACTGTCCCATGGTCGTCTGTCGTGATCGAGGAGCTGCTGTTAAGCATTTGCTTCGAAATTTTCAGTGTGATGTTGTGATTGGCGATGATGGATTGCAACATTATTCTCTAGGAAGAGATCTGGAAATTGCGCTTTTAGACGATCGTCATTTGGGAAATGGGCGGTGTTTGCCGGCGGGTCCTTTGCGAGAACCAAAATCGAGATTAAATACGGTAGATTTCGTTGTTCCCAAGCAATTACGACCGAATGAAATATACCAATTAAAAAATCCAGCGAAGAAAATTGATTTCAATGAGCTAAAAGAGTTAACCGTTCATGCGGTGGCTGGAATCGGGAACCCAGGGTATTTTTTCAAACAATTGGAAACGCTGGGAGCCAATGTCATTGCTCATCCGTTTCGGGATCATTATTTTTATCGATCAGAAGATTTTAATTTTGATGATGATCATCTCATTATTTTAACTGAGAAGGACGCCATTAAATGCAAACAGTTTGACGATGAACGTTTGTTTTGTTTTTCCGTTGATGCCGTTGTTCCTGACCAATTTCAAAACGATTTTTTTCGATTGATATCAAACATTATCCTGCGAAAGCAAGCGCAGCGAGAAGGCATTTAAACATCTTTAGCAAAGCCAGAAGTAATGGGATATCGCCTATCTTTCCCGAACGCACGCTCGGTAATCCGTATCCCAATAGGTGCTTGACGTCGTTTGTATTCATTACGATTAATCATTCGAACGACTTTTTTTACCATTTCAACGTCAAAACCCCCCGCCGCAATGGCAGTGGGGTCTTCATCTTTAGCAATATAACGCTCCAGTATTTCATCCAAAATATGATAAGGAGGCAATACATCTTGATCCTTTTGATCGGGCGCTAACTCGGCGGAAGGGGGTCTTTCTAAGACACGTTCTGGAATGACTCGCGAAATTGTATTGCGATATCGACACAAACGATAGACCATCGTTTTATACACATCTTTTAAAACGCCAAAACCGCCGGCCATATCGCCATATAAAGTCGCATAGCCAACCGCCATTTCGCTTTTATTTCCTGTCGTTAATACGATAGCGTCTTTTTTATTTGAAATAGCCATTAATAAAGTGCCGCGAATACGCGCTTGTAAATTTTCTTCAGTGACATCTTTTCCCAAACCCGTAAATTCCGATTCTAAACTTCTAATAAAGGCTTCAAAAATAGGTTGAATGTTGATGGTCGAGGTGCGCACATTGAGCGCTTTTGCTTCCCCCTCCGCGTCTTCAATGCTCATGGTGGATGTAAAAGGGGAAGGCATTAAAACACCACTGACCCGTTCAGAGCCAATAGCATCCACTGCAATGGCCAATGTCAAAGCCGAATCTACACCACCTGATAAGCCAATAACGGCGCCAGGGAAATTATTTTTATTAATATAATCGCGAACGCCTAATACTAATACGTTATAAATTTTTTCTTCATCTAAAGGTTCTGGAGGCAGCGGGGTTTTCGTTAAAATAGTTAAATTATCGTCGATATCAAATTCAACAGTGATTAATTCCTCTTTGAGATAAGACCCTTGTTGAATTAATTCACCGTGTTGGTTAAACACCAGTGAGCCGCCGTCAAAAACTAATTCGTCTTGTCCTCCCACTAAGTTTAGATACACAATGGGTATGTGATATCGTTTGGTTCGTTTAGTTAAGAGATCGCGGCGATGGTGAGATTTATCTTGAGCAAAAGGGGAGGCATTAATACACGCAATTAATTGCGCACCAGCGGCAACGGATTGTTTGATTGGATTTTCAAGCCATAAATCTTCGCAAATTAAAATTCCGATTTTAACTCCTTTAATTTCAATGACGCACGGTTGATCGCCAGCGGCAAAATAACGTTTTTCATCGAAAACACGGTAATTGGGAAGTTCGTGTTTAGCGTAAGTCGCCACAATTTTGCCATCCGTAATAACGGCGGCTTTGTTATAACATTTATTATCAATAAAATCAGGATAACCGACCACTACAGTGGTATTTTTAACTTTATCGGCAATGGTTTGTAACGCCTGATGAACTCGACGATAAAGGGCGGGGCGAAAGAGGAGATCTTCGGGCGGATAACTGGTAATGGATAGTTCGGGAAAAAGGATTAAATCGGCTTTACTTTCTTGGTAAGCCTGATTGGCGGCATCAATAATTAATTGAGTGTTCCCTTCGATATCACCCACTAAGAAATTGAGCTGCGCTCCTACAATAACGAGTTTTTTCATGAGTTGTTAACCTATTAATAATGCCGCAACCACTTTGCGGCCTTCGGACATTAGCGCTGTATAAGTTCGACAGGCCGCGCCTGTGTCCATACATTCCACACCAATACGGCGTTGATGAAATGGTGCTAGTTGTGTTTTAGAAGGCCATTTAAAATTGTGGCCGGTGCCAAGGATAACGATTTCCGGCTCCAAAGCCAAGATTGCCTCAATATGTTCACTGCCTAATTCATCCAGCGACCGCGGGCCCCATTCTGGAACTAGCCGGTAAGGAGAAACGAGCAGACTACTTGTGTAAGTGACCTTATTAACAGTCACCGAATCAGGTCCATAGGCGTTAATATGATAATTACCAATCCCTGAATCTTCAGTCAATAACATGATCGCAGACCTTGTTAAGCATTTATGATTACTAATGATAGCATGAATCCAGAATTTCCAGCCCTTTAATGAAAATAGCCCGTATGCAGCGAAGCGAAATACGGGGAAAACGCTTGTCGATAATTGACGGTTAATAAATCATTAATATTGTTGTTGGATAATAGAAGGATCTGCTCATTCAATGTGTTAAAACAAGGAGTTGTCATGATGCGGCGAAGCTCTGCTGAATCTAAAGAAACGGAAACGATGTTAGCAATTGTCCATGATGCGGTAAAACAGGGTGATGTTCCTGCATTAAAAGAGATAGATGAATTAGGTTTTCCCTTAGAGGGGGAGGTTTATGAAAAGACCGATCTACCAATGGTGGTGGCCATCAAAGCAAAGCAGTTTGCTGTTGTCAATTGGTTAAAAAAGAAAGGTGTTAATCGTGTTTTGTTTTCAGGGGAAAGGAATACGCAAGCAGCGGACGATTTTTCAATAGTCAGTGCTCTTAAAATTCTCTCGGCAATATTTGAAATAAAGGATATCAAGGCAATCAAGGCCTTTCTTCAAGGAGTTAATTTAAATGTGTATCACTACTCCTAACTCAAAATAAAAGTTCAAAACAAAAAAGATGGAATCGCAGCGCTTTTTCAGGAATTTCCATTTATAAAAGTTTGGGAACATATTTATTTGTCGGACTTTGTTTTTTTGCTGGCTGTTAGAGGGCTCAGTCAACTACTAATTTCTTCAGATAAAATCAAATCTATCTTAGGTTCCTTGGCAAGATCCGAATATTGTTTGCAAGCAGATCCAAATAAAGTATTGCGCGATATCATCGTAATATGTAGCGAATCCTCGAGGTGTCCTGAATCCAATTTTGGATGGACTGTATTTGAATATTACCTTAGTCATTATCCAAAGCTTATGCCTGATTATACAGGCTTGAGAGCAACCGCACAGGAAGTCAAAAACACTCGATTTATATTAGACAGCATTAAACATCAATTTTCGAAAGTAGGAAAGCAGAGTGATTTTCCGCGTGCGCTCGAAGCCGTTTTACTTGATTTTTTAGCAATGGGAAATAGAGAGGTAGTCGAAAGGACTTTGATTGCTCAAAACAAAACGGCGCATGATTTTAATCGCGATCGCTTGGTTGAGCGCGTGCTTTTTAGCGGTGGAGAACCACAGCAAGTGAGCGAAAAAGTGATGTGGTGTATTGGAAAAGCAGGACTCGATCCTAATACAAAATATGGCGGTAAGTCTGTGCTCTTGCATTGTTTGGAAGCAAAAGCTTATATAGCAGCGAGATGGTTAATCGAGAAAAATGGCATTAGCGTACGCGGTAACGCTGCGGTGATTGAAGTGGTTCTATCGAAAGCTCTGTCAGAAAAGGACTTTCTTTTTTCTGTTTATTTGGTGGAACAAGGGGCTGTGCTGGAGCGGGAATCCGACGTTTTAATTAATGCCATCCAGCCTTTTGACCCGGAAAATCCAAAAAATAATATAAGACGAGTGCTGTGGTTAATTGAGCGTGGCGTGAATGTTAATTTCTCAGCGGAAGGAGGTAAAACCGCACTTAGCGCAGCGGTTGAAGCTGGGGATGTGTATAGTGCAATATTCCTCATGGAGAAAGGCGCGAAGCTGCCCAATTTTAATGTTGTTCCTGGTGAAAATATAAAAACGCAAGCGGACTATATGTGGTTTGAGGGCGCCTTATTAAGTGGTTGTGTTGAGATGTGTTATTGGTTGGCTGTGTATTGTCCCTTTATTCCCACCCATTTCCCCGACACCTTCGTTAGACTGGGTCGCGAACGTGAACGGTACGGTCGATCGTTCGTTCCTGTGATCAATTAGATGCTTGATCGGGGTATTGATCCTAACTGCACGGATGAAAAGGGAGCAACCTTGAGTGATGTGATCCTCTTAGCGCAGGGGACTGATGTGCCGGATATTCGATTGCTCAATCTCTTAACCGAAAGACAAATCGATGCGTCTAGCGCTATTCAAAAATATGGTGCTGACGCTCTAAACCGCGCTACAAAATGCTTTAGTCCTTCTCGCAAAGATCAACTGTTTCCCGTCATTGATGGGCTGCTCATAAACGGCGTTGATATAAATGCGGCGAAACCTTTAACCTACGCTGATGTTTGGAATCAGCCGCTGCTCGTCGAAAAATTACTAGAAGCCGGCGCGTGTTCCGACGTGGTACTGGCAAACCGTGTATCGAAAAAGCGGTCGCAACTAGAGCATTTATTTGAGAAAAAACCCGATCGAGGATCACACCGTTTCTTTGGGTGTTTTCCTTGGAAGGATCGGAATGACGAGAAAGAGGGGGAAAGCGCTTGGTTTACAGAGGAGTTCTGTAAGCCCTTAAAATATACTGACTTGTTGCGCAATGAGCAGCCAGATGATGAAAAAAAGGAGCATCCCAGAGCGTGGCAAGTTCTTGCAGAGGAGGGCGTGCAGAGCGCGCCTTCGGCGCGCCTGTGCCTGCGCGGGAATGACGGAACTGTAAGAGTCAAATTGCTGTGACCACAGATTAATTTGCCATCTGAGATTGGATTGTCTAAAATGCTCGTCTTTATCACTCCTTGCTCCACTGACTTAGTTCAGGGGGCTATTAAACCGAAAGGGGATTGTTATGCGACATTATGAAATTGTCATATTAGTCCACCCTGACCAGAGCAGTCAGGTGCCGGCAATGGTAGAGCGTTACCAGTCGATGATTAAAGAGAAGGACGGAAAAGTCCACCGTTTGGAAGACTGGGGGCGTCGGCAATTAGCTTATTCCATCGATAAAGTTCACAAAGCCCACTATTTATTGATGAATATTGAATCAGATCAGGGTGTTATCAGCGAGCTTGAAAACGCCTTTCGTTACAACGATGCCGTTATCCGTAGTTTGATTTTAAAGCGTGACCATGCCATTACGAAATCTTCCCTTATCATGCAAGGGGCTGAGAAGGGTAAAAGTTCGCGTAAAGAAAAAGTGGCTGCTGAAGCAGAAGCATCCGAAGAAGCTTAAGAGGATTAATCTATGTCATTTCGTCGTAAAAAATTCTGTGCATTTGATGCAAAAAATCTCCAAGAGATTGATTACAAAGACGTCAACACCTTGAAAGATTACATCATGGAATCGGGGCGAGTCGTCCCGAGCCGGATTACCGGCACCTGCGCTAAACATCAACGTCAAATATCTCGCGCTATTAAGCTTGCGCGTTATCTGGCGTTATTGCCCTATTGTGACACGCATCAGTAAGCCATGAAAAATTTTGGGAAATATTTATTAGCGGATAACCTGCGGGCGGCTATCGCTGCCTTAGCCTGTGCTTTGCTGGCTTTTATTCTCCCGACGGGGTTTATTGCTGTGGTTATCGCTGGTTTAGTGACACTGCAAAAAGGCTATAAAAGCGGCCTTATGGTGCTGGCCTTTGTTCTTTTGCCCGTGATTGCATTTTTGGTGACCCATCATATGGATTTCTTTTATCGATTTGGGTTACTGCTTATCCAATGCGGACTTATTTTCATTTTTGCTTTAATATTGCGTCACACGGGTTCATGGCAGTGGGTGGTAAAATCAGCCGCAATGTTGGGTATTTTGGCGGTGGGCACGGTTCATATTATTTTTCCCGATATTAAACAAACCTGGGCGCAATTAATCACTCACTATTTAAAAACCAATGATTGGACTTCGACATTTCGACTGGGCGCGGGGCGTTCGGCTGAATTTGTGCACCATCTGGCGCCGATTGCAACGGGCGGTTTTGCTTTTTTTGTTCTCTTTGGCATGATCGTTTTATTAATATTGGCCCGTTGGTGGCAAGCCTCTCTCTCCTCCCCGGGGCGATTGCAGATGGAATTCACCGCCATTCGCATCAATCCAGTGGTAGCCGGGCTGTTACTGATCGCAAGCTTAGGCTTGATTTGGCAGCCGGCTTGGTTAATCGATATGTATCCCGTATTATTATTGCCATTCATGCTCGCTGGCTTAAGCATCTTGCACCGGCTGGTGATGAATCGAAAAGACATGATATTGCTTGTGTTAGCCGTGTATGTGGCTTTATTGCTGCTTACTTTTTTTACCGTGATTATATTAGCGATTATCGGCCTGATTGATAGCTTTTATAATTTTCGGAAACGTTACCCATTACTACAGAGTTAAACGAGGGGCCTATGAATATGAAACTTATTTTACAAGAAAAAGTAGCCAATTTAGGGAACATTGGCGACCAGGTGGTTGTAAAACCGGGCTACGCGCGCAACTTTTTACTCCCGCTTGGGAAAGCCGTGCCAGCTACACCTGAACATATTGCTGAATTTGAAAAACAGCGCGCTGAGTTAGAAAAAGCGGCTGCTGAGTTATTAGCAAAAGCAAAAGCGCGCGCCAAGAAGTTGGAAGATAAATCTTTCAAAATTACCGCGAATGCGAGTGACGAAGGCCGGCTTTTTGGTTCTATAGGTCCGCGTGAAATTGCGCAGGCTATTACAGAAGCGGGCATAGAGATAGAAAAGCGCGAAGTCGATTTAAGCCAAGGACCGATCCGTCAGGTAGGCGAATACGAAGTGCCTCTTCGTTTGCATACGGATGTTTCGGTGAATGTGAAAATCGAAGTCGCGCCAGAAAACTCCAATTCATAGCGCGTCGGTTGGGCTGAACTTGCGAAGCCCAACGGCATAAAAATTTTATTTTCAAAACGATCATCCTTGGCAAGGTCAGCCGCCTCATTGGCAAGTAAAATATTTTAGCAACATAACAATGAAAACTGGAGTGGGTCTGCGATGTTGCATTGTTTTCTCTCTTTTTGTTGGGCTTCGCAAGCTCAGCCCAACCTACTCGCTCGCAGAGAGGCTAGGAGAGGACAAAGGAGGATGCTAAACTAAATCCCATGCCGCCACGTCAAAAAGTAAAAACCTCGGTACCCAAAGTACCGCCTCATTCTCAAGAAGCAGAACAGTCCGTCCTCGGCGCTTTAATGCTGGATAATCGGGCGTGGGATCGCATTGCCGATCGCATTAGCATTCAGGATTTTTATCGTTCGGATCATCAGTTGATTTTTGAAACGATGAGCCGCTTGGTGGACCAGCATAAACCGCTGGACGTCTTAACAATAGCAGAGGCGTTAAAAGCCCGTGAGCAATTAAGCGCTGCCGGCGGTGAGCCCTACCTTTACGAATTAGCTAAAAATACGCCGAGTGCTGCCAATATCGTTGCCTACGCTGATATTGTTCGCGAGCGTGCTATCTTGCGACAACTAATTGAAGCGGGGACAGATATTACCCACGATGGGTTTAATCCCGACGGCCGGGATATTAAAGAGTTGCTAGATACAGCCGAGCAGCGCGTTTTTCACATCGCCGAAAGTCGTGTTCGCGGCTCTGGGCCGATAGCCATCGGTCCATTGCTTACTAAAGCCACGGATCGAATTGATAAACTTTTTCATTCCAAACAGGCTATTACGGGGCTTTCTTCAGGCTTTACCGATTTGGATAAATTAACTTCTGGGTTGCAGGACGGTGATTTAATCGTGGTTGCCGGTCGCCCCTCAATGGGTAAAACTGTTTTCGCTATAAATATAGCCGAAGTCGCCGCCATCAAAGGCAATATTCCCGTGCTCGTTTTTAGTATGGAGATGCCGGCTGAATCGCTTGTGATGCGGATGTTATCTTCCTTAGGTAGCATCGACCAGCACAAAGTTCGCACGGGGCAATTAAAGGACGACGATTGGCCGCGAATCACTCATGCGATTGAAATGCTCTCCGAAACAAAACTTTTTATCGATGACACGCCCGCTTTAACCCCCAGCGAAATTCGCTCGCGCGCAAGACGCTTAGCTCGCGAACACGGCGGCTTAGGATTAATTGTCATCGATTATTTGCAACTCATGCACGTTCCAGGCACCAAAGAAAACCGCAGCACAGAAATATCAGAAATTTCCCGTTCCTTAAAAGCATTAGCAAAAGAATTAAACGTTCCTGTCGTCGCCTTATCCCAACTCAACCGCAGTCTCGAAGCCCGAGTCGACAAACGTCCGGTGATGTCGGATTTACGTGAGTGCGTAACGGGAGACACTTTAATTTGTTTGGCCGACGGCCGGCGGGTGCCAATCCAGGATTTGGTAGGGCATTCTCCGGAAGTTATTGCCGTAGATGACAAAGGTAGGTTGGTTTGCGCCAAGAGCGAAGTTATATGGAAGGTGGGGGAACGTTCTGTTTTTGAAATTAAATTAGCAAGTGGTCGAAGTATCAAAGCAACGGCTGAACATCGTCTGCTAGCTTTTAAAGGATGGAGGCACGTTAAAGATTTTAAAGTGGGTGATCGTCTTGCGATTGCTCATCAGGTTCCCGAGCCAGACCGATTATTGCAACATTGTCAAAGTGATTTATTTTGGGATCGGATTGTGTCTATTGAAGAAAAAGGTTCCGAAGAAGTTTATGATTTAACAGTGCCAAAATACGCTTCGTGGCTTGCTGATGGCGTTGTGTCTCACAATTCGGGTGCCATTGAGCAAGATGCGGATTTGATTGCTTTTATTTATCGAGATGAAGTGTATCACGAAGATTCGCCGGATAAAGGAAAGGCTGAAATTATTATTGCTAAACACCGAAATGGGCCGATTGGGAAAGTGATATTGACTTTTCGCGGGCAATATACGCGATTTGATAATTTTTCTCACGAAAGTGTTCCGCAACGAATGCCATTTGGCGGAGTGCCGGTGTGAATCGTGCAACCGCGACTATTAACGTAACGGCGTTAAAGCATAATTTATCTCAAATAAAAGCATTGGCGCCGAAGTCTCTTGCCTGGGCGATGATTAAAAGCAATGGGTATGGGCACGGATTGGTGAGAGTGGCCAAAGCGTTATCGGACGCAAATGCATTTGGTGTGGCGTGTATTGATGAAGCGTTAACTTTAAGAGAAGTAGGCATCAAATCGCCTATCATTGTAATGAAAGGATTTTATAATGAAGCCGAGTTGTCCCAATTTGCCCGACATCGATTAGGCGCCGTTATTCACTGCTCGGATCAAGTTAGCCTTTTAGAAAAGACTAATTTAACCTCTTCTTTATCCGTATGGTTAAAAATCGATACGGGAATGAATCGCCTTGGATTTTCTGTGGAACAATCGCCCGCGGTTTATAATCAATTAAAAACTTCTTCTTCCATCCAAAAACCGATTGGACTAATGACGCATTTAGCGGATGCAGACAACGAGAATAAAACGTTTACCGAATTACAAATTAAACGCTTTTTCTCAGTTACTGAAAAGATGATTGGTCCCAAAAGTATTGTGAATTCAGCAGGGTTTTTTGCTTATCCGAACGCCTTGGTCGATTGGATTCGTCCTGGCATCATATTATATGGAATTTCACCCTTTGGAATTAATTATAATTCCTTTAAAGAAAAAATCGAAAAGAAATTCAGACCGGTAATGACTTTATCTGCAAAAATAATAGCGATTAAAAATCGTCGACAAAACGATAGCGTTGGGTACGGTTGTACTTGGTCATGTCCTGAAGATATGCCGATAGCCATTGTTAGCATTGGTTATGGCGATGGTTACCCCCGCCACGCACCGAGTGGAACGCCCGTGTTGTTGAACGGGAAAATATGTCCTTTAATCGGGCGAGTATCTATGGACATGATTGCTATTGACTTACGCTCTCAGCCAAATGCACAGGTTGGCGATGACGTTATTTTATGGGGAGAAGGGTTGCCAGTAGAAATTATCGCAGAAAAAGCGGGTACCATCGCTTACGAATTATTGTGTAAAATTACGCAACGCGTTCAATTTATTGAGATAGAAAAATGAATGAACCTCTTGCTTCGAAAAAAATCCGTTGGAAATGCCGTCGTGGAATGTTGGAGTTAGATATTCTTTTAGAACGTTTTTATGAAGAAAAATTTCGTTCTTTAACAAAAAATGAAAAAGAAATTTTTAACCAATTGTTGGATCAACCTGATCCATTGCTTTACGACTGGCTGCTTGGTCACGTAACGCCCGAGAGCTCAGAATTCAAAAAAATTATTCGAAAAATACAGCAGCTCTCAAGTTGAGAGAATAGTGGGTTTTACTAATTTTTCATAATCTTCGTACGATAATTTAAGTAATTGTGAGTGAGTGCCGGCATTAAAAACAATTTCTTTTTCTTCGCTCAACTCTTTGGAAAGGTAAACTTTCATATCGAATAAATTGCCAAAAGGTGGCATTGCCCCTAATTCACAGCCGGGAAATCGTTCTTGAAATTCGTATTCGCTGGCTAATTCCGCTTTATGGGCTCCAGTTTTTTTTTAATTTATCAAAGTCGACTTTATCATCGCCCGGTAGCACCACCATTGCGAGCTTATCATCGATTTTAGCAATAACAAATTTCGCTAGCTTTTTAGCAGATACGTGTGAAATTTCCGCAATTTCTTGGGCAGTATAAGCTGGAGAATGATTAATAGTGACATATTTCACTTTGTTTTTATCGAGAAATTCTTTCAATTTTTCAAGCGGCATACGAAACCTCCCGACTTATCCCGTCTCTATATAGAGAATTATAGCTCATTAGGAAAATAGCAATAACCTTGAAAAGCCCATCAGGCGTGCCTTTTCAAGGCCCCATTGACGCCTAACAGCTCCCGCATTTTGGCTTGAATCATTTCGATAGCAATTCGGTTCTCGCCGCCCCGCGGCACGATAATATCGGCGTAGCGTTTGGAAGGTTCCGTAAATTGCAAATACATGGGTCGAACCGTTTCTTGGTATTGGGTGAGCACGCCTTCCAACGAGCGTTCTCGCTCGACGATATCCCTTTGCAATCGCCGCAATAGACAAATATCTAATGGAGTGTCCATGAATATTCGAATATCCATAATTTCACGCAATTGAGCCTCTACGAATAATAAAATACCTTCCAAAACAATAATGCGATGCCGACCTACGGTTTTTGTTTTTTCCAATCGCCTGTGCCGGCTGTGATCGTAACAAGGCACCGCGATGGCATTGCCTTGCTGCAGTTGTAATAAATGTTGATACAATAGTTCATGGTCAAGAGAGTCGGGGTGGTCGTAATTGATTTTTGCTCGCTCTTCAAAAGGCATATCTCCTAAATCTTTATAATAAGAATCTTCTGAAATAACGACGACTTGATCAGAGCCGAGTTCATTAACGATGGTATTCGCTAACAAGCTTTTCCCCGAAGCAGAAGGTCCAGAGATACCAATAATAATGACATTATTTTTCATGCAGTCCCCGTTTTTTTAAAAGCACGATTAGGGCACCTGTTCCACCCTGCTTTGGTGATGTCGAGTGAAAGGCAAGAACATCAGGATGACCTCGCAGCCATTGATTAAGAAAATTTTTTAAAACGGGTTTGCCTTGCGCTGAAAAATGTCCCTTGCCGTGAATAATTAAAATACAGCGCCTGCCTTGTGTCACACCGTCAGCAATAAGAAAGGAAATGGTTTTCACAGCTTCATCAATAGTTTGTTGGTGTAAGTCGATCGTAGCCTCAGGAAGGATCCGCCCTTGTTTTAAACGTTGGATCACTTTATGCTGAAGGCCTGGTTTGGCAAAGTGTACCGAATCTTCGGCGTTTAGCCAATCGTCTGAAGTGGGGTTCCAATGAAAGGGCGGGGGTTCTTTTTGGGGAGCTTTGGGGGCAATGGTTTTTTTCTTGGGTTCCATCGAGTGCTTATCGTGATTAAGAGGCTTCACTTTTCCAACACTATCACGAAAGAGCTGAGCCTCTTCAGGATCAATTGATTTTTTGGTCATGGTTTCAATTAGATACCATAGCCTTCCGCTAGGTGCAATATGCCTATATACGGCCATTTAAATGTTATTAAATTTCCCCTTCTGGGAGAGACGAAGAGCTGGTGTGAAAAGGGGGCACTGAGAATTCATATCCTTTCTTCTTAGTGCAAATTAAATTATTTTCTGAAATACTATAAATCATGTCTGGAAATAGCTTTGGAAAATTATTTACGGTTACAACTGCCGGAGAAAGCCACGGCCCTGCGCTTGTTGCTATTGTGGACGGGTGTCCAGCGGGATTGTCTTTAACAGAGGCAGATATACAGCCTGATATTGATCGGCGAAAAACAGGGAAATCGCGCTTCACTTCTCAACGACGCGAATCCGATCAAGTAAAAATCCTATCCGGCGTTTTTGAGGGCGTTACAACGGGTACACCCATCGCATTACTGATCGAGAACGCCGACCAACGGCCCCGTGATTATTCCCAGATAAAAGACCTATTTCGCCCAGGGCACGGAGATTATACTTACTTTAAAAAATACGGTTTTCGGGACTACCGCGGGGGAGGGCGGGCATCCGCGCGCGAAACGGTAATGCGTGTAGCAGCTGGAGCGATTGCCAAAAAGTATTTGCGAGAAAAGGTCAATTTAACCATTCAAGGCTACACCGCAGCGGTAGGTGCTATTCGCGCGGAACGTATCGATTTATCCGCTGTAGAAAAAAATCCCTTTTTCTTTCCCGACGAAGTCCAAATCCCTCATTTGGAACAATTAATCATGAAATTGCGTCGTGATGGGGATTCGATTGGCGCTCGTCTTAATGTGATTGCTAAAGGCGTTCCTTGTGGTTTGGGTGAGCCTGTTTTTGATAAATTGGACGCGGATATTGCTTCTGCCATGATGGGCATCAACGCCGTTAAAGGTGTTGAAATTGGCGATGGTTTTGCCGTTGTCGAGCAAAAAGGCTCGTTTCATCGAGATGAACTGAGTAAGAAAGGATTTCTTTCCAATCACGCAGGGGGTACCTTAGCAGGTATTTCATCGGGCCAAGATATCTTAGTGAGTCTTGCTTTTAAACCGGCATCGAGTATCCGTATTCCGGGAAAAACTTTGGATATTAATGGCAAAGCAGTTGAAGTCGTCACTACCGGACGTCACGATCCTTGCGTGGGATTGCGCGCAGTTCCTATTGCTGAGGCGATGTTGGCATTAGTTTTAATGGATCATTATTTGCGGTACAAGGCACAACGGGGATAGGGGTTTAAGAAAATGGCAGCGGTTTATGACGTAGCCGTCGTTGGAGCGACAGGCGTAGTAGGAGAAATGATTCTTCAGCTTTTGGATGAGCGCCAATTTCCCGTTGGGAAAATTTATCCTTTAGCTAGCGAACGCTCCGAAGGTAAAAGAATTTCATTTGGTGGAAAACAAAAAAAAGTCGGTAATTTAGCCACTTTCGATTTTTCCAAAGTTCAGTTCGCTTTTTTTTCAGCGGGCGCTGAGCGCTCGGCTGAATATGCGCCGCGCGCGGCCGAGGCCGGTTGCATCGTTATTGATAATACTTCCCACTTCCGTTATGAAACCGATATTCCATTAGTCGTGCCTGAAGTCAACGCCCAGGCGCTTGAAAACTATCGTTATCGCAATATTATTGCTAACCCCAATTGCTCGACCATCCAGCTCGTCGTCGCACTAAAGCCCATTTACGATGCTGTTGGCATTGTGCGTGTGAATGTTGCTACTTATCAATCAGTCTCTGGTGCAGGGCGTCGTGCTATTGGAGAGTTAGCGGAACAGACCGCGCATTTACTCAATGGCCAACCCATTACTTCTTCTGTTTTTCCCTTGCAAATAGCATTTAATGCTATTCCTCATATCGATGTGTTTCAAGAAAATGGCTATACGAAGGAAGAAATGAAAATGGTCTGGGAAACACAAAAAATTATGGGTGATCCTAATTTATTAGTAAATCCTACAGCCGTGCGAGTACCTGTTTTTTTTGCCCATTCGGAAGCGGTGCATATTGAAACGCGTGATCCTATCTCGCCGGAGGAAGTTAAAGAACGACTTTCACAAGCACCAGGCATTATTGTGATCGACAAAGAAAATACTTATCCCACTGCGATCAGCCACGCCGTCAATGCTGACGCTGTATTTGTGGGTCGTATCCGTCGTGATATTTCCCATCCTAACGGTCTCGATTTATGGATCGTCGCCGACAATATCCGAAAAGGCGCTGCGCTTAATGCGGTGCAAATTGCTGAAGTGCTGATTAATGAGGATTTTTATTCCTAAGCCCGTAGGTTGGGCTGAGCTTGCGAAGCCCAACAGTATAAAATTTTATTCTCCCAAACAATCATCATCCTTAAGCCGTCCAGTTGGCAGGAAAAATACCTTTTTCGTTTAACAATGAACACTTGAGTAGGACTCTAGGATATTGCATTGTTTTCTTACTTTGTTGGGCTTCGCAAAGCTCAGCCCAACCTACGGGCTAACTGGATTGATAGTATGTTATTTGTCTCCTACGTCGGGTTATCCCGAGATCCATCCAACTTCCTATCAATATTTCGTCAGTGAATGATCGATGGAACTTATCCATGCCATAATGCCTCCTTGCAAGCTGCTGACATTGGTAAAGCCGTTATCCATGAGCAGTTGAACAGCGCGACGGCTACGTTGTCCTGATTTACAATAACAAATGATGAATTTATTTCTGGGAAGATTCGCTTGACGGGCATCGAGTTCACGTAATGGAATATGTTGTCCACCGATGTGGCAAATCTCTCGTTCATAGGGTTCCCGCACATCTATCAATAAAAGATTATCATTTTGATTTTCCAACCATTGCGCCAATTTTTGGGCCTCTATTTCACGAATTTTTTTTGAATTATCGGTGTTTAAAAACAAATCGAGAGCTGATTTACCTTCGTAGCAGCAGGGGCACTGGGGATTCTTGGGAACCCTAAATTCGCGTGTTCTCATAGACAAGGCATCGATTGTTAATAATCGTCCTGATAATACCTCTCCTTTATCCAATATAATCTTGAGCGCTTCTGTGGCTTGAATGCAGCCTAAAATACCGGGCAATACGCCTAAAACGCCACCCAATGCACAGTTAGGGATGAGCTCCTCAGGCGGAGGCTCCTCATATAAACAACGGTAACAAGGCCCCTCTTTATAATTGAAAACACTGCACTGACCTTGAAATTGATAAATACTAGCGGAAATCAAGGGTTTTTTGAGTTGAATGCAGATATCATTCAGTAAATAACGCGTACGGTAATTATCGCTGCAATCGATAACAAGTTCAAAATCTTTTAAGATTTTTGTGGCATTATCTTCATTTAAGAATTCTTCGCGAACAATAGTCTTTAATGATGGATTAAATCGGCTAAGATAGCGACTAGCCACAAGCGCTTTATTTTTTCCGATATCCTCAGGCGAAAAAATTACTTGCCGCTGAAGATTAGATAGCTCTACTTGATCCCCGTCGACAATACCTATGGTACCGATCCCCGCTGCCGCTAAATATTGCAGCACTGATGCTCCCAAACCACCCGCACCCACACAAAGTATTCTGGCAGCGAATAAATGTGCTTGTCCTTCGCGACCAATTAACGGTAAATGGCGTGCATAGCGCTGAATATCGTTAGAGGTTAATGTCATGCGTATTTAGCCTCCGGCCAAGGAAGCCAGCCCGTAGGTTGGGCTGAGCTTGCGAAGCCCAACGGTATAAAATTTTATTCTCCCAAACAATCATCATCCTTATCAAGTTCAGCAGCCCAGTTGGTAGGAAAAATACCTTTTTTGGCTGAACAATGAATTCTTGAGTAGGGCCCTGGGATACTGCATTGTTTTCTTACTTTGTTGGGCTTCGCAAAGCTCAGCCCACCCTACGGGCTTATTTTTTTGACAAAGTCTTAAACATAGTTAAAAAAAACAAATGGAATAAAATAAGCTTAAAATAATGTTAAAAATCGTCCGCGAAAAAAAATTAGTCGCCGCTCTATATTAAAGATTAAAGAGTCTTACTAGATTTCCCAGCTCCAGACTGCTAACCTATCGTAAAAGTCTAAGTAATTTGTGGAAATTTTCTATGAGTCGCAATTCAACAACCAGTCCGTTATTAGCTGAAGAGAAAAAAGAAAATTATAAAACATTCAGCAGCGATGATTTCGTTTCTATTCACCTATTATCCGAAGAGGTAGAGCTTTTAGAAAGCGAGCAGGTCGCAGCGCCTGATAGATTATTAGCGTTACCATTGGATATGTTTAAACATCTCATTCCTTTTATTGATGTTCAAACAAAAACAAGGCTACTTGTCGCAAGCAGAAGTGTGAGGGATTTAGTTAAGCCTACTTTCTCTCCTGCATTTTTTAACGTCCAAATTAATCTACATGATGTAAAAGTAGCCCAGCAAGCATTATCTGAAATTGCAGCAAAAGAAATACGCCGGCAGAACCGTTTGACAGTTCGGGCATATAGGCTATTGCTCCTGATTGGTGCGCTGCTTCGCTCTAGGAGGCTGGGGCGTGGCTGCGGACGCCCTTGCATATTCCGAGGCGGTGAACAATTTTAGAGAACAATGTGGTAGCGATAAAGGAATAGATTGCGATCAAACTCCTCCCCTGAATCCGCATTGTGTTTCTCTTTGCGTAGAGGCGAATGAAAAATTGGGTGGCGAAATATTCTTTGGAGGCATGTCTATTGCAGTTGGCGTTATGTTGTGTGTTGGTGGAGCTCTACTTTTACGCAATTTCTACACAACATCGGCTTCCTCCGTTTCTGTCACCCAGCAGCAGGTGGTGAATGATTTGTCGTTAGTTTTGCTAGAACGAGAATATCCCCAACAATTCCAGAAGATACAACCTCTTCTCAATCAGTTGGAGAATCCGTCCACCTTCTCAAAATTAGAATCAAACCTGCAAAACCTTGCAATCCAGTTGGAAAGAAAGCTAAAAAATTCGGTAGAAAATGAAGAAAATAAAGAAAATAAAGAAAATAAAGAAAATGAAAACCAGCGAAGTCAAAATAATCAACCGTAAATTCTATTTGGTATGAAATCATCGATGGATTACTTCAATACGATGAATGGTCATCGGTTTTGTGTAATTAACCTAAACGAAAACGGTAAAGAATATGAGAAAAGTAAAAACACTTTACGAATCCGCTCTTTATCATATGAGTGTTCTACTACTTTTAAATATTTTTAGTAAAAACTGTGGGAAATTAAGTGAAGGAAAACTTGAAGAATTATTAAATGAACTTAATTTACCTTTACGGCTAAAAGAAGCCGTTAGAAATTCGGGTGAAGAATTAACGGATTATGCTGAGAAATATGTGGTTGAATTCTTTTCTCTCATTTTATTTCGATTCTGTCGGTCTGGTAATTTAGAAGCCGTTGAATACCTTTTTAACGTTGCTGATAGTGAAATTCGGCAAAGGTTGCTTATTTCGGGAGATTATCAGCTACTTCTTGAAATTTGCACTAACCAAGATTTCGCTATGCTGGAAAAGTTGTGGCGCTTAGCTAGTGGACCTGTATTGGAAATGTTGAAAAACCCTGATTTATGGGCTGACGTTCTTCGTAACCCAGAAACTACCGGAGCAATTTTGCAGTTCATAGAAAAACATAAGCGCCTAAAAAATCCGATTAATTTAGCTGAGATCTTTTTTTCTCCAGTTAGCTCTCAGGGTGAAAACTTATTGACTTTGGCCATAAAATATAATGGCAAATCTGCACAACATCTAATTGATTTTATAAACAGATTGTGGAATACCCTGGATGGTAAGCTTTTGCAAAAGATTCTCTGCTTCTCCACCCACATTGGAAACGCATTAGAAGCCGCTTTTTCATATGAGTACAAAAACCCTAGTTCGCTAATTAAAAGCCTCTTAGAACTATATATAGCTTATCGGAAGAAAAGTAAAATACGGTGGGGAAAGTTGGTGAAACCTACTTTCTTGTCAGAGTTGATTCACTGGGCAGGTAAAAAAACAGAATTTGAAGAGACATTTGAATTTTTTGTAAAGAATATTCCTTTTTCCGATTACAGCGTAAATGAAAAATTACAAAAGCTACTGCTTGATAGAATATTTGTGTTGCTTAATTCTCAAATACTGTCTTTAGAAGAGAAAGGAATAATTATTAAAAATTATTTAAGTTTAATTTTAAAATTTCCAGAGAAATGGCTAACTTGGGAAGACGCTTCCACGGTTGAAGAAAAATTAAATATTCTCTTGAGAGCGTATGAAAATCATTTATACGAAAGAAAAGAGAATGGAGAAAATTATTTGCGTCAGTTCTTATTTTTCAAAGGATTTTCAACTCAAGAGAAGCTTGTTGCCGTCAAAAAACTGAAAGAGGCATTGTCTTCTGGATTAACAGATTTAAAAGCTATTAAAGAAGTGCCTGCTTTAAACAATGGCCGACTGGGAAAGTTATTTAAGCTTTACTATTCTGAATTAAGTAAATCCTCCTGTCGAATTTCTGATTGCACGGTAAATTACAGTGTATCCGGATAACCCGTAGGTTGGGCTGAGCTTGCGAAGCCCAACAGTATAAAATTTTATTCTCCCAAACAATCATCATCCTTAAGTCGTCCAGTTGGCAGGAAAAATACCTTTTTCGCTTAACAATGAACACTTGGTAGGACTCTAGAACATTGCATTGTTTTCTTACTTTGTTGGGCTTCGCAAAGCTCAGCCCAACCTACGGGCTGAATTACTCATTAACAAGCATTTTTACCAGTTGTGAACCTCATAACCTACCTGAGGGACTTATACCTGTCAGCATGGTGAGCTTGCTTAATCAGCTGATCAAGAAGATAGTCAAGCCCATCATTTTTAATTTGGAAAACATAATTATACTCATTTTCGTGATTACGAAAATCCTGATCTTTAAGATCAACATATTCTATTTTGTCTTGACCTATTCGCTCAATTAATTCCATTACATCCGTTGGTAGAAAATTTTTATACTGAAAAATTAGATGAATCTGTTCCAAGTAGGGTGGGGTTTCTAAATGAGTTAATATAAACAAAGCTACCAATGCTCGCTTAATAATTTCCACGGAAACCTCATTAGTTTCATGGGCGAAAACAAAATCTTCTAATTCCCAGAGGGATCGCGCAATGATAGCTTCAGTGTTGATTAATGGAAAAGAAATTTGTTCATACAGATAGCGGAAACGCTCCGCGATTTTGTTGTCACGTCTTAATTCTTGGTAAGCTTCTAAAATAGATTGGGCATCAAAAAGAAGTTCCTTTAAAGAAATAAAACTGTTTGGGTGTAAGTTAATTCCTGTCCTTAGAGGCGCGTTTTTGCTTTTTAAAAGGCAAAAAGCATTTTTGTATTTATTTAAGCTTTTTTGGATAAGTTTTTCTTGTAGTTGCTCTTTCGTTGAAAAAAAGGTGGGGCTCATTATTGGCATAAGATTTCTCCGTAATGTAATGTAATGTTTATGGTATACGGAGGGGGAGTTTAGAAGCTAAATATTAAAAAAATATTAAAAATCGGAAAAAATTTAACTATAGACTGTGGGAGCTTGCGAAGCCCAACAAATTTCATTCTTCCAAACAATCATCATCCTTATCAAGTTCAACAGCCCAGTTGGTAGGAAAAATACCTTTAGCAACCTAACAATGAACACTTGAGTAGGACTCTGGGATTCGCATTGTTTTCTTACTTTTTGTTGGGCTTCGCAAGTGTATAGGGACATGACATAGGTAACACATTGTTTAATAATTAAGCGGTTGGTTCAAATCTAATTTGAATACCTTCTGATGACAAAAATAAACATTCACGATGTCATTTTCATTGCTTGGCATTAACCCCATTGCCTGCCCACCAAACGCTTCCCCTACAAAATATCTTCGGCCTTTATAACTCATAATACCTTTTTGATTCACTTTTCTAACATCCATTTCTGTAGCATATTCATAAGGTTGAATTTTTTCACAATAGGACCTTTCACTTCGATGATATATCTCACTGGGTGAATAGGCTTCAATAGCCGAATGGGGCCGCTCATCATTGTAAAAGTCTCGCCACCAATCAAATCCCTTTTGCGCCTGTGCCAGCGTATCAAAATAATATCGATTTAAAAATTCCTGTTTGAACGTACGGTGAAATCTTTCTAATTTCCCCTGTGTTTGAGGATGATACGGTCGCGAATGAGAAACATAAATCGTTTGTTGAATTAACCAAACCGTTAGTTGTGTATAATTTTGTGAACCACTATAGCCCCAAGGCGCTCCATTATCCATGGTCATCCTTTTGGGTAATCCCCATTTCCTAAAAATGTCTATTAACGCTTGTTTTACGGTTTCCAATCGTTCATCACCGCAAGCAATAATCCCTAATGAATAACGCGTACAATCGTCCAATAAAGTAAGCGGATGACAGCGTATTTTGTTAGTTAATCGGAAATGTCCTTTAAAATCCATTTGCCATAAATCATTCGGGTGCTCATGTTCAAAACGGATAAATTTTTTTCGCTTTAGACTTTCTTCAATCGTAATACGGCCATAACGTTTAAGTATCCTATTGACCGTTTTTATACATGGCATGATGTACCCTTTCTTTACCATATTCCTGATAGCAATTGAGAATTTTATAACCGGTCTTACGTGATATACCAAATGTTTTACACAAATTTTTAAAATTTGTATCGCCTTGTATGGCTTTTTCAATAAATTCCTGTTTAGTTGACATCACACTATTCTCTTTCCAGGGCATCTCTGTTCCTTAACTTATCCACAGAAATGTCAGTTTAGTGTGTTACCTATGTCATGTCCCTATACACAAGCTCAGCCCAACCTACGGGCTTTTTTATTTTTATCGTATGCAACCTGTCAACTCGTAAGTGCATGGAGTTATTTTCCCACAAAGCCCTTTTTTGGGGTCTATCGGCATTTCTATATCGCCAATAAACACCGCTATTTCAGTGTTAAACGTTTTATCAAATAACATAGAACTTACCCTAATTTTGTATAAAATTAGATTTTAACTCTGCTGCAATGCAATTTAAAGCTTTTGCTGCAGCTATTTTTGGACACACCGGTACTTAAGGTGCTATCGTTCTCCAAATACCCTCTTTTTTACCCCTTATTACCGTCTAAAATAGTAGGAGGTATACTGCATTCCAGCTCAGGTTGAGATACGCTTTCTTGTAGCAGTAAACCCCACTTTATGCTAAAAAGACTCCTCCTTTCTATGAAGAGGAAGGAAGAGGTAAAGCATGATCGAAAATATCCGTAATATTGCCATTATTGCCCACGTGGACCATGGGAAAACGACGCTCGTTGACCAGTTGCTTCAGCAGTCAGGGACGTTGAATGAGCGGGCCGCGCCGGTGGAGCGGATGATGGATTCTAATATATTAGAACGGGAGCGGGGGATTACCATTTTAGCGAAGAATACGGCGATCCGGTGGCGGAATTATCGGATCAACATAGTGGATACGCCGGGCCACGCGGATTTTGGGGGTGAGGTTGAGCGTATTTTATCGATGGTCGATTCGGTTTTGTTATTGGTGGATGCGGTAGAAGGCCCTATGCCGCAAACACGGTTTGTAACGCGTAAGGCATTTTCGTGGGGTTTGAAGCCGATTGTAGTGGTGAATAAAATTGACCGTCCGGGCGCGCGTCCCGACTGGGTAGTGGAACAGGTGTTTGATTTATTTGTCAGTCTAGATGCCACCGATGCCCAGTTGGATTTTCCTGTTGTTTATGCGTCTGCCTTGAAGGGGTATGCGACGTTGGATCTCTCTCATCCATCGACGGATATGACCCCGTTGTTTGAGACTATTGTCTCCAAAGTGGTCCCGCCTCAGGTCGATTTAAACGGCCCTTTTCAAATGCAAATCTCGTCGCTGGATTATTCGAGTTATGTGGGGGCTATTGGAATCGGGCGTATTCAGCGTGGCACGATTCGACGGAATACGCCTGTTATTATTATTGACCGCGAAGGGAAAAGGCGTTCGGGGCGTGTATTACAATTGTTGGGATTTTTAGGGTTGCAGCGAGTTGACATCGAAACAGCAGAAGCGGGTGATATCGTCGCAGTGACGGGCATCGAAAATCTTCGAATTTCGGATACCCTCTGCGATCCACAGCAGGTAGAAGCACTCCCGCCGCTAACGGTGGATGAACCGACTGTTAGCATGACTTTCCAAGTGAATAATTCGCCCTTTGCAGGGCGCGAAGGTAAATTTCTCACGAGCCGACAAATTAAAGAGCGACTAGAAAAAGAATTAATTGCAAATGTCGCGTTACGCGTTGCCGCCGGGGCTGATGCTGATAAATTTATTGTGTCAGGTCGAGGTGAACTTCATTTATCAATATTAATTGAAAATATGCGTCGCGAAGGCTATGAATTTTCGGTATCGCGTCCCGAAGTTATTAAGAAAATGGTCGATGACATTGAATGCGAACCGTTTGAAAACTTAGTGTTGGATATTGATGAAGAACATCAAGGCGATATTATCCAAAATTTAGCAAAGCGCAAAGGCGATTTAAAAAATATGATGCCTGGCGGAAAAGGGCGAGTGCGATTGGATTATCTCATTCCCACGCGCGGATTGATTGGTTTTCATTCTCACTTTTTGACGCTGACGTCTGGGTCTGGCGTGATGTATCACGTATTTGATCATTATGCGCCGTTAATTGAGGAGTCTTTACAAACTCGTCACCGTGGCGTGCTAATATCGAATAGTCAGGGTGTGGCAACTGCTTACGCGCTATGGAATTTACAATCGCGGGGTAATTTATTTATTGGTCCCCAACAGGCGGTTTACGAAGGCATGATTGTCGGTCAACATTCCCGGGATAATGATTTAGTCGTTAACGTCTGCCGTGAAAAACAGCTTACCAACATTCGCGCCGCTGGTAGTGATGAGAATATTATTTTAACGCCACCGATTAAATTCAGCTTAGAACAAGCCTTGCAATTTATTGCTGATGACGAGCTAGTCGAAATCACCCCAGCGGCTATTCGTTTACGTAAAAAATTATTAAAAGAACACGAACGCCGCCGAGCAGAAAGGTAGAGTGAGAGATTATGAGCAGACCAGATCTGGGATCAGAGAAACAGTATTTAATAATGGTTGATTTAAATGATCTTCTCAGAATTCAAGTTCACGACAATAGAGAATTAGTTTTAGCTATTAATGACTCTCTGCATACACAGCTGCAAAAAATAAAAGGGAAGATTGAAGTGTTGTTGATGGTGGAAGAAAAATACAACTATTTTTATCTCCGAAGAGAAGAAGAACTAAATGTTTTAACTTGGGAAGGTTTAGAGTGGGCTTTAGATTTTACAGGGGTTGATAGATTTATTACCTATAAAATAGATAATAACAAAATTAAAGTTGGATGGAATAAACCTTCTAACGACTGTTATGATCAAATTATTGCTTTATCTAGTAATGATGGTTTTCGTGAAAAACTTCAAGAGGTGTTCGGCTGGGAACTGGCGCCTTGTTACAAGGAGGCTGATCTCGGGCTTTATGCTTTTTCACAAACACAGGATCGCTGGAGAACAGAGGGTTTTATTGGCTCGGAAGAAAATAAACGAGTGGCTGTTTTTGTTGATATTGATGATACATTGTTGGATCGATTGGCAACATATAATAAGGGAGAAACGATTTTATTTACTAACGTTATAAATAAATTGAAAGGCTTAAAGCGGCGTTATCCGCAGACGGAATTTTTCATTATTACTGCTCGGACTGAGCCTTCCACTCCTGGAAAATGGCAGCGAGGAAATGAGTTTTCGACTTTTTCCGTTTTAAATAAATTGCGAGAAGAAGGTATAGAAATCGAAAAAGAGAATGTTATTTTTACAAGTTATTGGAAGAGGCATACAAATAACGATGGAGGAGAAATAATTTCAAAGGGAGCCAAAATTGATTTTATCGAAGAAAAACTTAGAGAAAAAAAATTATCAGTGCGTCCAGATTTCATTGCTTTTTTTGAAGACTCTTATAAAGAATTGGGTTTAGCCTTTCAAAAGCTGGGGGCACGGGGTCAGGTGGCGGGTGTGGACTGCGCTATTTTTTCAGTTTTGAGTAAAGGCAACCCAATGCCAGAAGCTATCCATCTTTTAGAGCGTCTCGCTTTGCCTACGAAAAAGCCTTCTTTATTTCAGGCCGGAGTGCCTTTTGAAGATGAAGATGAAGATGAAGATGAAAAGGAAGAGGCGCACGTGTGTTCAATGAGTCGTTAAGTAGATTCTTAAAAAGGTATTCTTTTTTGATATGTTTTCTAATCAAAAATTACTAATCGGCGTTACCGGCGCTATTGCCGCTTATAAAAGCGTAGAGTTAGTGCGACGTTTGCGAGAAAAAGGCGCTTTAGTTCGGGTGGTGATGACGTCAGCGGCGCAGGCATTTATCACGCCCCTAACTTTTCAAGCTGTATCCGGACATCCAGTTGCAGTGGATTTATTTTCGTCGGACAGCTCGATGGGAATGGAGCATATTGATTTAGCGCGGTGGGCTGATTTCGTGTTGATCGCCCCAGCGAGCGCTGACTTCATTGCGCGGCTGGCTCATGGGCGGGCGGATGATTTGCTCACAACCATTTGCTTAGCCACGCAAGCACCGATCGCCGTAGCACCGTCGATGAACCAACAAATGTGGCGCAATAAAATTACCCAAACAAATGTGGATCGCTTACGCGATTATGGAATTCACCTTTTTGGGCCTGCAACGGGGGAGCAAGCGTGCGGTGATTATGGACCAGGTCGATTGCTGGAGCCCGAGGAATTAATTAATCAATTGGCAATTCATAGCGTGGAAAAGGTGTTATCGGGGAAACAGGTGTTAATAACCGCAGGACCAACGCAAGAAGCCATCGATCCTGTGCGCTATTTAACCAATGGCAGTTCGGGGAAAATGGGGTTCGCTTTGGCGGAAGCTGCGTTAGCCATGGGCGCTAATGTCACTTTAGTGAGTGGCCCGACTCCTTTGAAAGTGTCTCAAAAAATCAATCGAATTGATGTTACTACCGCTACCCAGATGTTTGAAACCGTTATAAAACATGCGGTAGAATGCGATGTGTTTATTGGTGCTGCGGCGGTGAGCGATTATCGTCCAAAAAATTTCTCTCCTCAAAAATTTAAAAAATCCGATGCGAATTGGGCGCTTAATTTAGTGCGAAATCCTGATATCATTTCAGAAATAGGGAGATTACCGAATAAACCTTTCGTGGTAGGATTTGCATTAGAAACCGATAATCCCCTTGACAATGCGAAATTAAAATTGCAGAAAAAGAACATGAATGTGATTGTGGTCAATGAGGCGTCGGCGCTTTGCAGCGATGAAAATGCAGTCACCCTTATGACGCGCTCAGGTAAAACCAAAAAATTGCCGATGACGACAAAAAAGACTTTAGCACTTCAATTAATGGAGTTTGTTAGCAAAGAAATGTGAGGATCGTCTTTTCTAAGACTAAGAATAAGAATAAGAATAAGGATAAGGATAAGGAAGACCGAAAAATGTTAGGAAGGACAAAAATATCCCTTTGGATAATTTTTATCGTTTTGCTTGTCTTTGTATTTATTTACAGTAATTACCGTTTATATCAACCTACCGTGTCGCAAGATAGTCATTTGCCATTAAGTGATGACGTTCACGTGGCCCATCGTCCTATCCCCAAAGGTGTCAAAATTATTCGGATTCTCTCGCTCAATGGCGGCGGAATTCGGGGCATTCTTACGGCTCACGTATTGCAATATTTAGAGAAGGTTACCGGCAAACCCATCTCGAAATTATTTGATTTTGTGACGTGTACCTCGACGGGTTGTCTGATTGCGGCTCAATTATTAACGCCAGATGCCAACGGTAACCCTCGATTTACCGCAGCCGAAGTGCTAAAAAATTACGATAGACAAGCGAGGGCTATATTTCGCAATCCTCTCTCTCACAAAATCATTAGCTTGGGAGGTTTTTTGGGGCCCGAATATTCAAACCGCAGAAAAGAACAAATATTAAAACGTCACCTTGGCTCCATTTTGTTCGCTCAATTATTACTACCGACAGTTGTTACCGCTTATTCCCTAAAAGAGAGAGCGCCCCGGCTTTAAGAGCTACAGTGAAGAAGCGCGGCATTATTATTTGTGGGCCGTGTTAAATGCGGCGACGAGTGCTCCCATCTTCTTTCCGGCTATGGTCTTACGATCTATTCGTGATAAATATCCCGAAGATATCATTATCGATAGGGGTATCTATGCGCCTAACCCCTCGTTAACCGGGCTGGCTCAAGCTTTTGTTCGTTATCCAAAGTCAGATTACCTTCTGGTTTCGATTGGAACGGGCCACCATATTCCTTCCGTTAGTAGCAAGCAAGCTACGTATTGGGGAATATTAGGCTGGTGGCGCAGTTTGTTACTGATGCTTTTCAACGCACAATCCATCGACGCAAATCGAGTTTTCTCAAACATTGATGAAAGTGACGTGCTGGGTCGTCGTTTGGATTATTATTATTTTAGTGTTGCGATAGCTACCGATAGCGAGTTTATTGATAATATCTCTTAAGAAAACATAAAACGCTTAAATGCTTACGGGGAGAAATTGGTAGAAGAAAATCGTTTCCAACTTGATCAATTGGCTAAGCGTTTGTCTAATGAATAAAAGGCCATAATTAAAAAAAAGCTCATTATTAAGGTCGCCAGCATTCCGAGAAAAGGGAGCGTGATGAATCCAAAAATTTCCCAATGAATTTCACTGCAATGAGGGCTTGTTGAACCACATAAGTTGATAGGGGCAAATCCAGGGATCATTTGTTGCAAATATTGATAAACCGAAAATAAAAAACCCAGGACCACTAACGGTAGGGCGTATTTCACTACCCCTCGATCCGTCCGATAAGCTGCAATTCCCAACAGGATGGTTAATGGGTAAATACATACCCGCTGATACCAGCATAAATCACACACTGGAATATGGCGGACGAGGCTAAGATAAAGCGAACCTAATGTCGCGATGAGCGCGGTTAGCCATGCAAAATAAAGGCTGTAGTTTTTTAATAAACGGGAAACCATCAATTTTTAGCTCGAGACCGCGCCCCTTTGATTAAAGCTTCTAAACGCTTTTGGGTAAGGGGTTCCACGTTCACTCCATTTACATAGACAGCCGGCGTTGCTACTGGATTCATTGTTTTTTCCGCAATTTTTAAATTTTTTTGTAAAGCACCGGAATAGCGGCTGCTGAAAATACAATTACTAAGCTGTTTCATATTCGCTTGAGGTACTGAATTACGCGCAAATTGTAATAGCCGGGGAATGGTTGCCCAATTTTGAGTCTCGTCGGGTTGATGTTGATAAAGGTAACTCACAAAAGGGAAGAAATAATTTTTGTTTTGCTTATAGAGGCACAAAGCAGCGTTGCCAGCGGGGGGAGAGCCCGGCAAAAAGGCTAGTGTTATCAGGATATATTTAGCGACGCCGGTGTTAATGTATTTTTTCTTAATGGCAGGAAGAACCTCTACGTTGAATCTGGCGCAATTCGGACACTTTAAATCTTCAAAAGCCACGATATGCACAGGGGCTGCGGGGTTCCCCAAGGTGGGCTGGCCTTTGGTATCAATGGTTGTCGCTTTAAGTGCGGCGGGTTTCGAGAGAGCAAGCGCTATCGCTGACATAATAAGAGCGATAACGACGGTGATAAGAACTAAAGGTTTTACAAAAGTTTTTTGCATAATTGTCTCCCGCATTGCAAATTTGCTGGCACAGCCACGTCCATTAACCCCGGTTTGGGTAAATCCAAATGGTTCATAAGGGTAGCATATTCTTCCGCCCCGCTGACCTGCAAGCGGGGATTATAGCGTTTTTCTTCCCCAATAGTGCTTACTGCCATGCCTTTGTAATCATGAGCGGGATAAACTTGAAGGGCATCGGGCAATTTTAATAATTTGTGAAATAAACTGTCATACTGTTGATAAGGGTCGCCACCTTGAAAATCCGTACGTCCGGTGCCGCGAATTAATAGGGTATCCCCAGTAAATACCCGGTCATCCATCAAGTAACTATAGGAATCTTGAGTGTGTCCGGGAGTGTGCAAGGCTTTTAATTGAATGCCATCAATCGTGATTTTTTCGTTATCTTTAATTTTTAAATTAACGTGTTCGGCGCGACTTATTTCACCCATGCCAATTTGACTCTGAAATTTTTCTTGAAGCGAGGCGGCGGCGGTGATGTGATCTGCGTGGGTGTGCGTTTCAATGCTCAAGACCAACTTTAATCTCAATTCATCAAAAAGCCTAACGTACAATGGCATCTGTTCCAGAACAGGATCGATCAATAAAGCCTCTCGCCCGTAACCGCTGGCGATAAGGTAGGTATAGGTGCAAGAGGTCGCATCAAAGAGCTGACGGAATAGCATGAAAAAAAGAGTACACTTTATTTTCTTAAATTGAAACTACCTGGGCAGATACAAATTTGATATAGTTTGAGTTTGTTGAAATTGGAGGAGATTATCGGTGAAACGGTATCTTTTTTTTACTATTATCTTTTTCATTCCTATGCTTGGTCTGGCTGCGGTGTCCGAAATGAACGCAAGCACACCGGTACAATCCTTTCAAGAAGCCGATAGCCAAACTTCCTCACCTTCGGCGGCTTTACCCGTAACCCCTCAAGCTGAGAAGCCAACGGCTAAGGAAGTTCCAGAGTTGAACGAAAACAAAAGTCCCGATAATACAGCTCAAAATCAGACACCTAAAAATGCCACCCCTACGGCCATTCCCCCTGCTTCTAAAAAGTCGGTGCCTGAAACAGGACCAAGTACGGATGACGTCTCTGCATCCGCTAACGCGGTTGTGAGCCATGACTCTTCGGCTATGCTTCAGGCAGAACTTACTCAAATGAACCAAAACAGTTTGCAATTTCAGCAGCAAACAGACGGTCGTTTGGAGCAACTGAATAGTCAAAACCAACAATTACAGCAACGATTACAAAACTTGGAAAAAGTAGTGACGTTGCTCAATCAAGAATTAGTCCAACTCAAACAAGGCAGCCACCCTGTCTCCCAACTACAGCCCCAAAATCCTCCATCCCAAAGCTCTTTTAACGGATGGATTGCGTATTTAAAGCAAATTTTAGGAGAAAATGGGTATAGGGCAGCTATCGGTGGGATGTTCGTTGCTCTACTTCTAATACTGTGGGCACTTTGGCCGCGTAAAAGAAAAAATCAAAAAAACCGCAGGGTTTTGGATGATCAACCAGCGATTGGCGGCGCTGACGAAGCGGAATATGATTACATGGGAAGTGCTGAAAGTATTCCCGCGAAAATTAATCTGGCTCGGACTTATATTGCGATGGAAGACCCGGTATCAGCGCGTAAAGTGCTCAAGCAGGTAAGCGAACAGGGGAATGAAGAACAGCGCCAGGAGGCCGATGAGCTTTTAAAGAGCCTGCCTTGAAGCAATGGCTCGGATCGCATTAGGCATACGATACGACGGCTCAGCTTATCACGGGTGGCAAGTGCAGGAAGCGTTAAAAACAGTCCAAGGGGAAGTTGAAAAAGCCTTATCGGCTGTTGCCAACCATCCTGTTTTTGTCACTTGCGCGGGGCGCACCGATGCTGGGGTGCACGCGAGCGCGCAGGTGGCGCATTTTGATACAACCGCCTATCGCAGCGATCACGCCTGGGTTTTTGGGGCTAATAGTAATTTGCCCCACGATATCAGTATCTTGTGGGCGAAAGCGGTGGAGGAAGATTTTCATGCGCGTTATTCCGCCATGGCGCGGCGTTATCGGTATATCGTTTATAATCATGAAATTCGCCCCGCTATTTTGCGAAAAGCAATTGGGTGGCACTACCGCCCTTTAGATGAAAAACGGATGCAAGCGGGGGCGCAGTATTTAATAGGGGAACACGATTTTAGTTCTTTTCAGGGGGCAGGCTGCCAATCGCGGACACCAGTGCGGAAGATTTTTCAGATTGAAATTTATCGAATTCGGCGTATGGTAGTCATTGAAGTACAAGCCAATGCATTTTTATTGCACATGGTGCGTAATATTGCCGGTGTATTAATAGCAATTGGAAGCGGTGAAAAGCATCCCGACTGGGCGCAAACGGTTTTGAAAGCGAAAGACCGTCGACAAGGAGGCGTTACGGTTCCTCCGAATGGACTTTATTTGGTGGAAGTCAATTACCCGCCCAATTTCAAACTGCCACGTATGCCTTTGGGACCGTTTTTTTTACCCTAATTTTGCTATCTTTATTAGAAGGGTTCAACGATGAACTGGTTTACAAAATTGTTACCAAAAATTTCGACAGCAAACAAGAAAGGCGTACCTGAAGGGGTTTGGCATAAATGCCCGTCTTGTACGGCGGTGCTTTATCGAGTTGAGTTGGAGCGCAACTTAGAGGTGTGTCCAAAATGCTATTATCATATTCGCCTTGACCCGCGCAAACGATTGGCGCAATTTTTGGATGAGGGTGAACAAGAAGAATTAGCAGAAGATATTTTGCCAGTCGATCGTTTGAAATTCCGCGACTCCAAAAAATACAAAGACCGCCTTAGCGCTGCGCAGAAAGCCACGGAAGAAAAAGAAGCTTTAGTGGTGTACAAGGGTAATATTTATGGCAACCCGATCGTGGCTGCGGCGTTCAATTTCTTTTTTGTTGGTGGCTCGATGGGTGCGGCCGTGGGAGAGCGATTTGCGGCTGGAGTAGAGGCAGCAATCAGTGAAAGGCTTCCTTTTGTTTGTTTTTCAACGAGTGGCGGCGCGCGGATGCAAGAAGGCTTATTTTCTTTATTTCAAATGGCGAAAACAAGTGCGGTACTTGCGCGTTTGGCAGAATATAAACTTCCCTATATTTCAGTGCTAACCGATCCGACAATGGGTGGCGTTTCTGCCAGTTTGGCTATGCTGGGGGATGTCATTATTGCCGAGCCAAACGCATTAATTGGATTTTCAGGGCCCCGGGTTATCGAGCAAACGATCCGTCAAACCCTGCCCGAAGGTTTTCAACGAAGTGAATTTTTATTAGAGCACGGGGCTATTGATATGGTTGTGGACCGTCGTGAATTGAAATCCACAATCGCCTCGCTCATTACCAAACTAACCCACCAACCTCCACCGGATTTGCCAGTAGAAGAATCCGTTTGAAAGGACTAGTGCCCTATCAATATTCAATTTAGGGTTTTCAAAATGCAGGTATCCAAGTTGAATAGCTTAAAAAGCTACGCTGCCTAGAAGATCTATTGTATTTCTTGATTAAAAAAGTTAGATTCTCCGATCATGAAAAATTGGTTAGCTTACATCAATTCCCTTCACTCGCGTGAAATCGATTTGGGATTATCGCGGATTACCTCTCTGGCTGAAAAATTATCGTTGAATAATTTCGCTTGTCCCGTTGTGACTGTGGCGGGAACTAACGGAAAAGGTTCGGTAGTTAAATCGTTGGAAAGCATCTATTTAGCAGCCGGTTATAAAGTGGCTGCTTATACCTCACCTCATTTGCTGCAATTTAACGAACGATTGCGACTCAATGGCGAACCTGCGACCGATGAATTATTTATCGAAGCATTTAAATTTATTGAAGATAATCGGAACCATCAGCCACTCAGTTTTTTTGAATTTACCACGTTAGCGATTTTTTATATTTGTAAAAAACAAAATTTAGATATCTTATTGTTGGAAGTAGGATTAGGAGGCCGCCTCGATGCGGTGAATATCGTTGAGCCGGACGTGGCCGTTATTACTACCATCGACATCGATCACACCGATTGGTTAGGTGAAGACCGTGAATCGATCGGTCGGGAAAAAGCAGGTATTATTCGGCGTCATAAACCCGTGATAGGCGGCGATCCAAATCTTCCGAATAGTGTTTATGAGCAAGTGCATTTGCTGGAGGCTCCTTTTTACCAGCTTGAGAAAGATTTTTTTGCCGTCAGTACAAAAGAAAATTGGCAATGGCAAGGGCCTACTCAGGATTATCAGGGATTGCCGTTGCCGTCACTGAAAATCGAAAATATAGCGACCAGTTTGATGGTGATTCATTGTTTACAATCACAATTGCCAGTGAGCCAACATTCCCTCATTGCCGGTATTAAAAACGCGGTATTGCCGGGTCGCTTTGAATGGATTCAAACTCCCGCGCCAATCGTTTTTGATGTGGCCCACAATCCACAAGCGACAGCTTATTTATCGGAACAGCTCCGTAAAACCGATCACGCTGGTCGAACCTTAGGGGTGGTGGGGATGTTAAGAGATAAAGATATCCCTGGCGCATTAAAGCCGATGCTGCCCTGCATCGATCAATGGTATGCTGGTACCTTATCGGAATCGCGAGGCGCGACGAGTGCGAATTTGCAAAATGTATTATCTGAACTTCAGGTGGAAAACTGTTATAATTTCGATTCTGTAGCAGATGCATTTAAGAAAGCAGTTGAAGATTGCCGCCCACAAGATCGGATTGTGGTGTTTGGTTCTTTTTACACGGTAGCAATGGCGAAAGAGGTCCTTTTGGGAGGTGAAAATGGAAATTAAAGCGAAGCAGCGACTGATTGGTGCGCTGGTGTTGCTGGCTATTGTAGCGATATTTTTGCCATTATTGTTTCATAACCCCCGTCCCTCGACCGGTTTAACGATGACAACAACTATTCCGCCCGCACCGGATAAGCCGGTAGTTCAATTGCAGTTGCCACCCTCTGCGCCGCCACCGGTTGAAACGCCTTTGCCGCAAACAAATACCGTAGATTTGACGCCTAAACAGCCAATAGTACAGCCTTCGCTCCCACCAGTGATGCCTGTTCCCCAGCCTAAAAAAGTGGTGAAAGTAAACAACCCTCATTCTCTTGAGTCATTATTATCGAAAACACCAACGGCTTGGATCATACAGGTGGCAAGTTTTGTAAACCCTGACTATGCAAAGCATTTGCTGCAACAGCTCCGTGCTAAAGGGTTTGATGCTTATCTCCAAGAGAGCCATGAAGGGAAAGTAATTACCCGCGTTTTTATCGGCCCTGAGATCAATCGTGATAAAATTAATAAAATTCAGAAGGAATTGAAGCAACAAATGCGATTAAATGGCGTCATTAAAAAATATTACCCCGTCATCCCCGCGAAAGCGGAGAGATTCAGGGAGTAACCCATATTCGCTTCATATGGGTACTCTTCGCCTTTGGGATGACGAAAGATCATAGGCAGTTTGTGAAATGAACTCTCATCTCCTCTCTCATTTAAATTGGGTTGATTTTGCGATCATTGGCATTATTCTTTTTTCGATCATTATCAGTTTTTTTCGTGGATTCGTGCGAGAGGCTGTTTCATTGGTCGTGTGGGTGGCTGCCATTATCGTTGCCATTAAGTTTGTCGAACCCGTACAAATATATTTGCAGACCTGGATTGTTTCTTCTTCTATACGATACGCTGTCGCCTTTATCAGTTTATTTTTATCCGTTTTCATTATCGGTATTATTTTAAATATGCTTATTCACGTTTTATTAAAGAAAACCGGTCTTAGCATTACCGATCGATTATTGGGGATTTTCTTCGGCGCTGGGCGAGGGTTTTTAATTGTTGCTGTTTTATTGTTGTTCGTTAGTATTGGGAGTGTCGAAGATGGGAGTTTGATTGCGCAATCGCAATTAGCCCCTAAATTTCAACCCATCGTGAGTTGGTTGAACCAATTTCTGCCTTCGCAATTTAAACAGTTTTCACATTGGTTGGCGGATCAGCCCGTCTCAAAGGTCAATAATGGTGATAGGTAATTTTTAACATGTGCGGAATCGTCGGTATTATTGCCAATGGCATCGTTAATCAGGCCCTTTACGACGCCTTAACCATATTGCAACACCGCGGACAAGATGCGGCTGGGATTATGACAAGCGATGGTGAGCGTGTTTTTTTGCGAAAATCGAATGGGTTAGTTCGCGATGCGATTCGCGAGCCACACATGCTGCATTTAGTGGGTAATATGGGCATTGGCCATGTTCGTTATCCCACGGCGGGATCAGAAAGTCCTGCAGAATCGCAACCGTTTTATGTCAATTCGCCTTACGGTTTGAGTCTGGTGCACAATGGTAATTTAGTTAATGTTAAAGAATTAACTAACGATTTGATTCGTAGCGACTTGCGCCATTTAAACACCACTTCTGATTCGGAAATTTTATTGAATGTCGTTGCACATGAATTACAGCATTATGGTGGCGTTCAACTCTCGCCTAAGCAATTGTTTAAAGCCATGACAAAAGTGTATGAAAGGGTGGAAGGCGCGTTTGCGGCTGTAATGATTATTACGGGTTATGGTGTTATCGGATTTCGCGACCCTCACGCTATCCGTCCTTTAGTTTATGGGCGCCGCGATAACGGTAACGGGCCGGAATATATGTTGGCTTCGGAAAGCATTGCTTTAGATGCACTGGGTTTTGAACTCATTGACGATGTGGGTCCCGGAGAAGTTATTTATTTCGATCGTGAGGGGAGCGTTCATCGAGAACGATGTGCCAAACAAGTGAGCCATTCTCCTTGCATTTTTGAATATATTTATTTAGCGCGTCCTGATTCTATTATTGATGGTGTCCCGGTTTACCAAGCACGTTCTGGTATGGGTGAAAGTCTAGCGCAAAAAATATTACGGGAGCGTCCCGACCACGGTATCGATGTCGTGATTCCTATCCCCGACACGAGTCGGAACGCGGCGCAGGCATTGGCGCGCGCCTTAGATGTTCCTTATTCAGAAGGTTTTGTAAAAAACCGTTACATCGGACGGACATTTATTATGCCGGGGCAAGCGAAGCGGCGAAGTTCTGTTCGGTTAAAATTAAATGCCATTAAAGCTGAATTTGCCAATAAAACCGTTTTATTAGTGGATGATTCCATTGTGCGAGGCACCACTTCTAAAGAAATTATCCAAATGGCGCGCGACGTGGGCGCTAAAAAGGTGTATTTCGCTTCTGCGGCTCCTGAAGTGCGCTACCCCAATGTCTATGGAATTGATATGCCTACCGCTGATGAATTAATTGCTCACAATAAATCGACTGAAGAGGTGATGCACTCAATTGGCGCTGATTGGCTAGTCTATCAAAATTTGGAAGATGTCTATCAAGCGATAAACGACGCTATGGGCTCGCGTAAGCCAAAAATTGAACGATTTGAAGATTCTGTTTTTACCGGAGATTATATTGCTGGTAATATTACAAAAGAATATTTGGCCGAGTTGGCCGAATCCCGTAACGATGCCGCTAAAATGAAAAAGCGGGCATTAAACGAACAGGAAGAGGCGAACGGATTGTTATGAGAAGCTTTATTTATATTTTAATTTTACTACTTCTGATCTTTGCGTTTAGCACCTTGATTAAACGTCACGATCACCTTCGGCAAGAAAATTCGTGTTTACATATCCGTAAAACCTTACTGGCGAAAACATTAAAACCGAAAGACACTTATATCCCCCAGTGTACCCTTTATGGTCATTATATTCCAAAGCAATGTAATCAAAGCACGGGAGAATGTTGGTGCGCGACAATAGAAGGAAAAGAAATTCCGGGTACACGGACTTCCTCAGGGAAAACGCCGAAACTGTGCAAACTGAATTGGTTTTATGAATTGTATCGACGAATGCAATGAAAAAAGGATAGGTATTATGAAATCATGGATCGTTGTAGCTAACGCAAGCAAAGCTAAAATATTTGCCGTTAATAAAATAAAATTCCTTACGGGGAAACATAACCTCGAATTAATTAAAGAATATACGCATCCGGAAAGCCGGATGCGTGATGTAGAAATCGCTTCTGACAGGCTGGGACATTTTCACGCTAAAAGCCGAGGCAGCGGGAGTTTTGTGGAACAGACAAATCCTAAAAAATATGAAGCTGAAAGTTTTGCTCGTGAAGTGGTGAACGATTTAGAATCCGGCCGAATGGCTGATTTTTCAAGATATTATTTTAGTCGCGCCGCCGCCGTTTCATGGTCTTCTTAATAAATGTTTAAACCCCCAGCTCGAAAATAAAATTGCGTTGGTCATCGAAAAAGATTACACCAAAGATAACGATAAAGAATTAGAAAAGCATTTGAAACAACAGATCGGATAAATAAAACGCTGCTTACGACAATTTTTATCAAAAATTAGCCCTTAGTGTTTCCGCCAACTTTGTGAGCATTTAACCTAATTGAAAGCACACGTCATCTAGCTCCCGCTTTCGCGGGATGACGAGAAGTCCTATTTCTTTTTATAAAAAAATTGTTGTGTACAAAAAAGTTAAGATTAAAAAAATATTTACAAAAGTAAATTATTTTATTAGTGTAATTCTCCCTAAATTAGGAGAGAATTATGCAACCCCAAAGTATAATAAATCCTCCCGGTATTTTTAGTTCTCCATCACAAAGATATTTTCATAGGGCTCCAGAGCTGCCTTTTCTTTTTACGACCGCATTACCTTCTGACACCAACTCTTCCCAAGCATTATCTCTTTTCTTAACGACCCTAAAACCTAGGCGTTATATTTTACCTCCGCTCTCTTTCGGAGCCTGGGGCAAATTAAGTCCAGAGAAAAAAGTAAAAAGGACAATGTTATGGTCTTTGATTGAAACACAGAATTTAGATTCGAAGGAAATTGCGAAAAAAAACTACGCCGCTCACTGCATTATTTTAATGGGCGTTTGGATAATGATCGGTGCGATCAATTAATGAAGCAATGGTGGTTGCTGGATGACGCCAACCTTCGTGAATCGATGAAAATAGGATTAATAAATTTAGCGACTCAAGCTTATATAGACGCTCATCCGGAAGTGCGATACATCGATGCTTATAGCTACGCAGTATCTTATTTGAAGATGAGGATCCTCTTACTCTCCCTCCTTTTTTGGAAGAATTACGATTATATAAATTGAAAGAGAATTTACTAAAATGGGTGGATTTCAAGGAAGCTGATTATTTGAAAGCGCACCCCCTACGTGTATTAAAAGCCGTTTTAACTCAAAATAAAAAAGCTTTTCCTGACTCGACTTTTTGGGCCACAACGCCGCTGGATATTAATAAATTTCCTCATTTGAGGTCTTTTGACGAAGCTGCATTACTTTGGAAACAGTTGGAAGAGAACGATATGTTTAGTGGGATCAAGGGAGCTGATGGGCGGCTTTCTGTGGATTTATTGCGGGCTTCTTTTTCGGCTGCCTTAAAATCAGCGCATCAAAGACAAAACATCATCGATGATTTATTTCTTCCCAGTCCTAATTTAAATGAGACTACCGGTATATACCACGACGGGTTTTCTTTTAGGAATGCAGAAAATCAAACTTTTCATTCTTTATTGCTTCGCCCTGAGTTGGATAAAGTACAGGAATTTCGCAATTTAACTCAAACGCAACAGCGGGATTTTCTTATAGAATTCTTTGAGCAGCGGGGGGAAAGCACCCAATTTGAAAAAGGGTCTTTCTGGGATTCGTTAGCGGCTACTGTGATACGGATATACCAAAATCGATATCATCGAACGCCGCCTCCCTTTAAAAATAAGTGGCAATTAATTCATCTTTTTATTGAGCAAGAAGAGGAGTGGAAAAAAAACAAGAACCGGTTTCCCATTCGGCCTCGAATATTCGCATTCATCCATTTTTTTCATTCCAATAATATCCCTATCGAAGGAAATGATTGGAAAGGGAAGCTTCAATTTTTATTCGCTCGAGGGATTAGAGAATTTGAAAGAATCTTAGGACCTCAGGAATCCAAAGTATTAAATTTAGGCTTCGACCCTCGAAAGGCAGCGGTGGAAATTTTAAAGACTGCGGCATGTAGGAGGATGAAATTTTTGTAAAGAAACGACATTATTTTATTGTACCCCCTAGATCCACAAGGCTTAAGTACACCCCCCCGGTGGGAAGGCAAGTTCCCGGTCCCACTAAACACGAAGGAAGTGGACTCGATGAATTTTTAATGAAAGCAGAGGCGAATGATCAGACCACAAAAAATTGGATTTATTGCGATGGTCGGTTTATAGATCCTAAAGCAGAGTTGCAGAAAAAAAAAGAAGCCTTTGAAAAAAATTTGGCGGAACGCTTAGCTCACGACCCTTGGGTTCGAGAAAGAGCTCAACTATCGTTAAAAAATCGGGGCATTAAAATAACCTTTCAGGATTTTGAGGATGAAGTAAATCAAATTGCTACAAAAGATAAAAATGAGATGATGGACCATGAGACGTGGCTAAATAAAGTTAAAAACTACGTTTATTGGATTCCCGTGATAGGCCCTGGTGAGCTGATTGTCGAGGGACTTCAAGAAAGAAAATGGTGGAAAGTTTTGTTAGGGGGTCTCCATTTTTCAATTGACGGATGGCTGTGTGGGACCGGGATAGCCTCGCTAGCGTCGCAAGAGATGAAGGAGGTAGGGGAGGAAGTTTTAGCACAGGAAGGACTCACGGCTTCTCGCTTATCCGCACGGGAAAGGATGGCAGCCGCTTCAGTTAGAATACCACTAGAAAAATTAGGTCTTTCTCTCGCCGACGTGCCAAAAGAAGCGCCTATCAATTTAAATCGAAATCCCTTTATAACTATGCCGAAAGTCGTTGTGGACTCTCCTTCCGAGGTCCCTGTTGTTGAGACTCCCTCTCAACTAGTCTATCTCTCTGATGAGAAACGATTGGCGGCTGTGGAGTCGGAGGGAAAATTTTATCATGAAATTGATTCTCAGACGGGGGAGGTGGATTATAGAAAACCTCCGATTTTTAAAAGTTCTGATGAGCCGGCTAAGTTTACCGCGACTCGATTGAGAAGCCCAGAACGATATTCTCTTATTGAACCTTTATCCGAAGCAGAGTTAAAACAGCGATATACGGTTATGGAGACGCTGGAATTTTTCAAGGATGCTGATGATTTTTCAATTCATTCCAATTTCCTTGAAGATTTTGATAAGTATTTCAAATTGGATGAAAGTTCCGAAAGCATTGGCGTTGATTTGCCGCATTTTTATCACACTCAGTACCAAAAGAGCCCTACGCTAAGAAGAATGTTTAATAAATTTTTTGCTGAAGCGGCCAAGACTCCCGAAGAGAACGTCTGGCGTATCGTGGCTACATCACAACGTCGTAGCTGTGCTGATTTTACGGTGAAAACCGTTTATTTAAATCCCCGAATCGAAGAATCAGGAGTACGCTATTTGGGCGATGACCACCTTGGAAATCCGTCTTATGAAGGGCAGCCGTTCCAACGATTTCGAAACCTTATTCATGAAATAGCGCATCCCTTGATGGGAAAAGACGACTTAGCTTCGGTCCATATTCAAAATGAGTTAGCTCCCTTAGTCCGACGCAATTCTGCTCTTGATAGTGCACATCGGGGGGGTGTCGTTTGGTCCACGGATAGAGTTATGTATGAATCGATGGATTCTCCGGTAGCGCAACGCATGTCCTATCGATTTTATGAGCCCGATCGGGATATAAGTATAGAAACATTAAGGTCTCGGATGGTGGAAGAAAATAGTTATTTAGACAAAAAACTTGACGCAGCCATACCCATCGAGGAATTTAAATACGTTGGCGGCGAGGAACTCGCTAAACGCTATACTGTATGGATAGTGCAAGATTTTTTCGATCGGCTACCTACGCCTCCCATACCAGAACGTTCTTTCTTAACCCGCTTTTTATCCATCTTTAAGAGTGAGGACGTGGAACTGTTAGAGGAGTTAAAAGACTTCTTTTTCGTACTTTACAATGAGAGCCCTACTTTTAAAAATCTTTTTGATATCCAATATCCGACGACGATAGTGGATGAAACGGAACGGTTCGAATTTATTAGTTTGAAATTAGGAGAAACCGTTGTTTCGGAAAAAAATAAAGCTATTTATCTTATAGAAGATGGCGCCTCTTATTTGTCGGATAAAGGCATTATTCCTGTTGAAAAAAAGCGACGTTTCTTAATGAAAATGCTCTCATTATTGACTAATAAAAAGTTGGGAGAAATGCCCTTGGAACTTCAATTTAGTAATCGTGGTTTTATATCCCAGCTAACCGATCAGGTTTTTCAAGAAGCGGGAATGAGCCAGTATTCCAGACAGTTAGTAGAGGCCTTCATTTTTCCTGGGGATATGGAAGGGAAAAAACAATTACTCAGTTCTTGGGCTACATCGAGCCGTACGGCTACTTTTGAAGATCGGTTACTGGCAGAAACAGCGTATGCTGAAATTCTAGAGAAGGGCTGTTTTGCCCTTTCCTGTTTCAAGAGAGATAGGCGGTCCATTGAAGAAGTTTCAAAGGCAATGTTCTTTCAAAAAATAAAAGAAAGAAATAAACCTATTATGGAAAGCCTATTTATGGAAGGGCAACGCCCTTTACGTAGGGCTCTTGGGCGCTGAAAAAGCGACTGTAAAAGAAACCTTATTATTGCTTAAAATTCAGTCAATAATATACAATAGATTGATGCTAAACCGCCGTATTTCAATTGCCCCGATGATGGGATGCACCGATCGCCATTTCCGCATGTTCATGCGCCAGATCTCTCGGCACGTGCTGCTTTATACGGAAATGGTCACAACCGGCGCTTTGCTCAAGGGGAAGCAGTGGCGCTGTTTGGACTATTCACCGGAAGAGCATCCCTTGGCACTGCAAGTGGGTGGTTCAGACCCTCAATCATTAGCGCTTTGCGCCCGTCTGGCAGAAGAGAAGGGTTTTGACGAAATTAATTTAAATGTAGGGTGCCCGAGCGGAAGAGTGATAGCGGGGCGATTTGGCGCTTGTCTGTTAAAAGAAGCAGAATTAGTGGCTGATTGTGTGGCTGCCATGAGTGCGGAGGTCAATATTCCAGTTTCAGTTAAGACCCGGACAGGGGTGGACGATCAAGATAGCTATGAGCATTTATATCATTTTGTAAAAACGGTTGCTGAGGCAGGCTGCCGGATTTTTATTATTCATGCGCGCAAAGCGTGGCTAAAGGGCTTAAGTCCTGCGGAAAATCGCACCGTTCCGCCGCTCGCGTACCCGATGGTGTATCAGCTTAAACAAGATTTTCCGGGGTTAGAAATTATCATTAATGGCGGAATTAAAACGATTGAAGCAATTAACGATCATTTGCGGGAAGTAGATGGGGTAATGATCGGACGAGAAGCCTATGCTAATCCGCTATTCTGCGCGGCCTTTGATGATTTGTCCAAGCCAGTTTTCTCGCTAGGCGTGGCTGATAAAAAACAGACACCGTTAACGCCGAAAAGAGTCTTATTGCGTTATCTACCCTATATGGCAAAACAATTAGCGAATGGTGTTCCGCTGTATGCGATGACACGTCACTTGAATGGTTTGTTCCAAGGACAACCCGGTGCTAAAAAATGGCGTCGGTTTTTGCATGAAAATACCCGACGAGAGGGCCCCATCGCCGCAATTGAAGAAGCATTGCGATTAGCGAGCCCTTAAAAATCAAGTAATTATTTTTTCTCGTCTTCAGGCGAAGCATTAGCTGCACGGCGTTTCGCGTATTTCTTGCGGAATCGCTCGACGCGGCCAGCCGTGTCCACCATTTTTTGTTGACCCGTGTAGAAGGGATGGCAGGCGGAGCAGATTTCAAGGTGGAGCTCACGGTCCAAAGTCGACCCGGTCATAAACGTGTTGCCGCAACTGCAAGTTACTTTAATTTGTTTATAAGGAGGATGTATGTTTTCCTTCATGGCACTTTCTCAAAATTAATTGATGTTTCAGGCATCAGAAGCGCTGCACTATAGCCTAATTTTCTCTCCGTGACAAGCCGCTTTTCGCTTTTAGTTAAAAATGGTAATCTGGGGCGGCTATGGACGATCTGACTAAAAGGGGCCGTTTCCAATACCTGCCGTGGATTATTTGCGGATTAGGGGCGCTCTTCTATTTTTATGCTTATCTTCTTCGCGTTGTTCCCAGCGTAATTGCTCCGCAATTGCTGATTACCTATCGGCTCGATGCCGTTTCCCTGAGTAATTTGGCTGGAATTTATTATTACGTCTATATGCCAATGCAAATTATCGTGGGGCTTCTGCTGGATCGTTTTAACCCACGAATTCTGTTGGCAAGCGCTCTCGTTGCCTGTGGTTTCGGTAATTTTTTATTTGCAAACTCTGAAAGTCTGCTGCTGGCTTATGTCGGGCGAGTTTTCGTCGGATTGGGTTCGGCTTTTGCGTTTATTGGGGTTTTAAAGATGGCTTGTATTTACCTCCCTATCTATCGGTTTGCTTTCATCACGGGAGCAATTACCTCATTCGGTATGTTGGGAGGAATTATTGGGAACACATTGTTAACCTCATTGGTAAATTACCAAGGTTGGCGTTTAGCCAATTATTCTATAGCCACCTTTGGAGTGCTGGTAGGGTTAGGAATGTTATTGATGGAAAACCGAGAACTCCGTAATCTTCGTGTGTTTGTGCCTACCTTGAAAGAAGTGCTTCGGGGATTATTGGCATTGCTTTGTAAGCGTCAAATTTGGGTTAACTGCACGGTGGGTTGTTTATTATTTATTCCTTTGGTCGGGTTTGCAGACTTTTGGGGCGTCTCTTATTTAGTGGGTGTTTACCATTTGTCGCCGCTGACCGCAGCGGAAGGTATTTCCTTGATCTATTTAGGTTGGTTTTGTGGCGCGCTTTTCGTGGGGTGGATTTCAGACAGTCTCAAATCTCGACGAATGCCTTTAACGGTAGGGGCCACTTTTTCCGCCATTTTGTTATCCGTGATTCTCTATGTGCCCAATTTAACCCATGAATTATTATTTTTATCATTATTTTTTCTAGGATTATTTGGCAGTGCGCAAGTGATCGTCTTTTCAGTCAGTCGCGAATTAAGCCCTCATCCATTAACCGCAACAGCCATTGCTTTAACCAATACCGTTGTAACATTTTCGGGAGTTTCTCTTTCGTTGATCGGTGTTTTATTGAATTTGTCCTGGTCTGATTACGCCATTAATCGAATTTCATTTTACGCTTGGAATTATCAATTGGCTTTAGGCATATTACCGCTGAGTTTAATTGTCGCTGTCTTTTTAACTTTTTATCTGGAGGATACTAATTGCAAGCGTGTGACAGAAATGACCACACAAAAAGAAATTTCGGGTATTTGTAGTTGAGGGTAAAAACAAGAAATTTAACTTTCGGCTGCCGTTGCGTGTATTCGTAAAGCATGAATATCTGTCTCCATCAAATCGCTCAAGGCTTCGTAAATTAATCGATGGCGTTCGATAGGATTTTTATTTTTAAACGCCTTTGCTGTGATTTCTACTTTAAAATGGCCTTTGCCTTCTTGGGCGCCGGGGTGGCCGATGTGATTACCACTTTCATCGGTTACGATTAATTTTTGAGGATTAAAAACTTCCGTGAGTCGTTTTTTAATGCGGTTGGCTTGTTGTTGATGGTTCATGAGGTGTAAAGGCAAGACTTTTTTAAAGGGACAAATGGTAACGCGAGAATAGACATTAGCTGTAACATAAGGGTCGGCTGCCGCCCATTCCCTAGCAACGTCAATATTTTCGAATTCTGCCACGATAAGCGAGCCTTTGACCCCACCGACGATAGGATTTTCATTGTCTTCATTTAAGAGTGGGCCGGCGAGTAAAAGTCGGTTTTTTTCGTGTAATTCTTTTAATCGTTGTAAATGAGCCTCTCGAACGCTTCGGCGGCGTTCAAAACTGTCCTCGCAATCTTCACAATAAATGGCGTAGTACATGATTATCTGCTATTCATTTTTAAGTTTTGGGCATGTCGGGCAATATAAAAAGCTTGCCCGAGGATAAAAACTAACGTCAGCACTAGAGTGCCAAACAATTTAAAATTGACCCACGTGTTAGTATCAAAATTATAAACCACAAATAGATTCAAAACCCCGAGAATTAAAAAAAATAAAGCCCAGCTTAAATTTAAGCGTGACCACGTTTTCGCAGGCAGCTCGATTTTTTCTTTTAGCATTCGATGCACGAGTGTATGCTTTCCAAAAAAATGGCTACCGAATAACACAATGGCAAATATCCAATAAACAATCGTGGGTTTCCACTTAATGAAAATAGCATTGTGAAAAACCAGTGTGAAACTGCCGAGCAATAAGATAAAGATTAAGGTAATTACATGAAATTTTTCAAAGCGGCGGAAGCGAATCCAGTAAATGGCGACTTGTAAAGCAGAAACCACCATTGCCGCTGCTGTGGCGATATAGATACCCCAGAATTTATAAGCAACGAAAAAACAAATGATGGGAAAATAATCAAATAAAAATTTCATAAGGTGAAAGAGCCTCTCTTTTTTGTCCCTCGTAATATACTATCATTAGGCTATGGCGACAATTCATATTCATCCCGACAACCCTCAGGCGCGTCTGATTAAACAGGCGGTAGAAACTGTTAAGACAGGGGGTATCCTCGCGTATTCTACCGATTCGGGGTATGCTTTGGGGTGTGGGCTAGGAAACAAATCAGGGGCTGAACGCATCCGCCGACTACGCCAATTAAATAAAGCCCACCCGTTTACACTGTTGTGTCGGGATTTATCCGAAATCGCTGTGTATGCACGAATTGCTAATCCCGTTTTTCGATTTTTAAAAGCGCATACCCCGGGCCCTTATACATTCATCTTATCGGCGACGCGGGCAGTCCCCCGGCAATTACAACACCCTAAACGGAAAACGATCGGTATCCGAGTGCCTGATCATCGAGTTATTCAGGCCATATTGGAACAACTGCAAGAGCCATTGATGAATGTCACTTTGATTTTTCCAGGAGAACAGTGGGCGCCTTCCGAGATCAGTGAAAGAGAAGATGAGTTAGCCGCCCAAGTTGATTTGATTGTGGACAGCGGGGTTTGCGGGGTAGAGCCAACCACCGTGATTGACCTTGTCGACGGTGAACCCACTATTCTCCGTGAAGGAAAGGGTGATATCAGCGAGATTTGAGTTCTTTTCATTATTAAGATGCTCCCCTCTATTGAAATGTGTTATTTTTAGCTATCTGTTTCCCTTTTGTTGCCGGTTTTTTGAGATAATACAAGAAATGAGTAATGAAAAATCCCTTCTTACCCCCTCAATCACGGATGCTATTAGTTCTTATTTTTCTATCGGACCATTGATTCATGAACCCAGGGTTGTATCAATCGATAAAATCAATCAAGTTTGGGAAATAGAAACGAAAAAAGGGCGCTTCGCTTTAAAGCGAGTATCAACTAAACGCCTTTATGAAGAAACTGAAAAAATCGCTCGCTATTTTCAACAAGCAAAATTACCTGTTATTACCGCCTTAAAAGGGATTTATCAGCACGGTCCGTATTATTTTCAACTGTTTGAGTGGGTGGAAGGAAAGGTAATGTCCGTCGATGAAATATTACCACAACAAGCGGAGAAAATAGGGAGTTTGTTATTTAATTTTCATCAGATGAATCTCACGCCTAGCCAATTTGATCTAACCATTTTAAACGATTTATTTTATGATTATCCCTTCAATAAGGCAGAATGGGTGCGCGCGGTTGATATGGCGTGCGCCCTAAAAATAAATAGCAGCGATAAACTTCAGTCATTATTACTGGAATTAATCGCCGTCAGCGAAGAAAGCCGGGAAGCAACAGCCCGACTGAAACCGTCTCGCCTCATCAGTCATCGCGATATCGGCCCTCAGAATGTTATTTGGAACTCTGATGACGATCCTGTCATTATTGATTGGGAATTAGCGGGACTTATCCCCCCCACGGTGGAGGTGCTTGGAAGCGCGTTCGATTGGAGCGTGGTTCGCCACGACAAAATCGATGACTCAAGATATAACGCCTTACTCCAAGGCTACCAGCAAGCGGGCGGATCAATGTCTCAGTTACCGCTGGCCTTTGCTGCTTTAATGGGCACGTGGCTTAGCTGGCTGTTAGTCAATTTGCAGCGTTTTATAGCGGGAAAATGTCCCGATCGGGCAGAAAAAGAAGTGATACAGACGTTGCTGACCTTCGAGGAGGTCTATTGTAAAGGCCGTTATTTAGGCGGATAATCCTATTTTTTTCCCTGCGTTGCTCGTCCTGCCCCATAAAGGAAAGCGGGAGAAGGTAAAGCATTGTTGCCAGCAATTGTTCGTAATACGGTGAAGCCGTCCATTGTAGAGGGGCATCCGCAATAAATGATCTGATGTCGCATCACTCCTTTTTGCTTAAAGTGGTCAATGCCACGAGAGTGATTAAGCTTTTTTCCTTACAGAGAAAATGCTTTGAACGAGAGAAAAATTTTAAAACGGGTCATGGGTCAGGTACTGTCTATATCATTACCCACAAGTGGTGAAGCGTGAAAAACTTAAAACCCGTCGTCCCCGCGCAGCTAAGTAGCCCGTATGAAGCGCAGCGGAATACGGGGACGATAGAAGACATCTTTGTTCCCGTATTTCGCTTTGCTCATACGGGCTACTAAGCTATTGAAATCTATAATAATATTTTATCTCATATTTTAATGGCGACGATATCCACAAAATCATTCACTGTCATCTCTTCCAATTTCTCACGATCCTCGCAGAGGAGTTGAATCTTTTCAGCTTGTGCTTTGGTGAAATGAGTAAATAGGCTGTTTTTAAATTTTTCTAGCAGCAAGGGGATACCTTCTTTACGACGACGTTTGTGACCGATGGGGTATTCCACGGTAATTTCCTCGGTTTTTGAGCCGTCTTTAAAAAAGACTTGGACGCTGTTGCCAATAGAACGTTTATCGGGATCGAGGTAATCTTTGGTAAATTGAGGATTTTCCACCACTTCCATTTTTTCGCGTAAATTATCAATACGAGGATCTTTAGCAATTTCATCTTCGTAATGTTCTGCGGTTAACTCGCCGAAGATCAAACCGATAGCGGTCATGTATTGAAGACAATGATCACGGTCAGCGGGGTTATGCAGAGGACCTTTTTTGTCAATGATACGAGCGGCTGATTCTTGCGTCTTGATGATTATCTTTTCAACATCATCCAGGCGATCTTTTACTTGATCATGTAAGGCAAGAGCACATTCAACGGCTGTTTGTGCATGAAATTCCGCAGGGAATGAAATTTTGAACAATACATTTTCCATGACATAACTCCGGTAAGGGCGTTGAAATTTAAAAGATTTTCCTTGGAAAGTGGCGTCACAAAATCCCCAAATAGGGGCGGTCAACGCAGTGGGATAACCCATTTCACCTTGCATAGCGAGCAGTGCCAAACGAACCCCCCGGCTAGTGGCATCACCTGCCGCCCATGATTTCCGCGAACCCGTATTGGGGGCATGTCGATAAGTTCGCAAACTCTGGCCATCGATCCAAGCCAGTGATAAGGCATTATTAATTTTTTCTTCATCGCCGCCGAGGAGTTGCATAGCAAGCGCCGTCGTAGCAACTTTAACAAGAAGTACATGATCTAAACCCACGCGATTGAAGGCATTTTCCAAAGCGATCACGCCTTGGATCTCGTGCGCTTTAATCATACTAACGAAGATGTCTTTAATTTTTACTTCTTCATGGGTCATTCGTGACACATAATCAGCGGTCATTAAAATACCGCCTAGATTATCCGACGGGTGGCCCCATTCTGCCGCCAACCACGCATCATTAAAGTCTAACCATCGAATCATCGTTCCAAAATTGAAAGCAGCTTGCACCGGGTCCAATTCTAACGCCGTTCCTGGAACTCGAGCGCCATTTTTCATCAAAGCACCGGGAACGACGGGGCCTAATATTTTTTTACAATGCGGGTTGGATAAAGCCATAAAAGCACAGGCGAGCGAATCCAGAAAACAATAATAAGCGGTATCGATCGCCAGTTGACTCTCGATTTTATGATTGACAACATAATCGGAGATAGCTCGGATTTCCTTATCAAAGTTGGGACGATTAGCTTTCACCCTATTTCTCCTTGAGTCGCTGTTTTTTCAATACCGCCATTGTTAGACGAGAAACTGAAACCAAGCGGTCCTTTTCATCGAAAATTTCAATGCCCCATACTTGCGTGCTCTTACCAATATGAAAAGGCTTGGCAGTGCCGATCACAAAACCTGAGCGCGCAGAACGTACATGGTTAGTGTTAATATCTAACCCTACGCAATAAAGCTCGTTGGAATCGACACAAAAATTAGCGGCTACGCTTCCCAACGTTTCAGCCAGAACACAAGAAGCCCCACCGTGCATAAGTCCTATCGGTTGGTGCGTGCGATGGTCAACTGGCATGCGGCCGCGAAGATAATTTTTTCCCACCTCGGTAAATTCAATCCCTAGATGTTCAACCATAGTGTTCTTACAACGCTCAGCGGCTTTTTGCACATCAAATGGCGTTTTCCAAATACTCATTTTAAAACCTGTCAGAAAAGGGGAGGGCCTCAATTTATCATATCGGATGGTGAGAATGGAAGACGTAAAAAAAAGGGAATGCCCAAAGGCATTCCCTAAATGAACTAATCTGCGGGCTTATTTTTTCTTTTTGCCGGCATCTTTCTTTTTAACTGCCATGTTGTACTCCTAAAAAAGAAGTTAAAACAAAAAACTGCGCAGTTCACAATTTGAAGTATATACCTTTTTTATAAAAGATAAACAAAATTTTTTTGTAGAAAGCTCAATATAATCAAATGGTTAAACTGCCCCCTTGCTCAAAAGGCGTAGGGGCTTCATCGGAGACAACAGCTGATAACTCAGTGTCCTGAGAGCATGAAAAAAATGAGCAAAAAGAGGACCATAGGTTTGGGCGCTGAGCTTCTTCTTCGTTCGCATAAAAAGTGAGTTGAGGTAAGACGCCAGGTGCCAAAGTAAAAATAAGCACAACGAATTCCCAAGTGGTTAATGAGTGATAATCATTAACTATTCTAATCACTGATAAAAGCGTCACTACTGTTTTCCAAACCGCATCGATTGTTCCACTGAACGTTAAATGCGGATGACTCGGTGTCGATTCTTCTATTAGCGGAGTTATCATTTTTTGAATTCTTTTAGAATAAATTTTTGAAGTACTGTACGCAAATTTAAAACTAATAAGTGTGTTTAGAGAAAATAAAATCTTCTTAAAAAGATTATCTAATTCAGTTAAGCTCCCGCCTACCCAGGGCTCTAGTACTTTATTAAAAGTATTAAAATAGAGAGCCGCATTACAAAGACCATAACCAATGCCACAATACCACGCGAACCAGGCAGGCAATCGCCAATCTTGTAAATAATTTTTTAAAAAATTAGCAATTTGTGCCATAAAATTGGTAGGCAGCAATGAAAATGTTAACGCACCCCCCAGTCCAATACTCCAACTTCGGTTCAGCGTTGTTAAACTAATGAGGTCAGTGAATAATGCCCAGAGGGAAGTACTAGAAACAGCCGCTTTCCAAAAAGCACTAATTCCGGCTTCGATCGTTTTATAACGTTCTGGAAGAGAATAACAGGAAAAAATACAACTCTCTTCCTGTCTTAAAAGAGCTTCAATTCTTTTCGGCATTGTGCGTTGGTTTGTTAAAAACAATATACTTTCCATACCGATGAAAACTCCAACCGGCACTAATTTCAGGCTTCCTTTTTCTTGACTGATTGAATTTTCAAGCCATTTCATGTGTTCCGGGAAGCGATCCGCAGATATCCAATAGGTGGCTAGAACAGCAGCGTTATAAGTCAAAGCGCTATATTGTATAATTACAAACTTAAAAAATTTATTAGCGACAGGCGCCCGGGGAAGTAAGGCTTGAGATGGATCATTTCTCATATCACCACCTCAATAAGATACCATTATCGATCGCTCCGCGAATAGCTTGATAGCGCGTTCCATTTTTCAGAATCCAATAAGTACCCTGGTTATGTTCGGCGAACTTTGCTCGGTTATATTGGCAAAGATTAATGACATTTTCACAATTTACCGAAATTCCATTTGCATGGCATTTTAATTGAAGAAAAGGTTGGTTTAATGCAAAAGCGGCCCAGTGATTGGGATTAATTGTATTCTTATACGAAGGAGAAAAAGATTGAGTAGGTAATTTTTCTACAGCAAACGAAATAGCATCAGGAGAGATATTATGAATTAAATAGAGCGTGCTCACTTCCTCAGTTTCGCTATCCGGTTTTAATAACAATAAATTATTTTTAAATTCATAACCCACCATGCGGCATCCTGACGGAAAGTGTTGTTCGCCGGTTTTAGCTGCTATGCTAGGAGAAATCCATGTGCTAATTAAACAGAAAAATAAAATTTTTAAATAATAAACTCTCATAAAATTCATTATAACATTTGGATTTTATAATGACAATATTATTGGAATTTCGATTTTTTTCCTGAAAATTGGAAGGTTAGAACCAGACGGGGACTGTATTTTTTTGACGCTTTTGATTGTGTCAACTTTATTTCTTATAGTATTATAAAAAGTGAAATTCAATGGAATGTCTGATCAAAATTAGACCAATTCTAGAGGGGCTATGGAAAGTCTGACACCGAAACGCGATGCTTTCACCGTCTTATCGTACAATATCCATAAGGGGTTTAGTGCACGCTATCGCCGATTTGTGTTGCCGGATATCCGCGAAGCCTTACGCGCAATCGACGCAGACATCGTTCTTTTACAAGAAGTGCAGGGAAAGCACCATAAATCTCGCCTCAAAAAATTTGCCCATGCCGATCTTCCGCAAACCGAATTTATCGCTGAATCTAAGTGGCCTCATTACATGTATGGCAAAAACGCTGTCTATGGGTCGGCTCATCATGGCAATGCTTTGCTTAGTAATTTTCCTTTCAAAATGGTAGAGAATATCAATGTTTCATTAAGCCAAAGAGCGAGTCGTAGCATTTTGCATGCTATTATCGATTATGAGCCGACAGTTGAACTTCACGTTATTTGTATTCACCTCGGTTTGTTTCGCGCAGAAAGGGATTACCAACTAATTACATTAAGTAAACGGATTGAGGCGCATGTTCCTTCTCACGCCCCATTAATTATTGCCGGTGATTTTAATGATTGGCGAAGGGGTGCATTTAATTACATGGAAAAAGAGCTTGAATTAAAAGAAGTTTATAAAGTCCTTGAAGGGAAGCATGCGAAAACTTACCCTGCTTCCCGACCGACGCTTGAGGTAGATAGAATCTATTACCGTGGATTAAAATTGCTTAGCGGTGAAATTTTTAATGAAAGTTATTGGAAAAAATTATCCGATCACCTACCACTGCATGCTAAATTCGCTATTGAATAAATTTAAAAGGATATATCGATGACAAATGAAACAAATTTAATTGATGTTATTAAAAGGATAAAGTTTTTTTCTTCCTTACCCGATGAAAAAGCAGCTGAATTAGTTCCACATTTTAATAAAGCTAATTTACAGTCAGGCGAAACTTTATTCTATCAAGGCGACGATTCTTTGTTTTATATATTTTGATTAAAGGGAAATTAATTTCTGAACTTTCCACCGCGTCCCAAGAAAAAATAATTGTCGGGACTATTAATCCCATTGAGACGGTTGGTGAATTAGGTTCATTGTCTGGCGAACCTCGCAGTTTGACGGTTAAGGCGGCGACTGATTCTGTAGTTTTAGAATTACCTAATAAAATTTTTAAAGAATTTTGTCAAGAATATCCTGCTATTTTAACGGACATATCAAAATTTATTGTAGACCGATCCTTACAAATAATTAAAATAATGGCACAAGAAGAAGCTAGAAAGGTAAATCTTATTTTTCCTTTGCTTCAGAAGACTTCTTTAAATTTATCTACCGAAATTTTGGAAACTAAATTTAATGAAATATTTTTTCGCCACCAAGAAGTGTATTATACAAATGAACAAAAATCCGAAATAAATAAGACATTACAAATAGACGAAATAAAACCTGTTTCAATCTTTTTAAAGTCATGGGACTCTTTTTTATTTACTGAGGTAATTGACCGGTTGGCCTGTGTTTATTTGGTCGTTGAAAGCGAGCAGCCGGCACATTTTGATCAAGATACTAAGAAAATAATTCAAGATATACAACGACTTCCTAATGTTCGGTTAGAGTTGATTCTATTACAGCCGGAAAATATTGACCAACCTAAAAATACTAAAAAATGGTTAGAAAAATTTGATTTCGATTTACATCATCATTTGCAACTAAATCAAAGCGATAGTTGGGCTCGCCTGATTCGATTTATGACTGGCAAAGCGACCGCTCTGGTATTAGGAGGGGGAGGGGCGAGAGGTTTTTCGCATTTTGGTACTCTAAAGGCGCTACGTGAGAATAATATTCCCATCGATGCTATTGGCGGAACGAGCGTGGGCTCTGTTGTCGCTGCGTGTTATGCCATGACTCAAGATTGTAACGAGACGATGAAGCTTCTTCAAGACCTGAAACGAGCTGCAAAACATTCTTTCTCACTTAGGAATTTGACGTGGCCTTTTATCTCTTTGTTCAGTTCGCATGCTCAATTTGTTTTGATTTAATCTATCCATACTAGTCCAATAAACGGGTTGCCCAATGGCTAAAGCACCTCGAGTAAAGTCGAGTAATTCTGTACTTATACCATTTTCAAACTCCATTAATTTTTTACTTATCGATTTTTCATCAATTATAAAAATCATTCTTCGTCCTTTAGTGGCCAACTTATTAGGTGACTTTAGGAGAAACTGGATGAATAAATTTTATCATTTTATTGATTCAAAATCTTAACATTAATTATTTTTAAATTCAATATTTTATTTCTATAAAAAGAATAATAGTATTATTCGCCCTGCGAGGATATAAAATGAAATCATCTAGAAGAGAGTATAATCACCGTTTAGAAAGCTTAACTCGTCCAAAAGAATCAACTTTAAGTTCGGATTACTATGCGGTTTCGGAAGAAAAGGGCGAGGATCAGTTCTATCAAGGGTCTGAAGTTTTAGTAGATGAGCTAAAACGATTAAATAAGGAGTTGTCTGATAAAAAAGCCGAACTTGACCAATTATGCCTTGAATTTAAAACTCAAAATGAACAACTAAATTTTTTGAAAAAGCAGCTCAGAATTGAAATTCAGCAAAAAAAGAAACTAGAGTGTGAATTTGAGATCTTAGCTGATAGCAATTACAAATTATTAGAGCAAAAAAGAGCTTTAGAAAACTATTATTCTCTAGAAACTGATAAGAGTGCACGATTAAAGGAAGAATTGATAACCGACCAAAGTTTTTTCAACACAGAAAGAGTTGGTAGAATCTCTCGCATTGAAAGATGAGGAGATCCAGAAATTAACTCAAAAACTCATCGATAAAGACGATGAATTTGACGAATTAGCGCGTGAATTCGAATCACAAAAGAAAAGATTAAACGAATTAAAGAAAAAATTAGAAACAGAAATTCAAAAAAATTCTGAAAGAGAAGGCTTAGAAAATGAACTAAAAAATAAAACAGAGGCAGTTAATGAATTATTAAATAAGTTTGAATCTCAAGTTGAGGAAGGGAAAAAACTACGGAGAGAGTTTGAATTAGAGGCTCAGGAGAAAGAAAAATTAAAAAAAGAACTTGAATCATTATCCATCCACATTGAAGCCTTATTGAAGGATATAGCATCCTTAAAAAAAACAGTCGAATTAAAAGACGATCAGATAAAATTATTAACTTCAACATACAGTGATAGAGATGATGAATTTGAAACGTTATCAGCCGAATTTAAAGCACAAAACGAGTTATTAGATATCATAAAGAGACAGCTCGAAACAAAAGATCGGCAAATAAAAATATTAACTAGCGATCTAGTATCGTTAGATGTTGAATCAATGCTGCCTCAAATTAATAAACAAACCAAACAGTATATAGCTGTAAATCAGATAAAATTTGAAGAAATAAATAACGAAGAGCATAACGCATTGTTTCCTTCGCAAAGTGGATTAGGAGAGCTTACCCGTAAATCGTCGTCTTACAGAAGTGAGCTTTGTTATAAAGTAAAAGGATTCTCTTGTGGAAGCTTAGAGCAAAAATTTGAACACCTTGCCGATGCACTTTGGCATGAACTACGGATTAAAGGTAACCTCCAGAATAGAAAAACTATTAAAATTTCAAATACTGTTCCTAGTTCTCCCAGGATTAAGAAACTTTGTTTGGAGATTTTTCAGGAGCGGTTTATTGGAACATATATTAAATTTGCTGTTGATGATAGCGCACTAAATCAATCAAAACTAACTGATCTCTCTCAAGACAGGCTTTCTACCAACCCATTTACTGTATTTAATGGGAATATGCGTAGAAGTACAATGACAGAGGAGCGAAAAGAAAGGCAGGCTAGATTCATATATTAATATAGTGGTGATTAGTGTGATAATCACCACTAGCTAGGCATTTATTTAGTTAGGCTAAATTCTATCAACAAACGATTTAAATTTTCCTTTAACAATCTCCATTTGCTCTAACCAAGGAAAATGTCCAGCATCTTGTATGTTTTCAATTTCGATGTTTTCCCTAGAAATCGGTCTCCATAATATTCAGAAAGGTAAAATAAACTTGACGTCAAAATTATTAATGGAGGCAAAAATTCTGTCTAAGCGTCACGAACGTAATTCATCCCTTTGTTCCAAGTATACATAATAAAGGCACAAAGAAGGGCAAAAGCAATGGGAATCCAGCCGCCCGTTGAGACTTTCTGAATATTCGCACCCAAAAATAGAACATCAATACCAAAAAAACAGAGAAAATTAAAAAGATTAAACTTACAGGCCATCGCCACCGCTTATAGGCTAAAAAAACAAATCATCAAGGTAGTTAATAGCATATCGATATTGATCGTCACCCCATAAGCGTGAGCAATTGCGCTGGAAGATTGAAAAATAAGAATTATCGTAATCGTGCCTATGGCCAAGATGAAATTCATTTGGGGGACATAAATTTGTCCCATCCTCGCTTCTGAGGTTTGAATAATGGGTAAACGCGGATAAAGACCTAATAAAACCGCTTGCCGTGTCAGCGAAAAAATAGCCGAAATCATTGCTTGCGACGCAATGATGGTTGCGAAGGTAGCAATTATCAGCAAAGGAATAGAAAACCATCGAGCTGCAATCAGGTAAAACGGATTGGCAATACCAGGTAACGCTATAAAAAACCAGGTGGTTCGGATGGGGTTTTTACCAAAGTGACCCAAATCAGCGTATAAGGCCTCCCCTCCTGTTACAACCAAAAACACCCCACCCAATAATTCATAACCCCTCCAACCATTGACATATAAAAATTCAAAGGATTATTATTGCTATCGGCACGACCCATTCAGAAAGAACAGGAGAAATAACTTTTAAACCCTCAATAGCACTGACCACCGAAATGGCCGGTGTTAACATGCCGTCACCCAACAAAAGACCCGCTCCAAATATTCCGATAATAAAAATGAGTTTCAATAGGGTGTTATTGGAGACCATGCGCTTTAAAAGCGCGAGTAAGGCAAGTATCCCTCCTTCCCCGTGATTATCTGCACGGAGTACAATCCATAAATATTTAATTGAAATAACGGTTATAAGCGCCCAAAAGATTAGGGATAATACGCCCAAAACATCAATTAAATTGATTGGCAAACCATCCAAGGATTCTCGAATGGCATATAACGGACTGGTGCCAATGTCACCATAAACGACGCCTAAAGCGCCAAGGGCTAAAGAAAAGAATGCTTGTTTCTGCAGCGAGCTTCCATTCGTCACGTTGGTGAAAGTCCATTAATGTTTAATCATTATAAATACTAATCGCTGGCTGCTGTCAACTTAGTCTATTCCTTATTGCATTAAGCTAATCTTAAGCGGTCATTTATGCTACACTATACCCACTTATTCATTTTATCAAGGATGTATTTAAAAATGTTTATATTTTTCAATCGATTAAGAAGGCCTTATGAAACAAATTTCAAAAATCAACTGGTTAAACGTCTCGTTTATCATTCTTACAGGGCTTGTAGGAATCACTGGTACCATACTTTTCATCGTTTTTGGCCTTGTTCATTGGCCGACGTGGGTTTTGGCGGGGGCGATGCTTATTGCTTGCGGTCTTTCGATAACAGCGGGTTACCACCGCCTTGCCGCTCATAAAAGCTACAAGGCGGCATGGCCTATTCGGTTATTTTTTGCGCTTTTTGGAGCGGCGGCTTTTGAAGGAAGTATTGTAGAATGGGCCACTGACCATCGAAAGCATCACCGTTATACCGACACAGACCAAGATCCCTACAGCATCAAAAAAGGCTTTTGGTATGCCCACATAGGATGGCTATTTACGCTTGATCCTTCAAAACGGGATTTTAGCAATGTCCAAGATTTGCTGGATGATCCTATCTATCGCTTTCAACATCGTTTCTTTCCGATTATTGCTATTCTAATGGGTTTTGGATTGCCAATGGCCATTGGCGCGCTTTGGGGCGACCCGCTCAGCGCTCTTGTGATTGCTGGCGCTTTAAGGATTACGGTGGTTTATCAGATGACGTTTTTTATTAATTCACTTTGTCATATGATTGGCAAACAAACTTACAAAAATTCATCTGCTCGGGATAATTGGGTAACCGCCCTGCTTACTATGGGCGAAGGTTTTCATAATTTTCACCATCAATTTCCGATTGATTATCGAAACGGCGTGCGCTTTTTTCACTTTGATCCAACGAAATGGTTGATTTATTTGTTATCCCGGATGGGATTGGTGTCTGGCTTAAAGCGTGTAGAGCAACGCAGAATCATTAAATACCGTCTGCAAACCGATACTCAACGTTTGGCACTGCTTTCAGCAGAAAGAGTAGAGGTCGTAAAACCGCTTTATGAGCGCATTCATCACTTGTTAGGGCGGCTGGAAGAACTTGAAAAGAGTTATTTAGCATTGAAAGAGGCGCAATTTAAGGCTTATAAAAACCGACTCCGAGAAATACGACAAAAGCTAAAAGCAACGGAGCGCGAGCTTCGAACTTTCTTAACTCTGTGGAGCAAGGTGGCCCGGCCGCTTCAGACTTGTCAACTTAGTGGATCATAATGTAGTGAAAACAAGAAGTTACAGGCTTAATTGATATGCTATATTCATGCTATGAGCCATTTCAAAAAAGCCTTAATGGACCCTACGGCCTTTTACAAGGAGCCGAAAGCAGTACTTGTCGATAGTAGCTTAACTAAAAAAGAAAAACTCCAAATTTTAAGACAGTGGGAATACGATGCCCGAGAATTGATGGTCGCTGAGGAAGAAAACATGCTTGGTGACGCCTCGTCTTCTTCTATGTTAAGCCGCATATTGAAGGCTATCCATGAGTTGGACCCTTCCTACGACGGCACTAAGTCGTCGGGAACGAAGCACGGCGGTTTTTCCAGTGAAACAAACCGATAAATAAAAGCGCGCCAATCAAGTCAATGGGCAACAACAAAAGAGCTATCTGATAATGCTGAACTGAAAAATGAGGAACGCCGTTCACCATCTGCCCTGTCCATAATCCATCTAGCACTTTTCCGACCAAGGGTTCACTGATCGCGCCGAAAATAGCATCGCCCGTATTAATTAAAGCCACTACGGTTGCTGCTAATGCGGCTTTATTGATTTCTTTCCCTATTGCAAAACCTAACATAAACGCACCACTCCCCAAACCAAATAAAAACAACGAAATTTCTAAAAGCAAAAGGGATTGATGGGGGCTATAAATTACCAACAAAATGGCAATCAAGGCTAATCCGGTTCCGAAGACGATAACCGATTGCCGTTTTTTTAATCGATCGGCAAGATAGCCCCATAGCGGGCCACCGATCGCCACTCCAATGAATAAAAGTGAAATTAAACTAGCCGCCTGAGTGCTTGTAAAATGATAGGCCTCCTGCAAGAAAGGATTGCCCCACAGGCCGCCAAAAACAGCGACGGGAGCAAAGGCGAGCCCGCTATACAACGCTAAAAACCAATTTAACTTATTTCTCAATACGTGGAGAATATCTTTTAACGTAACGGTTTGAGATTCGTAATCCGTTGGAGAAGCTACCGATTTTTTATCGCGAATAAAGAGATAAAAAAGCCCAGCGATACCAAGGCCCAAAAGACCACAGATAAGAAGCGTATTTCGCCAACCCACGTACTGGAGGAGGAACGCTAACGGCGCCTCTCCGCATAAAGCGCCCAACATAGCGGCGGTCGCTAATAATCCGCCAATAAAAGCGAATTGATTGGGACGAAACCAAATACTGGCCATTTTCATATAACTAATGGTGGCAAACGCCGCCCCTGCACCAACCAGCAGCCGCGAAAAAGCAGCCACCCACAATGTGTCAGCGATAGAAAAAATTATCGATCCCAAAGCACAACAAACAATGGCAAGACTGGTTAAGAGTCGAGGGCTGTATTTATCCAACAAAATACCCACCGCTAATTGAGCAACCACATAACTATAAAAATACATAGCCGCCAAATTACCTAGCCCTCCTCCACTGATATGAAAAACGCGCATTAAATCATCGGTGATAACACTTGGGGAAACCTGAAGTAGGTATTTATAAAATAAAAACAACGAACTTAGCGTGATAACAATCGAAGGATAGAGATAAAAAGTCCGTTTTTCAGAAGCAATCGGTAAAAGAGGCGCGTTGTTATCTTCAGTGAAGTATTGCATTGAATTCCATATAATTTAATTACAACAATCGAAAATTGTAGACTTAATAGGCAAAAGCCGTCAAGTGTCAGCATTACTTTCAACCGCACCCCGGTGACTCCTTCCGAGTAGAATTAGACCGTGGGCTTTTGCCGTTGTATGATAGACCCTCTCCTACTCTTCCGATTGCGGAAGAGCTTGTGGAAGGAAACACTTATATTTGGGGAGCGTACTAATTTGGATTTGCGTTATTTAAATTCTGTCGCTGCGTTTGCGCTTGTTGTTCTCATTGTCTACCTTTTATTTATTGGAAGATTTCTGTTTTTGCCTTTAACGATCGCGTTAGTTTTGTGGTACGTCATCATTTCCCTCACAGCCCTGTATCAACGAATTCCTTTTAAAAAACGTCTTTCCCATGGTTTTGCCTTATTCTTAGCAATTGTTACTACCGCTATTTTTCTTTATCTTTTCTTTTTAATGTTCACGCAATCCCTCCCTGATCTTATTGAAGCAGCACCAGCTTATCAGCAAAAATTATACCAACTGTTGCGATGGTTTAATGTTTTAGTGGGCGGGGGCCGTCTTTATCTCGGTCAGTTAATGAGACAAATCGATTTAAAAAATATCTTTTCAGAATTACCTATAATCCTGTCATTAACCGCCGCTAATTTTACGTTGGTTATTGTTTACCTATTCTTTCTACTTCTTGAACATCGATCTTTTAACCAGAAGCTAAAGCTCTTATGTCATTCCTCTAAAAAATATAAAAAAGTAACTGAAATAATAAAAGAAATTACTAAAGACGTTAATAACTATTTCAAAGTAAAAACTCTGATTAGTCTTATTACGGCTCTTCTCAGTTATTTTGTCTTGTTAGAGTTTAAAATAAATAATGCCGAGTTTTGGAGCACATTCGTGTTTCTTCTAAATTACATTCCCTATATTGGCCCTTTGATTGCTGTGGTGACTTTATTAATAGTTGCTTCCATTCAAGTAACGCAGTTAGTCCCGTTTATCTTCTTGGGAATTTTGCTAACGGCTATTCAAATCATTCTTGGAAATTTTGTCGAGCCAAAATGGCTTGGGGTGCGATTGAATTTAAGCCCGCTGGTTATTTTATTATCTCTCGCGTTTTGGGGCTCCATTTGGGGATTCATCGGTTTATTTTTAAGCGTCCCTATTATGGTGATTCTCACTATTATTTTGGGTAAATTTCCAAAAACACGACCCATCGCAGTGATGCTATCGGCTACTGGCGAAGTCGATTCATGATTTTTTCCGGGCCAGGGTTAAACCGTCTCCAATAGGAATGAGAATCATATCGACGCGCTCGTCCTTATAAACCTTTTGATTAAAAAGTCGGATAAGCTGGTTGTTTTCACTCTGATTTTCTTCATCGGCTACTTGACCCCGTCGCAACACATTATCAACGGCTATCAATCCCCCTTCTCGTAGCAACTTTAAGGATTCTTCGTAATAAAGATCCGTGTTGGCTTTATCCGCATCAATGTAAATAAGATCGTATTGCCAGGCTTGACCGGCATGGATTAATTCGGCCAGTGTGTCTTTCGCCGGTGAGAGACGAAGCCCGATCTTATCGCTTAGCCCTGCTTTTTCCCAATATTCCTTAGCAAGTGCGGTGGACTTTTCATCCACGTCGCAAGTAATGAGGGTTCCGTCTTTTGGCAAAGCCAACCCCATCGCGATGGCGCTGTAACCCGTGAAGGTGCCAATATCGATCACCTTCTTTGCTTGCATTAATTTAACCAGCAATGCTAATAGTTGCGCTTGCTCTGGTGCGGTTTGCATGGCGTAAGTAGAAAATGACCGGGTGGTTTCTTCTCGTAATTCCGCTAACAATGGGGGCTCGCGCAAAGAAACCTGCAATAGGTATTGGTATAACTCTGGCGTTAAAAGCGTTGTATTAATAGACATTTTATTGTATTGGCCTGCCGCAAATTTGTTCAGCCATCCAGCCTACGGTTCCTGCATAATACGTCGATCGGTTCCATTTCATCAAGACATTAAAGTTATTAAAGACCAGAAAATTGGGACCGCCATCGGGACGAATTAATTCGGCCTCTTCGTTACCATGCGGCCAAGGTCTTCCTCCCACGGTGCGAATCCCCATTCGCTGCCATTCTTGAATTGTTTTTTTAATTTTCCCATTGACTAATCGAGTATCAAATCCGGAGGGGAGTATCACTTCGATAGCCCAAGGCTGATGGGCTTTCCAACCGTGTTTCGCTAAATAATTGGCAATGGAAGCAAAAGCATCGGGAAGATCATTCCAGATGTCTTTTCTTCCATCGCCATCATAATCAACAGCGTAATTATGCCAACTGGAGGGTAAAAATTGGGGCTGCCCTGAGGCTCCCGCCCACTCGCCTTTGAAATTCTGTAAAGTGACATGGCCGCCATTTAAAATTTCCAATGCGTAAAAAAGCTGTTTTCGGAAGAAGGCTCTGCGTTGCGACTCATAAGCTAAGGTGGCCAACGATTGGATAACGGGAAAATTTCCCATATAGGAACCGTAACTGGTTTCCATACCCCAAAGAGACACTATAAAACAAGGATTGACGCCGTATTTGTTGCCGATCTCGGTCAATATTCGATGGTGCTTTTGGTATTTAGCGCGCCCAATACGGATTCGAAAAGGATCTGCCCGGGTGCTGCGGTATTTTAAAAAAGTAATGCGCCGTTCCGGCTGGGTTCGTTCTAAATGCATTACTTTACGGCTGGGTTCTTTCACGGTGCTAAAAGCCCGATCAAACACCTCTGGACGTATCCCACGCGAAATAGCCTCCTCTCGCAATTGCTTAACCCAAACCACCCAACTGGGTTGCTGAACGGCCCGAGCCGATGAATTATCTAAAAGAAGCCAAGCGGAGAGAAAGAAGATAAGCGCTGAAAGGAGAATAAATTTTCGCTTTGTCATAACTTTTTTCTTCCCTTTTTTGAATTTCCAAAATTAAATGTAGCACAGGTAGGAAAACTTGCTGCTTTTAAGAGGGGCCGTAGGAATTAATTTTATCTAACTATTGAGATTTATCTTTTAACAAGTTGATAATAGCGGAAAAATCGACTTCACCGTGATCGGAGTCAACGAATTGTTGATAGAGTTCTGTTGCGCGCTTTCCAAGCGGGGTATTTGCTTTGGCATCACTCGCGGCGGCTTGGCTTAAATTTAGGTCCTTTAGCATCATTTTTGCAGTAAACCCTGGTTTGTATTCGTGGCTGGAAGGGACATCTTTCAAAATACCAGGCCAGGGGCAATAATGAGTTAATGACCAGCATTCCCCGGAGGCATTGGAACTAATTTCAAATAATTTTTGGGGATCGAGCCCTAATTTGTCTGCCAAAACAAAGGCTTCGCTTACTGCAATCATCGATATTCCTAAAAGCATATTATTGCAGATTTTCGCTGCGGCGCCAGCGCCGTCGCTGCCGGCATATATGATTTTTTTGCCTAATATACCGAGTACCCGTTTAGCGCGTTCAAAATCCTCTTTTTCTCCGCCGACCATAAAAGTTAAACCAGCGGCTTCAGCTGCCGCAACGCCCCCCGAAACGGGAGCGTCTAGCATTGAAATGCCGCGCTTTTTTGCTTCTTTGTGAAGTTCTCGTGATCCCTCTATATCAATGGATGAGCTGTCGATATAGATGGCTTGACGATTGATAGTGGCAAATATTCCCTTTGCGCTCAGGCAACAATTTCGTACTTGGTCGCTCGTTTGTAACATCGTAAAGACCACATCAGCCTCTTCAGCCACTTCCGCGGGAGAAGCTGCCGCAGTCGCCCCCGTTTTGACTGCCTTTTCAACAGCTTCATCAATCACATCATATACTTTTACCAAACAATTATTTTTTATTAAATTATTTACCATGGGTTGGCCCATGTGCCCAAGACCAATGAATCCGATTGTTGTCATCCTAGCTCCTTAATGGCTTTGCATGTGATAAGCCGACTCCGTTGTCTTTTCTCTAGGCCAGCAGCGCACCGTAACGGTTTTTTGTTTCGTATAAAAATGGACATTTTCCGCACCGTGCATATGAATATCCCCGAATATGGAGCGCTTCCAACCGCCAAAGGTGTGGTAAGCAACGGGAACCGGAATAGGAACGTTAATCCCCACCATTCCCACGCTGACTTTTGACGCAAAATAACGAGCCATTTCTCCGCTTTTTGTAAAAATAGCAACACCGTTGCCGTATTCATTTTTGTTAATTAATGCCAAAGCCTCCTCAAAATTAGAAACGCGAGTGACACACAATACCGGGCCGAAAATCTCTTCTTGATAGATACGCATTGACGGTTTGACGTGATCAAATAAACAACCGCCCAAAAAGAAACCTTTCTTATGTTTCAATGTTTCCAAATCACGGCCATCAACGATTAATTCAGCGCCCTCTTCAACGCCCAAATGAATATAGGCTTTAACTTTTTCTAAGTGTTCTTTAGTCACGAGCGGACCGAAGTCAGCCCGTGATTCAGTGCCCGCCGCAATTTGGAGCTGCGGTATTTTTTCTTTTAAGCGCTGAACAAGCGCATCCCCTACCGTATCGGTTATTGCAACCACCACAGAAACTGCCATGCAGCGCTCGCCAGCTGCCCCATAAGCAGCGCCGAGAATAGCATCGGCGGCTTCGTCGATATCGGCATCCGGCGTAATCACGCAATGATTTTTCGCACCACCAAATGTGTGGGCGCGTTTTCCATGAGCAATCGCTGTTTGATAGATGTGTTCGGCGGCCGCGGTTGACCCAACCGCACTGACCGCAGCTACCTTGGGATGTGTAATTAATCTATCGACCGTCGCGCCGTTTCCGTTGATTATATTGAGCACCCCCGCCGGAAGTCCTGCTTCTTGCATGAGTTCAGCTAAAAATAAGGCGGCTGAAGGGTCTTTTTCAGAAGGTTTTAGAACGAAAGTATTGCCGCAAGCGATAGCCGACACAAACATCCACGCCGATATCATTACGGGGAAATTAAAGGGCGTGATACCGACGCAGACCCCTAGCGGTTGGCGAATAGTGTAACTATCAACGTCAGTGCCTACATTTTCCGAATAGGAGCCTTTTAACAGATAAGGCGTACCACAGGAAAATTCGGTTAATTCAATAGCGCGCAGCACTTCTCCTTTCGCGTCTTCGAGTATTTTGCCGTGCTCCGAGGTTAATAATTCCGCTAATTTATCAATATTCTTATCAAGAAGTGCTTTGAATTTAAAAATAACGCGAGCCCGACGTAAAGGAGTAACCGATGACCAGGAGGCAAAGGCGTTTCGCGCCGACTCAACGGCTTCTTCCACCTCTTCTGCAGTGCCAAATGCCACCTGTGCACTCACTTCTCCTGTTGCGGGATTATAGACTTCCTGATAAGTTTCTCCTTTAGCATCAACGAATTTACCATTGATATAATGGTAAATTTTTTTCATTCTAAATTCCTTTACGGCTTCTTAAACTTCTTTAAGGTGCAAGGCGTATAATTTTCCATTCCTGGTTTTCTTTAAGGTAACAAAAGCGATCATGCAAACGGTGTTCCTGTCCCACCCAAAATTCCATACGATCGGGAATTAAACGAAATCCACCCCAAAATTCGGGACAACGCACGTCATCTTGAAATTTTTCCCGATATTTTTTATAGCGCGTGATGAGATACTCACGATCAGGAATTTCCTGACTTTGCTCCGAAACCCATGCCGCGATTTGACTTTCATAAGAACGCGTCTCAAAGTAAGCCTCTGATTCCTCTTGCGTTAAGCGTTCAACTCGACCCTCGCCGCGCACTTGCTTATAGGTTTTTGGCCAATAAAAAACCCAAGCGGCCTGCGGATTTTCATCTAATTCATGAGCTTTCCGACTGTGGTAATTCGTAAAAATGAGAAACCCGCCCTTAGAAATTCCTTTATATAAAACATTTCGCGCAGAAGGCTTGCCTTTTGAATCAGCGGTCGCCAGCACCATCGCATCTGGATGAAGCGTTTCATGACGGATAGCCTCGTCATACCATAATTTAAATTGTTCTAAAGGATCGCTTAGAAGATCAAGTCGAAACATATTTCCTCGCTTCTGATAAAATTAATTTGACGGCTTTTTCTCTATTCGACGCATCCGATAGGCTAAGAAATTTATAATTTTCGGTAACCAAAAAATAGGAACGTATTGTATCAAGAAGACAAAAAGCCAATTATACCAGCCTGGGATAATAAACAAACGCTTGCGCTTAACGCCTTGATAAATTTTATAAGCTACAATAGTCGAGGGCAATGTAAAACGTTTTGAATCACTGACGACCCCCGCTCGCGCTCGGAAAGCACTTTCAGTCGACCCTGGAAAAACACAACTCACCGAAACGCCGGTTTTCTTTAATTCGGCCTGTAATCCCAAAGAAAATGATTTTACAAAGGCCTTGCTGGCGGCATAAACCGCCTGTGAAGCGACGGGCACAAATGAATAAACAGAACCAATATTCACAATGCTTCCCTTCCCTTGTTTAATCATGGACGGCAATAATTGCCGGGTTAATTTGACCAGCCCGTCGATATTAACACGCAACATTTGTTCTAAGGAGTTAAACGGAATTTCAGAAAAATTTCGATAGCACCCCGCACCCGCATTATTAATTAATAGATCGATTTTCAACTGTTTTTCTTCAATAAATTTCATTAAGGATTGGACGGCATCGGGCAAACATAAATCTTTCGCGTAGATAAAGACCTCAACTGAATATTGACGGCACTTCTGCGCCACTTGATTTAACGCATCCTCATCGCGTCCGGTTAATAGAAGCGCGTGTTGGTGAGAAGCATACACAAGCGCTAACGCTTTACCAATACCGCTGGACGCGCCTGTTATCAACACTGTTGGCATAATCAAAAACCTTAGGTCTGTTATTTTCCGGAAAATCAATCGATTATAACTCATCCGTTTTGGAAGGCATAATGAAATAATCTTTTCCTTCTTGCCAGCTCCTTTTATTCAAGGGATTGTTTGTGCAATAAGCAGCATAATGATGATCGACCAGTCGGTAGAATAAATGCTCATCGCGTCCTTTGGGAATTCCTAAGCGGCGAGTTTTTACAATTTTTGAAGGGCGATAACGGTTATCGCTGATAAAAAAATGCTGCTTTGAAAACTGTTTTTGGTCCCATTCTTTAACGCGTAAATTAAGTGATTTGCATAACAAAGTTTGACCTGAACACAATTTTTCAGACTTGCGACAAGCAGCTTTATTTTTAGGGGGGTTGAGTTGTTGCATCGTAGCTATCATTGCTTCTAAATTTTTCGCCTCACGATAAGGGATAGCTGATTTTATTAAAACGGCGTTGCCTTCTCCTTGGCAACTAATGTTAAGTGAATCGCCCCCACGCGCATAATACATATAAATTGTGCCGGCAGGCATAAATAACCCTTTGCGTTTTTCAGTAAAGCCCAATGAAGCGTGACTGGCTTTTTCATGTTTGTAATAAGCTTCGGTTTCAATAATTTGAGCACACAACCATTGTTTTCCATAACGCACATGAATCACTTTACCTAGCAAATTCTGCGCCACTTCGAACGCATCACGGTCAAAAAATTCATTGTTCAGCATCATTTAAAAATGCCTCAAGTTGATTGATTTCTTGGTCCGATAAGATTAACCCCCACTTGGTTCGACGCCACAAAATATCCTCAGTTGTCTTTGCCCACTCGTTTTTAATTAGATAATCCACTTCCTTTCTATACAACCCCCCTCCAAAATGCTCCCCGAGATCGTTAATCGACGTCGCGCTTTCTAAAAGACAGTTCATTAACGTTCCATAATGGCTGGCATAATGGAATAATAGTTCTTTGGGCAGCCACGTATATTTTTCCTTCATAGCTGATAAAAATTGATTAAAATCGCCTCTTAAATCACCGCCTGGTAAAGGGGTACTCGCTGTCCAAGCCGAACCCATTTTAGGGAAATAAGGCTTTAATTTTGACAGTACCCGTTCCGCCAGTGAACGGTAGGTGGTCAGTTTACCACCAAAAATAGATAAAATAGGCATTTTACCATTGTCGTCATTTAACTCTAAATGGTATTCGCGTGTAATTTTTTGCGCTTTTTCGGATTTATCATCAAATAAAGCGCGAACACCCGCGTAGGACGAGCGAATATCATTTACGGTTAGTGGTTTAGTAAAATAATAATTGATCGAATCAATTAAATAATTCGTTTCTTCTTCAGAAATGTGTATTTTATTGGGATCTCCTTCAAAAGGGATATCGGTGGTCCCAATCAAGGTAAAATCATTTTTATAGGGTATTGCAAAAATTACTCGCTTGTCTGGATTTTGTAAAATATAAGCATGATTCCCTTTGTACCATTTGGGAACAACGATGTGACTGCCTTTCACTAAACGAATTCGCGAAGTTGATTTTACTTTAGCGATGTTATGCAGCACATGAGAAACCCATGCCCCCGCTGCATTGACAATAGCTTTGGCAAAAACAATGGTTTCTCTTTTTGTAAGTTGACTATATAAGTGTACTTTCCAACGACCATTTTCACGAACAGCTGATTGGCAAAGGGTTCGCGTCAATACGATAGCCCCTTTTGCTTTTGCGCCTAGAGCGTTGGTTACAACTAAACGGGCATCATCTACCTGACAATCGGCGTATGTGAATCTTAGAGTGAATTTCTCTTTGAGGGGCGTTCCCTCGGGAGCGTTGAGTAGATTTAAGCGCTTTGTCCCTTGTAGCGACTGACGGCGTGCTAAAGAGGCGTAAAGAAATAAGCCTGTTCGGATCATCCAAACAGGGCGTAAATGCGCGTCATGCGGTAAAACGAATACTAGCGGGTAGACAAGATAAGGGGCGGTTTGAAGTAAAATTTCACGCTCTTTTAATGCTTCATGAACGAGCTTAAATTTCATTTGCTCCAAATAACGTAAGCCGCCATGGATCAATTTGCTGCTCGCCGATGAAGTATGATTGGCTAAATCATCTTTTTCACACAAAATAACGGATAATCCACGACCGGCTGCATCCCGCGCAACCCCAGCCCCATTAATACCGCCGCCAATGATAAGTAAATCGATTTCCACACTTTTTGTCACTTTTTGATTTTTATAGTATAAGTCAGAAGTAAGCGATTCAACATATTATTTGTTTATAAACTGGATTTGAAGACAGGGACTCATCTTTTAAAGTTTAGGGGGCTTATGAGTAGTTTTATTTTAGCGATTGATCAAGGTACAACAAGCACTCGCGCTATTCTTTTTAACGAAGAGGCCAAGCTTGTTCATTATCACCACGTTGAAATTACTCAATATTTCCCGCAAGGCGGCTGGGTGGAGCATGATCCCGAAGAAATCTGGGACTCGACCCTCCTTTGTTGCCGTAACGTACTTGAAGAAGCTTCTTTGCGTGCTGCCGATATTGCAGCCCTAGGCATTTCTAACCAACGCGAAACGACTATTTTGTGGGACCGCCACACTGGCCAGCCACTTTATCGTGCTATCGGCTGGCAAGATCGTCGAACCGTAAACTTTTGCGAGCAATTGGCTTCTCAAGCCGGGGTTCTGGCTAAGTTCGTTGAAAAAACAGGATTAATTCTAGATCCTTACTTTTCTTGTTCTAAAATTAAATGGATACTAGACAATATTAAAGGTGCTTATGAAAAAGCAAAACGCGGTGAGCTTGCTTTTGGCACCGTAGATTCTTATCTCTTATGGAAATTTACTGGCGGGAAATGCCACGCGACAGATGCCACTAACGCGTCACGAACGGGGCTATTTAATATTAACCAACAACGATGGGATGATGAATTATTAACGCTTTTTGACATTCCTAAATCGCTACTCCCCACCGTACTTGATAATTGCGCTCAATTTGGCTTCACCGATCTCGATCTTTTAGGTCATAAAATTCCAATAACCGCAATGATTGGCGATCAGCAAGCGGCTGCGGTTGGCCAAGCTTGTATTAAACCAGGAATGGTAAAAAGTACTTATGGGACGGGTTGCTTTATGCTGCTCAATACAGGCGATCAAATTATTCATTCAAGAAATCGACTGTTAGCTACCATTGCTTACCGTCTTAATGACACAGTGACTTATGGGCTCGAAGGCAGCATTTTCATTGCAGGTGCCGCAGTAAAATGGCTGCGAGATCCGCTTCACCTCATTGAGAAAGCGAACGATAGTGAAAGTATGGCCTCCAGTGTTGAGGATACCGGCGGGGTTTATTTAGTGCCTGCGTTCACCGGTTTGGGAGCACCTTACTGGGACCCCAACGCGCGGGGCGCTTTATTCGGTCTGACGCGCAACACCCAACGAGAGCATATTGTTCGCGCGGCTCTAGAAGCCGTGTGTTACCAGAGCAAAGACCTCGTTCGAGCGATATTAAATGACGGCGCGAATTTAACTACGCTTCGCGTTGATGGCGGCATGGCGGCCAATAATTGGTTATTACAATTTTTGTCTGATATTCTGGGCGTTAATGTGGATCGTTCGAGGTGCATTGAAAGCAGTGCGTTAGGGACAGCCTTTCTAGCTGGCTTAGGTGCGGGTCTTTTTGACTCATTAGAAGAGATGACGGGTTTATGGCAAGCCGATCGTCATTTTATCCCTCAAATGGACCCTAAAAAACGGGAAGAATTATACGATGGGTGGCAAAAAGCCGTTGAAAAGACCCTTACTCCCGCAGCCCCACTCCTTTTTCCATAAGATAGTAGCTAATACTAAACAAAATAATAATGAAACTAAGCATTAAAAAATAAGAAAGGGTGAGGTAACTGTCTTTTATACCCAAAAACCCATAACGAAAATTGTCGATAATATAACTGACCGGGTTTACATAAGAAACGTATTGCCAAAATTTGGGTAGGAGCGTGATGGGATAAAAAACCCCACCGAGGTAAGTTAAAGGCGTAAGCACAAAAGTGGGGATAATTGAAATGCCCTCAAAGTTTTTGGCATAAATAGCATTAATAAGACCCGCCAAAGCAAAAATACAAGCTGACAATAGGGCGGCAATCAGAATGCTGATAATTGAATGGACGTGCAAATGAGTAAAAAAGAGTGCAATTAGGGTCACGATGATTCCCACCAAAATTCCTCGCAATACGCCGCTGCTCATGTAGCCCAACAAAATGGTTATATTAGACACCGGAGACACCAATAATTCTTCAATACTGTGTTGGAATTTTGCTCCAAAGAAAGCAGATACCGCGCTGGAATATGAACTGGTAATGATATTCATCATGATAAGGCCTGGAGCGATAAATTGAATATATTTATAACCATTTATTGTGCCAACCCGTTCTCCTATAATTTGACCAAAAATAAAAAAATATAAAATGCTGGTGATTGCCGGAGGCAATATGGTTTGTGACCAAATGCGCAAAATCCGCTTCAATTCAATAACGACAATCGTTTGATAAGCTATTCTTTCTTCTTTAAAAGCCATTTATTTTCCCGCGGTCGTTAATTTGATAAATAATTCTTCTAATCGGTTAGCCTTATTCCGCATGCGGGTCACTTCAATGCCGCGCTGTTGCAATTGACCCAATAAAACGGTCAGGTTACGGGCTTTTGGGACCTCCACTTCCAATGTGTGGGTATCTTGTATCCAAAATTGATAGCCATCAACCGTGGGTATTTCCTCTAGCGGTCGACTGAGATAAAGGATAAAACGTTCAGCGTCGAGTTTGGTTAAAATATTTGACATGGTGGTATTTTCAATAATCTTACCATGGTCAATAATCGCAATGTTGCGACATAAATATTCAGCTTCTTCCAGGTAGTGCGTCGTTAAAATAATGGTTCTTCCTCCTTGATTGAGTTCTTGTAAAAATTGCCACATTGAACGACGAATTTCGATGTCCACCCCAGCCGTCGGTTCATCCAAAATTAACATCTGCGGTTCGTGAATAAGTGCTCGCACTATCATTAAACGACGTTTGAGACCACCGGAAAGGCTGCGAGCCATATCATTGCGTTTTTCCCAAAGCCCCAATTGTTTTAAATATTTTTCGGCTCGCGGCATTGTTTTTTGACGCGAAATTCCGTAGTAACCCGCTTGTTGAAGCACAATATCGAGAACGGTTTGAAATCCGTTGAAATTGAATTCTTGAGGAACGATACCAATGCAAGCTTTTGCCGCCGCAAATTCATGGTCAATATCATGACCGTAAACGAATACCTTCCCGCTGGTTTTGTTGACTAAGGAAGTAATGATACCTATCGTCGTCGATTTACCAGCCCCATTGGGACCCAGCAAAGCGAAAAAATCACCCTCCTCGACCGAAAAGCTAATTCCTTTCAGGGCTTGAAGGTGATTTTTATAAGTCTTTTTTAAATCTTCGATTATTAGTGCTTTCAAGACGGTTACGTGTATGCGTGTTGCTGCTCTCTTGATTTAGCAATCCGAACCACTAAAGATCGTCCTTGTAAATCTTTGCCATGAGCGTCTAACGCTTTAACGGCTTGTTTTGGAGTAACGTACGTCACAAACGCATAGCCTTTTGAACGGCCCGTACGAAAATTTCTAACAATTTTAACAGATTCAATCGCCCCAAAACGGGAAAAATATTGATGCAAATCGTTTTCCACTACATGATAGGGTAAATTACCCACGTAAATTTGATCGTTATTATCACTTTTCCATGACGAATCGTCTAATCGATCTTTCCCTCGACCAAACATAGAAATGGCAATGATAAGGAGAATTAGAGCAAAACAAACTAACGCCGTAAAAATAATCGAATTTATTGACATGGCATCCTACCACTATTTTAAATTAAATAATAAAAACTATCCTACTACCAGGGATTTTCCAAATTAATTTTTGGTCATTCAATTTAATTTAAATGACTGAGGAAGGATTGTAAATGAGCGAAAAGCGCTTGTAAAGGTAGACTGTCATTCCGACAACTAGGCGCCATTGATGAGATCAATAAAGATGCGGGCTTAAAAATTGTAACTTAAACCACCCATCACAGCGTATCTAGCGGGAATGTTATCGCCTTCAGGCGTGCCTGCGAATTGTAAATTGAATCCCACTTTTTGAGAAACCGAATAACCAACCCCCAAGCCACCATAAGGTAAAATTTCACTGTGGGTATTTGACAAATTAATGCCAGAAACATCCTCCATACCAGGAACGGTGGTAATAGAGACTTGAGCAGCTCCAATTTTTGCAAACACGTTGTACCCCTTTTTTAAGGGGATGATAGCTTTTCCGGCTGCATAAATTTCCGTATTGCTTTTTTCGGGAATAACGCGACCGGATTTGAGATTGGGAAAGCGTGTGTAATTGCCTTCCAATGCAAAATATTTATTGAACTGATAACCCCCGCCGGCCTTGTAAATTATACCGCCGTCGTCGATAGAACCGAGATTGGTAACCTTGGGTTTTACCCCGACTAAATCTCCATTTGTGTATAATCCGCTCTCTTCTTCCACAGCTGCCCCTTGGGCCAAGCTCTCTGTGCCCAATCCCACAGCTACTGTTGCAATCAGAGCTAAGACTATTTTCATTATAATTTAACTCTCAACCTCTTGATCTACTTTAACTTTCAAAACTCTAACTATTCCATAATCAGAGCCGGGAGTCAAGCTTCAGCCCTGCAGCGAGGAGCCATCTTAGCTTAAGCGCTGGCGCGATTCAAATCTCCTACTCAGAATAATTCTTACTCTAAATTGCGCCTTAAAATCTTAAGTAAGGATGAATTTAAGAAGAAAAATACGGGGTTAAACTTTAGGCTTGCTCTATCGCTAATCAGTATGATATATACCTTCTTAATTAGTAGTGCACAATTTAGCCATGATGGGACACAAAAAAATATGAGGTGACTTGTGACAGGGTTGTTACTCCACCCGAAATTCTAAGAGGAGAGACAACCATGACGTCCAAGCTGGTCATTTCCGCGTTGGGCCTATGCGTTTCTGGCGCATTAAGCACGACTCTAGCTAGTACCCCCGCTACCACTAATCAACAAATCACTAAACGTATCGATTACCTTCAGGCTCAAATTAATGAATTGCGCACTCAACAGAAGAAAGAGCGACAAAAGAAAAAAGCACCCTATCGAAAATGTTCTAAAAAATCGTGTAAATACCACTCTTCGCGCTTAAGTATTGGTCCTTACTTGCATAAAACACCCGCTTTCGACGGTTCTGATTTAATTATTAACGTTCCTACCGTTCGTGAAGATGCGCGTTTGCTTTTATTGCAACACCAATTGGAAGAAGAATGTCGTGCGTTAGGAGTGCCCCTTCCCGAAATGCCCCGTGTGGTTTTTAGCGGAAAGTTAGAAGGTCAAACTTCTTACGGGAGTACTTATGCAGGTTCAAGAAATGCCAATATTAATTTTAGCGGTGCTGAGTTTGACACTTATGTCCAAGCCAATCCTTGGGTATCGGGTTATATGGCTTTAGATTACGACCCTGATGAGCTTGCCGATGGTTCCCGCGTTTTTATGAATCGCGCTTTCATCATGATTGGGAATTTAAGCCGATTCCCCTTTTATACCAGCATCGGCCAAGTGTATGTTCCCTTTGGTCGCTATAGCAGCATGATGATCACTACCCCAGTGACTCAAGCGCTGGGTCGAACACGCGCCCGGGCGATAACGTTAGGCTATCAACAAACCGGCAACAATGCGTTACACGCGGAGTTGTATGGTTATCAAGGCCTCACGAATAATTTTTCCCGCAGTAATCACAATGATCAATGGGGAACTGATGTCGGGTATGAGTTTAGTAATGGCGACCGCGTTAGTGGTGAAATAGGCGCTAGCTTTATCTCTAACTTAGCAGATTCGCAAGGAATGCAGGCGACGGCATTTTTAGATAATGAAACATTGCGACACCGAGTATCGGCGTTGGGTGTTTACGGATCGTTAGCTATCAAGCCAGTGGTATTCATTGCAGAATACATTAGCGCTCTGAAGAGCTTTGATATCAATGATGTCAACTTTGCAAACCGAGGCGCTCGTCCAACCGCCTTTCATACTGAAGCAAATTACACGTTCAAAACCGGCTCAAAGCCGAGCTCCATTGGCATCGGTTACGGTCATACCAGCCAGGCATTGGGCGTTGGCTTGCCGCAGGATCGCTACAGTGTTTTCTACAATGTTAATATTTGGAAGGACACCAACTTCGCATTGGAATATCGTCACGACGTGAATTATACGCGCAATGCGATTTCCACAGGAACCAATCCAACTCCAGCCAAGGTCGTAGCTGATCTGGGTAAAAGCGATAACGTGGTAACGGCACAGTTCGATCTTTATTTTTAAAAAGTTTAAGCCCTACTGTTATCCCGCGGCCCCGCCGTCATCCCGCGGCTTGTCCGCGGGATTCAGGTGATAATCGCACAAAGCCTAAATCCCAAATCCGATAACCCAGCCGCTCCCCCCGCTTTTCAAATTTGGTCGTCACACGATGCTCGTTCTGAAATAAAAACTGCCCCGGGCCCGCTTTATTTTTCAAGCTATCGAAATTACTTAACACATTTATCATTTGCAAAGCGTAATCTTCCCAATCAGTTGCTAAATACAATTCCCCACCCGGCTTTAATTTTTGCACCATCAAAGCCACAAAATCAGCTTGAATCAAACGGCGTTTATGATGACGCTTTTTGGGCCAAGGGTCGGGAAAGAAAATATGAATGCCAGCTAATGAGTCGTCTGGGATACTGTATTTTAATACCGAAACAGCGTCTTCCTGGTAAATACGAAGGTTGGTAAGACCCTCTTTTTCCAGACCCAACAGAAGAGAAGCAATGCCGGGACGATAAACCTCAACGCCCAAATAATTAAGGTTTGGATGCGATTTCGCCATTGCAAGCAACGACGCTCCATTACCAAAACCAATTTCTAAGATGACATTAGAAGAATTTCCAAAAATTTCTTTAAAAACAATTTTCTTTTCAGTAAATGTTCCCGTACTTCATCCATAAAGCTTCTAACGCTCGTTTTTGTGAGGTTGTTAATCGGCCCTCCCTACGCACAAAACTTCTGATTGATCGCTTTTTAATCAAATTCTCATTCATTCTAACTAGATTCTCCACTCTGAATTAGGTAGCATTCTATGAACTTTTGCGGGTGTAGTTCAATGGTAGAACATAAGCTTCCCAAGCTTAGAACGTGGGTTCGATTCCCATCACCCGCTTAATCGATGACGAAGGGCCCTTTTATGCGTACTTTTATCAAAATTCTAGTCAGCGTGGTTGCAGCCTTACTTCTGGTATCCACTATCTCAGTTGTAGTCTTGACCAAGCTTGTAAACCCCAACGACTATAAAGATCGTATTGACCACTACGTGTATAACCAAACGGGCCGTCATTTAATGTTGAAAGGCAACGTGGGATGGTCTTTCATCCCGTGGTTGGGCGTTGACCTTAAGCAAGTTGAATTGAGCAATCCCGTCGGTTTTCAGGGTGAAAATTTAGCGAACATTGGAGAAATTAAAATCAAAGTACGCTTCTGGCCTCTTTTAATGGGCCGCGTTGAATTGGATAAAATTACGCTGGATAAAGCCACCATTAATTTGATTAAAAATAAAAACGGGAAAGACAATTGGGCGCAATGGAGTCATTCAGCTGTCACCAAAAACAATTCTAAAAATACAGCCGATAATAATAAAAAGATGACGGCTCCGGTTACCGAATTAAAAATCGCTGGTATTAATGTTTGTAATACAACTATTAATTTAATTAATCAAAAATCGTCTTCAACGACTTCTTTAAAAAAGATAAATTTAACAACCGGCCCTATTGGAAATGCTGTTAATTTCCCTGTGTCAATGCAATTTACCTTAGCTTCGAATCAATCCAAAAATACATTCAATGCGACTCTTACTGCTGATGCTGATTTAAACTTTCAACAGTCTAATTACCGTCTCTCTAACATAAAGTTTAACGGTACTCTCCTGCGACCTACCTTACCGCCAGTGCCTGTCAATATTGTTACCAACTTAACCGCGAATCTCAATCAACAAAATATCTCTATCTCTCCGCTCAATTCAAAATTAACAAATATGCAGCTAAATGGAAAAATAGAAATTAATCAACTACAAACGACTCCTAGGCTATCCATTAAATTAGGAACCGCAAACACCGATTTAAAGCAACTGCTTACCACGTTGCGAGGAACCTCTCCTTTAACAGGTCAACTCTCTTTTGATACGGTATTAACCACTTCAGGTAACTCTAAAGAGGATTTTTTAAGTCATTTAAATGGAAGCGGTAAATTTGCCGTTCAGAATGGGACTATTTTGGGTATTAATATTAATGAGTTTCTTGCACAAGCCAACGCGTTATTAACTCATCGATCAGCGCCTCGATTAAAAAATTCTAAGACAACAGCCTTTTCAAATTTGACAGGAACTTATCTCGTTAAAAATGGGATTCTAAATAACAACGATCTCAAAATGAACGCGGCCCCAATCACCGCGAAGGGACTTGGCGCGATAAATTTGGTGAACAATCGCATCAATTACACGCTAACCGCAGCGTACACAAAATCGGGCGCCCCTCCTCAGTTCGAAGTGCCTATTCTCATCCATGGGACGGTTAATTCACCGACTATTCGACCCGATTTTTCGGCCCTGGCTAGTAAAATATTAACCAATGAAATTGAGAAAAAAGTAAAGCAATACACTGGCGGAATTAAAAAACTAAATTTAAATAATTTCTTTCATTAATTAGAATGGATTCTAAACAATTTGCACAAGGGGTATTACGCTGGTTTGACCGCTATGGCCGCCATGACCTTCCTTGGCAAAAAAAACTAACCCCCTATCGCGTATGGGTGTCTGAAATCATGTTGCAGCAAACGCAGGTTTCAACAGTCATCCCTTATTTTGAGCGGTTTATTAAACGATTTCCCACCGTAGGAGCTCTTGCGTTAGCCCCGCTTGATGAAATTCTCGCCCATTGGTCAGGCTTGGGCTATTACGCCCGTGCGCGTAACTTACATCGCGCGGCTCAAATTATCCATGTGACTTATCATGGCCGCTTTCCTTCAACCGTAGAAACCTTATCCAGCCTACCCGGCATCGGCCGCTCAACCGCCGGCGCTGTTTTATCGTTAGGGATGCATCAGTACGCTGTTATTTTAGACGGTAACGTCAAGCGGGTTCTTGCACGTTACAATGCTCTTGATGTTCCAATTAATCAACAGGTTGGAATTAATATCTTATGGAGCTTAGCTGAAAAATATACCCCAAAAAACCGCTGTTGGGATTACAATCAAGCTATGATGGATATCGGTGCGATGATTTGTACGCGAACGAAGCCCAAGTGTTCGTTGTGTCCGTTAAAATCGAGTTGCAAAGCTCATCGTCTGTCACAACAAATGAATTTTCCTATTAAAAAAGCTAAAACTGCACGGGCGCAAAAAGCGGCTTATTTATTATTGCTTCGAAACTCCCGGGGAGAAATTTTACTTGAAAAACGCCCTCCCACCGGAATTTGGGGAGGATTATGGAGCTTTCCGCAGTGCCCCATTGAAGAGGATATTGATAAGTGGTGCCAAACCAAACTCGGTTTTGAAGCCGTTATCTGCGAACGATGGAATTCTATTTTCCATCAGTTCAGCCACTTTGAATTCGAAATCAAACCCGTTTTATTACAAATCGAAACAAGACAGCCTCGAATGATGGAATGCCCCCCCCAGATTTGGTATAAAGAACACTCAGCGCTACCGGGCGGTATTGCCGCCCCGGTAGCCCGTTTATTGAAACAATTAACTCAACAGACTGCTGTGTTATGACTCGACGTATTATTTGTCAAAAATTAGGCAAAGAAGCCGATGCTCTTAACTATTCCCCCTACCCCGGCGAACTGGGTGAGCGCATTTATAACCATATTTCTGAACAGGCCTGGCAAGCCTGGTTGTCACACCAAACCATGCTTATTAACGAGTATCGCCTAAGCCTCATTGACCCTAAAGCCCGTCAATTCCTCGAACAGGAAATGATAAACTTCCTTTTTGGCACCGGAAGCGAAAAGCCAGCCGGCTACACCTCTGAAAAAGAGTAATTTACATCGGATGACAAGTCTCTGCACCACTGTCTTTTTGGCACACGGGAACGTGGTGCTGACGGCAAAATTGCTCATCCACTAATGGGCACGGCGGCTCGGGCTCACTTTGAAAAGCAACTGCTAAGCAGGTCCCCTGATCTTTGAAGATATCGCCCTTCGGACAATTTGGAGCTTGTGCCAGCGGCACGCAAGAAACATTATCAAAATTTAAACAATAAGGCTCCCCTGCCAATGCCCCATCATAAGGCATACACAAACAACATTGATATTCTCCCGGCCCACAACCATCTTCATCAGGACCGCAAAGGAAGTATTTTCCCTGGCCATAGCTGAGGCTCAGCATACAAAAACAGAGACAAAAGAAACAAAGACGTCTTAACATCGCAACTCCTTAAAGTTTATTTTGAAGGAGTTTAGCGAGTAATAGAAAGAACCAATACCGTAGTTATGTCTCTATTTGCTAGAAACAGAAAAATGTACCAAAATATTCTTATCTTTTAGTTTAAATTCAAGGAGGATTATTATGAACCTATCTTTAACCCAAGATCCGCAAAAGGCAAAAGAATTTTTTGAGAAAAAAATGGCTTTTACCACAGGGCCTGTAGAAGTTTCCGGAATGCTTAAAAAGAACGCAAAGATTCAAGTAGTCGACGTCCGCGCCGCCGAGGACTATAAAAAAGGCCACGTCCCCGGCGCTATTAATTTACCTTCTAATGAATGGGAAAAAGCCGCTGAAAAATTAGACAAAGAAAAGACGAATATTATTTATTGCTATTCACAAGTCTGCCACCTCGCCGCCAAAGCCGCGGTAAAGTTTGCCGAACAAGGCTTCCCCGTCATGGAAATGGAAGGCGGATTCAAAACCTGGACCGAGCACAAACTTGAAACCGAGAAATGATATTGACTTAGCCCCCAACCTCAAGCACTATAAGCCCTCTGGGCGGCCAGATAGCTCAGTCGGTAGAGCAGAGGACTGAAAATCCTCGTGTCGGCAGTTCGATTCTGCCTCTGGCCACCATGAAATCAAACACTTACCAATTTTACCAGTTGGTCAAAATTTGACCTTGTGGGCGTTTTGTGGAACGACAACTGTGCATCACGCTTCACCAAACTTAAACGTTGGACTACTATTACTTGTCGGATAACAAGCTTTATTTGCCGACTTGATTAGGATTATCTCTATTTAAATTACCGATTAAAATTAAAGATATCTGACTAACTGATTAGCAAATTTTAACATTTCAAAATAATACTTATAATCTATTTCCAAATCGCTATTACTTGATATTTAAGTCTAAAACAGATGATAAAAAATTAATTTAAAAATCACTAAAAAGTGACAAATTATAAAAATTGATTTTAAAAATAATTTTTACAAACTAGCACTAACGAGTATAATTTTGATAAATAATAATAAATACCGCCAAAGGCTTACGCCTTCCACCGCTCAAATGGCACGCGATGCTTTTATAAAAATGATAAACCATTACTTTAAGGTAACGATTTTTTTAGACAGTAAAAGATCCATTTACTTTCTAAAAAAACTGTCACTGGCCCATCACTTTTTAAATTAGAGGTTTATTTATTTGAAATCAATCGGTTATACCCCCTGTCACTACGTTATCTTGCGCTAACGTAGTGACAGGGGGTATTAAATCTTAAATCATAATTTTGTTTAAAATGGACTTTTTTTCGAGCTTTTATTCCTTTTCATTATTGAGCGAATCTCAGTCTATCAATCGCAAAGGATTCATTATCCAAGGTTGGATAAAATCGTATACTTTATTACCGATACCCCAGCATAAGTTCTTCCTTCTATCAGCAGACAAAATCATATTTGGCACATAGAAACTCACTGGGTTAGGATTTACAAGAACAATTTCAAATCCGTCACGGTATAAATTATGGGGGCCATACCTAACACAAAATAAAACAATGTTGCCGGCTACAGCATAAATACAATTTGACAACGTTGCCTCGCTAAAATATTTGACCCGATCATGCTTAGTTTTATTGTAAGCATTATACCAATTTAAAGATTGCGTTGGTTTATCAGTATTCCAACCATAAAAAGGTCTAATAGGCTTTACATTTTTATAAGGTTTTATTCGTATTTCATACTCATTTAAAAAAAGTGGCTGACATAACTTGACATAATCATTAGTGGTGTACTTCTTTTTTTTGGGTTTTGTATTTGTAATCAATATGTATTGATGCCAAATATTTTCTATCTCAGTACAAGCCGATATTAGAAGTTCTCTAGTTTTATGACTATAAGAAACAAGGCCATATTCGCTCGGTTCTAAATACAAAAACAGTTCATCCAATTTACTAACTAATATTTTCAATGCTTGTTTGGTAGACATGTGCTCATATTCATCTATTTCTAAAGCTTGGTGTAGTTCATTTTGATAATATAATCCAGGTCTCCATACTTTGGAAACAACCTCACCTGGTAAATTATTTGAGGTAATAATATTTTTAGCACCAAATACCTTCTTAATCCAATCTTCTAAAGTACCATGAGCTTGTTCAGTTACAACTAACCCGGGTGAAATAGTCCACAATCCTTTTATATCGCCGTATACATGCACGAAAAAATCATCCTTAGCATATGCCATCCCTAAAGGATACCTTTTATGAACTAGTTCCCGAGTAAACGATGGAGTTTTTGTATTTTCGTAAAAAATCACTTTCATTATTCAATCCCTATATTTAAATAGTCTACTCTCTTGTTTTCTATCTCGATTCAGGAAATTTATTTGGTGCACCATCACCTACTATAAATTTCATCTCTTCTTCTTAATTTACAAAATCGCTGCTTTAACTGTGCTGTAACAATAACAATGTCAATCCGATTATTCTATTTTTGTCTTTTGGATCGCTTTCTGCCACCAATAACGTTAATGCCGTCAATGCCTCGGACGTAAGGCTTGCACGCAATAGGCCTGCTTTTCTTAAGAACCATACAAACGCAAATGCTCCGCTTCGCTTGTTCCCATCGACAAAGGGATGATTTTTTACAAAAAAATACAAAAGGTGTGCTGCTTTTTCCTCGACGCTAGAATAAAGATCCTTCTTACCAAACGACTGAAATATATTCCCAATAATTCCTTGAATGGCATCCTTAGTTCGTGCTTTCCCGAATAATTCCGTCGCCTGCATTTTAGCAATTAATTCTTGCTTAAAACCGTGAAGCGTTTTTTGCAATTCTTCGGCAGTAAAAGTGACTTGCTTTTGGGTTGCTCCCTCTTTAGGAAAATTCTCTGAATCATAGGCATCCAAGGAAACCCAAGCATCTGCAAAGGCGTGGATGAGTTCAAGTACATCCTCTGTTTTCACCTCCCCACTTTTTGGTAACAAAGTTTTAACATCCGAAACCGCACGCATGAACAACTCATAATTAGCAGCAATGCGTTTCTTATCAATGGTGTAACCTTGAAGTAAATGTTGCTTCAGGGTCTTGGTAGCCCAAATCCGGAATTGGGTAGCCTCTTTGGAATTTACACGATAACCGACTGAAAGAATGGCATCTAAATTGTAATACTCCAGTCGTCGTTTTATCCTCCTATTGCCTTCCATTTGAACCGTTTCCAAAATGGAAACAGTTGCTTTTTTCTCTAATTCACCTCCCTTATAAAGGTTTTTCAAATGCTTGGAGATAGCTGATTTTTGCACGCCAAACAAATCAGCGATTTGTTGTAAATTACCCCAAACGGTATCCCGCTCCAAATCTCCACGAAAGGCAATTTTTCCGCTTTTGGCTTGATAAATGACAGCATTGGGTATCTCTTTATGTTTCATAGGCAATTAAGGATATATCCACGGAGGAGTGAAGGCAAACGGCCTGATTCATAACAATATACCTGCACAGCAGCCCTGAAAAAGGAACTTTGCTTCTAAATTAATGTGGGCGTTTTGTGGAACAAAATACAAATTTGTTGAGCATTGTTGTGCATAAGTTGTGTGACTCGGCCAATATTTAAACAAACTGTGCTTGCAGTTGCCAGATTAACAGCTTGAATTTTCAGTCATTTTTCTACTAGAAATTCTTCCTGTTCAAAAAAGAACTAACTGAAAATCCTCGTGTCGGCAGTTCGATTCTGCCTCTGGGCACCATGAAATCAAGGGGTCCAAAAACTGTACATCACGCTTCACCAAACTTGACAGGGTCTTTCCCATTTCAGGGGGCACTTTTTCACGCACAGAGTACTCTAACGCGTAAACGGTAATTTTCAAAGTTTCTAAAGCCATAGGTACGTCGTTGTATTAATTTCATTTTGCGATGAAATCCTTCGGTGATGCCATTATTTTTGGTAAAGCGCCAAATACGCACAATCTCTTCTCGCCATTGATAAAGTGTTTTTCCAAGAATCGCTAACGGTTTGAAGGAGATTGTTTGAGCTGCTGGAGCGCTTTAAGAAATAAGGGTAATAATTGTCGGCACTGTTTAGCCGTGCGATGTTTCATCAAGAGTAATTGGAGAAATATTTTTTAACGAGGTGCCGATAGGGGGTGCTTAAATCCATACACGACTTGAACCCGCTCTTTACCTGGCAATGCGTGTAAATAATCGGCTAGTGAGGATTCATTGTATCCGGGGAGCAGATCAAAGATTTTGTGCTGGCGTAAATCGCACAGGGTGGTGGCATAGCCTTGCTTTCGAGAAAAAAAGTGTTCATCGATGCCAAGTACTCGGGGACAATGACGTCCACTCATGTGCTGATTTTTGCGTTGGAATCCCTAATGATACCAGCGCTCGACGGTGGCTTTGCCCAGTTTAAATTGGATGGCTAACGTTTTTTGAGAAATCCCGTGCGTATGATAATGAAAAATTTCTTTGCGTAATTTTTCACTCGCTCGTTGATAAGGAAGTATGCCGGGAAATCGTTGATTGAAATAGCGTTGGCAGTGATAGCAATAAAACTTATGCGCTTTAAACCGCAAGACGGTTTGTCGTAATCCGACGGTTTCATGACGCACTTGTCGAACAAAGCTTCCTTTTTTGCGTAATCGTTTATGCTGACAAAAAGGGCATTGTGTTTTCGACGACAGCCCACTTCCAGCACGAGCGGGTCATAACCATGCACTTTCTTCAGTGTAAATCCAAGCAAATTTAGGATAAAATCTTTCTTCGGCACTTTAATTTCCTTTTTATTAGTCGTATCAAGGCGTTAGATTAATTCTAACACGATTAAAGTTCCCCTTTTTTGAGGAGAGCCAAAAATTTCTATTTTTCAAACTTTAACGAATAAAAATTGGTAAGCATAGGATTATTGCTCCTCGTCTTAAAACCTTATGTAAGTTAGAGTTACTGAAACAACAAGTCCAAATGAGGGTATTTAAAAGGAATGGCATCAAAGAAACAAAAAGGTAAATTACCAACAATATGTTTAGATGAGCATGCCAATTTTATGCGTCCTTCATTTCAGTCAATGCGGGTAATTGAAATTTCAAAGACCAAGCTTAAAGGAATGGATGAAAGAAATTTCATTTCAACTACGTTGTATGAATGGAATGGCATATTTGTTACTTGCGATCAAGAATTTGTAGCAGAAATAGCTGAAAATATTCATCTAAGGCATGCCGGTATTGTTTTTATACCAAAAGGAATGACGAAAGATGAAAAATTGCTTTTTGGAGAAATTGTGTGTGGATATATTCCAGGAGCTTGCACACACGGAAAGTTCGCATTGCAAAATACTATATTTTATCCTGGATATAATGGCTTTCGGTCAATTTATATGGGTAAAGATCTCTTAGAAATATCTTGGGATAGGTTTCAGCAAAAGTTGAATTTAGAATAGTTAAAATTACTATACATCTTTAATGTCATCAAAAGTATAGTCAGGCCTTTGATCATCACATTTCCGTAAACTAATTTTAAAAATTAATATCAAATTCATCCGCTTTTTGAAAAAATAATTTCAGACTTTCGATTGTCTTTTATTTTGATGTGCCTTTGGCATCAGGGTGTTGAAATTTAATTGCATGTGTTACTAATTGAATTTGCGATGCACGTCTAGCGGCATTGGAGATCCAGTTTTTGGGCTGATATTCTTCAATTATTTGCTGACGTTTTTTGTCACTGGGTGGCAATTTCGTTAATTTTACTTCCAACCTTCCTTGGATAAAATCATTGATTCGTTTTTTTAGTTCTTCCATTTCATTTTCACTCTTCATTGCTTTCTCCATCAAACTATTCATGTTTTCTGCCTTACGGCAGTTAATATCAGAAAAAAAATATACTTTTCTAAGCTGTATATCCCAACAGTTAATAAGCTGCGTGAAAAGATTTGCCACAATATCATTCACTAAATTGAATGTTAACAGAAGAAAAATATACTGGAATATAATCTAGAAAATTAATATTAGTTATTCTGAGGATGTAAATCCATATAGCTCATGATACTTCCATTTCTTTCCTTTCGGTAAATCAACACATCCAAATCGTCTTGCACAATCTTCCAACTCCATAGCTCGTTGACTCGCTACTTCACCTAACATTTCAAAATAACTGCTCCTACTCCATGGCTCAATATCCTTACCACACTCAAAGTTAATGTACTCAAATCTGACAGTCACGTTTTTCCAAGGCTCCGTTTCCAAATCATAAAATTTAAATTTCATCTCATCCTCATCCCACAACAAAGCGAACCTTTCCCTTCCCTGCGGATCATTGCGAAAACGTTGGTTGCACTGCATATAACCGCAAAGAGGAGCTTGCGTTTCCCACCATTCATTGACGGGTCTTGTCACTTTATCGTTAAAGCGATCCAACATTACTTGCTCCAAGCGCGCATGCCCTAAGTCAACTAAATTTGCTCCCCATTTCAAATCCCTATTCGCTAAAATACGCGGAATGGCAGTAATAACTTCATATTGTTCCGGCAACAAAATTGTATCTAAGTACTTTTTTTCAAGCAAAAAAGGCTTACATTCAAAACCTGGACGACAATAAGTCGCAATACCCGACCCCTTTTCCAAACTTTTAACATTGGTTTCCAACAAATAAACATTAGCCACACTGCAATCACCGAGGCGATGCCTTTTAACCCGGCCTGCTAATTGGACAATCGAACGCATAGAAGAAGGTTCAGCAATTGCCCAATCGTAATCGTGATCCCGGCCAATTTCTGCGACCGGCGAAGCCAGCACCAAAAAGATAATATTTTGTGCTTTACAGCCCGACAGCGTGTCCTTCACTATTTTCTGTTGGAAAAATTCAGAATCTCCCATTGTTCTATTTAAGAATCTATCTAACTGTTTCTCAATGTGGTTCCTTATCAACAAAGGATGATGTGAATGATAACAATAAAATTTAATACAATAATTATCTCTCGCACCTTTCTGCAACAGATGTTTAGCCACGTCAATCAACGGATCAATATTAGCAAAACGAATTAATCCAAAACTTACACGGCTGCCCGTCTGGGGGTCGGCAGTATAATGTCGTTCATGCAATTCATATATCATCTCATTCAGCTTGTCGGCTAGTTGTTGACGAATTTCATCTGGATTTTTAGTTGTAATAAATAATGGCTTTATAACCGCACGACGAGATGCCTCGGCCTTGCGTAATTTTTTTATTCGCTTTGTCACAAATTTCTCGTGAAACTCAGAAAAACTCTTCGAAACGACGTGATTGCTCGTAGCCACTTCATGCTCATCAAACCAAGCGCAACAAATATTAACCGCTTTGCCTGGCGTACCACGGCTTTTCTGAAACATGGCACGACCTTCCCGATAAGCATTAAAGAGACCTTCCACTAAAGCGGGAGGAAGTGTAGCGGAAGATAACAACACGCGACTGCCTAACATCGCTGCCCAATGAACCAGTCGCGTTAGTGCTGGTAAATCATTAATATCAAAATCGTCTACCTCATCTAATACCAAATCAGAAGTAAGCAAACGCAGCATTGGGGGAATCTGCTTGCCGCCGCGCGTTGCCTCCGTCGCGCCAATCAAATGATCCACGGTGCTTACTAAAACAGGCGCTGCCAACAATTTTTTGACATCCGGCTTTTTTTCAAGCCATCGCTTCAAAGGCCCTACTTCCAACGAGCCATCAAAAGAAATATACGTGTCATCAGGCATTAATGCCTCTCTGGATTCTGAACCTAATCTTGCTGCCCTGCTTTCTTTTGTACTCTGCTCAAACAACTCTTTTACAGCCACAGAACCCACCAACACTGCTAAATCATCCGCGCCTAAATGAAAACAATTTCGATAAACTTGCCCAGTCTGTAATGTTAAGACACGCAATCCTAGGGCAATCGAAAAGCGTGCGCCTTGCCTTGGATGAGAAAGGCCATACATAATACGTCCATTCGCCACCGTCTTGCCGCAACCCGTGGAAGCCATATTAATTCCAAAGAACCCCTGCTCTATGGTTCGTTCGCGCAATACACATGCCAAATCATAGGCGCGATCCTGCCAACGAAATCGGGGATGAGTTGTCCGCCGCTTAAACCCCTTATGCCGTGCAATCCGAGGTAATCCTTGAGCCAGCATAGGAAGCGTTCGAATTAATCGAGTTTGCTCACAAACACCCACTAAATGTTCATCTAAGCGCTGCTTTTTTTGTTTGCCGTCGGTGTTAGCAAATAACGGAAAGTCTGAATCTCCAAATTGAGGGCAACTGGGTAAACTCGAATAGTGATGATCAGCCAACATCAAGCTTAATCGTGCTAAATGCAATGAAAATAAATCGTCTAACCAATTTATTTTTTTTAATAGCGCGCATTCTAAGGCTTTTTTAGCCCAAGCACTTGCTTTTTCTCGCCAGTGCTCACTTAAAAAAGGCAAACCCTTTTCAAATTGCCAGCAGGCTGTCTTCTCTTTTTCACTCGCTTTCGCCTCAAAATAGCCGCACCTAGCATCAATATAATCAAGTATTTTTTCCAATTCTTTTCTCGTAACAGTCACTCTTTTTGAATTGCGTGACAACGGTAAATAATGATGCGTTAGAATTAACCAGCCTATGACCTTAGCTAACGGAGGCAATGTTTTGAATGGCTTGGAAATTTCATCGTTTAATAATGCTTCCAGGCAAGTCTTTTCTATGTCGCTGCTTTCATCCTTTGTTAAATTAGCCAGCTTCTCTAACCAATGCTGATCATCCTCCGCCCCGTTTACAAACGCTTCGAACAATCGCAACGATACCCACTCATGACGAAATGCATCAGTAAGTGGCTTCCCTTCCGCTTCCAGCTTTTTTTGAAAAGCGGAACTAGCCTTACCAAAATCATGAAAAAGAGCAGCAATGGCTGCTAAAATTTGAATGCCATAAAGCGTATCCTAATCATTTTCATCTCCATGACGTAAAATATTCCGTTCAGTGACATTAGTGGGAACATTACCTTGCATATCAAATAAGCTTGCATTACCAACAATCCATAACAATTCTGAATAATTTTTCCGCCGAATCCAATGGCAAGCAACAGCAGTGTTGCGACGTGCCGATTGTTTGAGTAACTTTCTTAAAGTTTCTAATCCTTGTTGCGTAATAGCCGTCTGCCACGTACGTGTGCCGCGACGCTCCGCGAATTGATCTAGAATGCGACGTGTTCCTTTTAGCGCTCTTTTTGAGCATTGAGAAACGATAAGCACATTCATTCGCTTGCACCTACCTCAAGCGCAATTTCTTTGAGAGTGTCAATAATGAAATCCAGCGCTTCATTTTGCAGCAAATTTTGAATACAGGCTTGGCGAAATTCTTGCTCATCATCTCCTCGCACGGCTGAGATAAAAGCCTGCGGCAAAATCAAAGCATCTTTAATTAAATCGGCAGCATCAAAGACTAAACCACCACGACGAGTTTTGCCATGAAGCACCGCTAAACCATGCGGCAGCCCAAGTACCCATGTCGCTGTCGCCCCTAATCCGTAAGCTAAATAATTACCATGATCAAGAAGCTGGTTAGCTGGGTCAGTTTCTTTCCTTGCTTACTGCGAGTAAATTCCCCATATTGAACTGCGCGGGCAGCGAATTTAAATAACTGCTTTGTTAATTGTGCCTCTGCACCTAAGAGATGGGTCGTGCTATTAGCTTTGAAAATATCTTTTTGACACTTTTCAAGCGCGAGGTCTAACCCCACTGCCTTTGAATCATCTCAATGCGAGATAATTGCAAGCGTTTGGCTGCGTTTAGTCTTTTATTGTCATCAAACCAAAAACGCACCCATTTTTGAAGGTATTCCGTCGACCGGTATTCACTCTGGGGCGAAAACCAAGCAATGTCTATATTAGATTCGTTCGCGCTAAAAAATGGAGTGCCACCGCCTCCACAAAAACCGATCAACACGCCCGCTTTTGCTAACTCACGCATGGCTGCTTGAGTAACCGAAGTTCCCGTCCCCAATAAAATTGTTGTGGTATTTGCAATAGGGATATTCCAATACAACGACTGGCTACCTTCCTGAGTGACATACTCTACTCGACCGCCATTAACAAGGATACGACAATGTTCTAAATAATAAATATTGGCGTGCTTGGAATGTAAAATAGTTTTTAAATCAGATGGATTGAATGCTTCAATGACAAAGCCCTTTTTTCTATTCTTTATAAAATTAGAAAAGTTTTGTAAAAAAATAGTATGAACTTTTCTAGCGTTATTTGCCTATTTATTTAAAAAAGTCGCCACTTTTACATTCGCAATCAACATTAGGTTTCTTCCCAAAGTCACCGCTGTTTTTTCAGACGGGGCAGATCGCATTAGCGTTAATTCTTTTTGGTTAGCGGCGTAGAGCGGTGGAGAGACAAAATCGATGCTATGTAAAAAATAATGACCATTCGGAAACGATTTATTCAAATTATCTAACTCTACTTTAACTTGATCGTAAACTCGCTGGCGCAGCTCAGCGAAAGCTTTTTCTTTTTCTACTAAACTAGGTTCAAAATCAACGTTCTGAATTTTATATTGTTGTCCGGCTTGAGAGAGCGAATCTATTTTTTGACGCAGACTGTTCACCAAGGCCAAAGGCATTCGAGAGCGGACTTCCCAGCTTAAAACTTCCAATCCCGACTGATCCTGTGACATTGAAAAAGAATCGATATGCCATTGACGTCCGTCACTTAATTCTTCCAATTTTTTCATTACTTGGTGTTGCAGTGCATCAAACTTTTTTTCTTTTGTTGTAACGTTAACGGAAACCATCACATCGGCAGAATCCGTCGTTACCCATTTTTCAACTTGCTGTTGATAATTAATCGTATTTAAAATGGGGCGATTTTCAGCGAAGGCTGCGGTGGCAGCGAAGAAAATACTAATAAAAGTTAAGAAAGTTACGGTTAGTTTTTTCAAGTGACCTCCTCCTTTCTATTGCGCTAGAACAGCAGTCCTTACATTAGCATAACATTGCTGATAAATACACCACCTATTCAAAAATTGCTCATATCCATAAACGAGCCATAAAATATTTCCAAGCAAGTCCAACAGCAATCAGGCCTATGCCAATTGACCAAATCATCAGGGGCACCCAAAAGGCAAGAAATAAGCAAGCTATTAGCCCACCAACAGGAAATATCCGCGGATAAAGACGATCGGCTTTGGGTAACTGAAGAGCGGCAAGGTTGGTAATGAAATAATAAATTAATACGGTAAAAGCGCTGAATGCCCATGTTATTTCGACGTTTCCTATCAGCGAAAGCCCGATAATAGCAAGGCCCACCCCTAGTATCGCCGCCGATGGCGTCCGTTGTTTTTTTGAAAGCGTTCCGAACATCGAAGGTAAATCCCTTTTACGCCCCATCGCCAAAGCCATCCGTGAAAGTCCCAGCATAAGGTTTAATAATACGCCTAACATCGCTGTACAAGCGCCAAATGCTAGGATGATATCCAAACCTCGGCGATTCAAAGCGCGTGCTGCTGTTTCAAGTGGAGTTGCCCGATTTTGGGCCGCTTGTGAAAGGTGATCTGCGCCTACAATGCTGATAGCAACGACGGCTACTGCAATGTACAAAACAGCACTAATGATTAATGTCAATATAATCGCTTGAGGAATAAAACGTTTGGGGTTTTTGACCTCTTCTCCTAAAGTAGCAATACGCGCATAACCGGTATAAGCGACAAACATCAAAGCCGTTGCGTAGAGAAAATTTCTTAACCCACTAGGCGCTGCTGTCGGAAAGAAAGGTTTAAAATGAGGAAGACCCATGCTAAATAAATGCGGTAAGCCTGATAATACGAACGTTATTAGTGAAATTAAGATTATAGAAACAATAATAAGATTGGCCAAATTGGATTTTTTAAGGCCGCTCAAAACTAAAAGCGTTAATAGAATAGCTATGCTAACCGCAATCGGGATCATAGAGATCGACGTGATTCCTAATAAATGCAATAAATAACCGGCAAAACCAAGAGCCGCCGTTGCGGCTGAGGCTATTTTTGCACATAAAAACATCCATCCCGCCGTAAAACCCAATGCAGGATGCAGATAACGATAACCATATTCGTGAGTGCCGCCGCTGACCGGGTGACTGGCCGCCAGTTGAGCGCTCGATAATGCGTTACATGTAGCAACCAAAGCGGCTAAAACAATAGCGAGAACCACAGAAGGCCCAGTGACGCCCGCCGCCACGCCGATACTAACGAAAATACCCGTTCCTACGATAGAGCCCAGCCCCATCATCGTTGCACCGATTAATCCTAAATCGCGTTTTAATACGCTATTCGGTATTTTCCCTTTCTGAAATCTGGAGTGCATCAGAACTACCAAATTTATTTATTAATATTTTTTTCTTTAAGAAAAGAATCAACCAGTTGTCGAGCAACTGGCTGAAGATGGGAGTCCCGGCAGATGATTCGCATCGTACCATCCTGCGGATTCCAATTCACCATCATTTAATTCTATCTCGCCGCCGGCATAGTCAGCGATAAACGCTAGCATTAAAGAGTCCGGAAAAGGCCAAGGTTGAGAACCAAAGTAATGAATATTTTTTATAGAAATACCCACTTCTTCTGCAACCTCACGATGCAGTGCTTCTTCAAGGCTTTCACCCGGTTCAACGAAACCGGCGATTAGGCCATAAACTCCCGCTGGAAATTCTGATTTCCGTGCCAAAAGTATTTTATTCGCTTTGCGAATTAACACGATAATAGAAGGTGATATTTTCGGGTAAAAAAATAAATTGCAGGAAAGGCATTGGCGTTCAAATATATTTGAATTTTTCTTCGTTTCCTGTCCACATCGACCGCAATAACGGTGATTTTTGTCCCAATTAATAATTTGATAAGCACGAGCGGCAACGCTAAACCATTTTTGATCGATATTTTCAACCGCCGATCTTAAGGACATCCACACATAATTTTCATCCTTATCAAATTGTTCGTCAACTTCGGCCGCATAACAATAACAATTGTTATACACACCTAGATTGTGAGGATACTTAAGATCTCCTACCCATTCTGGCCAATCATCAAAGGCAGGAAGTTCACAAAAATTTTTCCGTTTTACTACTAACAGTTGATTAGCAAAAAATAATAGCCGCAATTTTTTCATGGGGTTTTTTAGATTGTATTAAACGGCGCTGGTGGTTTTATCGATGTCAATCAACCCATATTGAACAGCTAATTTTATTAGCTCCACATCGTTTTTAACACCCAGTTTCTCAAACATTCGATAACGATGAGAGTTTACCGTTTTTGCCGTAATATGTAATTGTTTTGCAATCGATTCGGCGTTCATTCCTTTGGCCAATAATAGCAACACTTCCATCTGTCGATTGCTTAACTGGTCAAAAGGCGATTTAGCCGCCGTCGTCTTACTCAACGCTAACCGGCTGGCTATTGCAGAACCAATATAGCGTTGGCCGCTGTGCACCGCACGAATGGCTCGTTCTAATTCCGCAGAATCACTGCTTTTTGTGATAAAACCGCGAACACCGACTTCCAATAAGCGCATGGGTAACAACTCTCCCTCCATGGCTGTCACCACTAAGATTTTTATTTCCGGATCACGCCGCAAAAGCCTGCGAGCCAGCTCAAGACCGTTCGTATCCGGTAGCTGAAAATCAAGAATCACGACGCCAGGTTCTTTCTCTCGGCGCAATGCCAGCCCTTCTTCACCAGTGCTCGCTTCACCCACGATACGAATCCCTTTGATTTGCTCCAACATTAAACGCATACCGCGGCGAATCAACACATGATCTTCAATTAAAAGAACACTTATCAAACGTTATTTCCTCATCTTTAGCTCGCTTGCCCCCAATCCTACTCCACTTAACCAGGAAGTTGCAATCAAAATCGTGGTGGGCCAATTTGCGCAGACGCTCTCTAACCACCTATAAAGTAGGATTTTACGAGTTCAATTAACCTTTAAAACGCACCTTTAGATTAAATTTTTTACTTCTGTTCTGAACACCCCCGTGACGAAAAGTCTCAATAATTTTCCGGGCCAGCGCTTGGTTTTTATGGCTTATTACGTTGTATTGGGGGATGTTTTCTTGTCGCGAGCCTGTTTCCACTTCCTCAATACTGTAGCAGACCTTGTTCTTTAACCTTGTCCCTTTCAGGTATTGAGACATGCCAGCATCAGAAAAATTAAAGATTAAAAATCTATTGCTATTAATTATTTTAAATTTAGGGGGAGATGTCGAAATGAAATTATTTACCCTTTCTTGGCAATGAGAAAGATCAAAAGGGTCTGTGCTCACGCCCACTCTTACATAAGCCTTGTAGTAAAATTTTTCGCCCTCTATTCCTTCACCCCTTATATTTTTAAGTTGTATTTCAAACAAAGAATGTTGGAGGGAATTATTTTTACCGTTTTTATTGATGCTCCACCCAGGACCGAGAAAATAACTAGTGCTAAACCGATTCTTAGTCACTAAAAAGGCAGGATAACTAATTTTAAATTGATAACGTTTATTTATATAAACTTTCCATTGCGCGAAACCGGAAGGCGAATAAATGTAAATGATACAAATCACCAATCCTAGTGTCCCCTTCCCCAGTCGGATAGACTTACCCATTGTGTTACCTCCATAAGAAGGACCGCCCGCATTGAGCTTATGCCTACGTATTTCGCCTTAATAGATTTTAGCTGCTATAAGCCTCTGCCATAGCCTACCCAGAGGCAAGCCCAATCGGCACCCCACCACAATCTGCGCTAATTTTGCGCTATATTAAGTTTATAGACATAATAGATTAATTAAGCAAGGGACGCCATGAAAAGAATATTACTCATTTTAGTAGTAATATTAGTGATTACTGCGCTAATTTATTTCCTAGCGATTAAGGAAAAGCCTCTACCTTCATCAAAACCAGTAAAAGAGGCGATCACTCAAGTTGAACAAACAAACGAGAAAAAAGTAACCTTTGGGTTTCAACCATCGATCAACCAATCCTTCAATGAAGTCTCAAGCAAGCTGCATCAAGAAGCCCAGACGTTGGATATAGGCATTCTCAACAAATCATTAAAAATTGTAAAATGCGCGAATGAATACGGGGTTGAACATAATAATATATTAACAATTATTGATTATTCATTGCCCTCCAATAAAAAGCGTCTCTGGGTATTTGATTTAGCTATAGATAAATTATTATTTCATACGTACGTCTCTCATGGAATCAAATCAGGGATTTTATCGTCGCAATATTTTTCAAATAAAGTCAATAGTAAAGCAAGTAGTATCGGGGTTTATGACACCGAAAAAGCGTACCACGGCCGTCACGGGTTATCATTAAAATTATATGGCTTAGATAAAAATTTCAATGACAATGCGTACCGACGGTTTATTGTAATGCATGGTTCATGGTACGTTAATGAAACATTTATAAAAAAATACGGACGAGCGGGTCGTAGTTGGGGCTGCCCTTCTCTGCCGGCAGATCTTACTCAACCTATTATTAATACTATTGCCAATAACTCTCTGCTTATCGTGTATTACCCTAATCCTAATTGGTTTTCAAAGTCACAATTCTTAAACTGTGATCATTCTAAAATACAAGTCCCAGAAAACGCACCACCAGAAATCCCAATAAATGAAGAACGAGATCCAATCCTTTTTGCCGATTTAAATAACGACGACAAACGAGAAGGAAATGAGCCAATAATAGTAATTACGGCCGATAATTATCAGCAGCTATTTAACACCGCGGCTCCGTTAAATCGGATGCTCCGCCGTCAAATTAATAATATAGAATATGTTGCCTTGAATGAAAGCGAATTTAAAAAGGTATATCCTCATAATCTCAATGAAGCTTATTTTGTTATCCCCATCGTTAAATTACAACGCGGTTATTATGCAACTGAAATGAAAATTATTAACCTAGGAAAAATTAAAAAGATCGAACCAAATACTAACCCTCAAAATAAAGAAGAAATGGGAGATTTTAAAATATACCTTGAAGGGAAGTCACCAATTCTATTAAAACGAACAAAACGGTTTATTCGATGGTTAGGACTTTAAGGAAAGTTCGTCAAGTGATAATACCAAAGTCTGATTTCCTTGAAGTTGATAAGTTTTATTATTAAGTTTCACTGTAACTGATTCCGAACCATAGTCGCACAAACGAAGCATTAATTTATTTTCCGTCAATTCAATATCGTACCAAACACTTCTATATTGAAAACGCCAATTCATTAATTTTAAACCGGAAGGTAACGTCGGCTTAAAGATCAGTTCGTTAAAATCGCTGACGTATAAACCGCTATATCCTTGAGATGCAAATTGCGCAGTAGCCCCCATTACACCTAAATGAATTCCTTCTGGCGTGGTACCCCCTTGAATATCGTTGACATCGCTACTGAGCGCTTGATAATAAAGTTCCTTAGCCGATTGTGGCTGGATATCCATTAAAGTAGAAGCATAAACGATTTTACTTAACGTTGAGCCGTGGGAAGTATGATTAAGGTAGTAAACAATATTTTTTTCAATATCAGCTTCTTCAAATGAATAACCCAATTGCTGCATAAGTTGTTTTACTTCTGAAGAAGGCAGTAAATAAAAATCATCACGACATCGGCTTGTTTTGCTAATTGATAATGATCCGGAGTGTCATTTTCTGCTTTTAAAATACGGTCGAGACGCTCAATTCGACCGTATTTTTTTGATATTGTTTCCATGGAAATGGAGTCAGTTCCTCATACCCATCAAATTGATTTAAAATTTTGTCTTTACGAAGCGGCAAATACATGCGGCGGGTAATGGCACGCCATTTTCGAATTTCTTGTTCGTCGATATCAAGCAAAGTTAATAATTCTTGACAGCGTTGTGCGCTCAAGAGTTTCATGATTTGCAAAGCTCGTTTAAACAACCAAACTATCATGAAATTAGTGTAAGCATTATTGCGAAGCCCCGGTTCTATGCTGTTGGGGTATTTTTCATGGTGCTCATCGGGGCCCATAACGCCGTGAATCTCATAACGATCGGATTCTTTGTTATAAATAACAAGACTACTCCAAAAAGTGGCGATATCAAGGAGCATCTCTGCACCATAGCGCGACATAAATTGAAGGTCATTCGTATATAAATAATATTGCCAAATATTATAAGTAATCGCGATATTCACATGACGTTGTAAATGACTATAATCAGGTCCCCACGTATTGTCCCGAGGATTTAAATGCATGATTTGAGTTTCTTCTTCTCCATTACTTCCACTTTGCCAGGGAAACATCGCGCCTTTAAGGCCTATTTTTCGCGCAGCTTTTCGCGCGTGGAATAATCGTCGATAGCGATAAAGTAATAATGATCGGGTAATTTCTGGAAAATGTGAGGTAAAAAAAGGGAAAATATATAATTCATCCCAAAATACATGTCCGCGATAAGCCTCTCCGTGCAATCCCCGCGCTGGAGCACTAACGTCTAAATCAATTGAATGAGGAGAAATTGTTTGTAATAAATGAAAAATATGGAGGCGCAACAATAGCTGCTCCTCCGGGTTAAATTCAATTTTGATGTCGCAACGCTGCCAGAGCATTCGCCACGCTTGGTGGTCAGAATTCGTGATATCGGCAAAATTTTTAATTTCCCTCATCAGTTGATAGCCATCGTAGCTTGGATTGCTCACAGCCTTATCACGCGAAGTAAATAGTGTTACGATTTTTTCTATGCGCACGGGACGATTTTCTTCAAGCTTCACTGTAAATTGTTGCGCAATACTATTTGTTAGCTTTATTATATTGGAATCTGCCCTCAATGCTTTTCTTTCTTGAAACAATTGCGTTCGTGCTGTCATTACAATAGTTATCTTTGACTGACTTGTTTGAGCGCTAAGTTGTATCATCCGAACTTTTCTTCAGCAGTAATAGCCGTTAAATGATGCCGCTCCAATTGTCGGTAACGAACGACGCCATTATTAATAACATTCCCATCAATTCCCGTACGAATTTCAATTTCACCAGACCAATTTAAAGGGATAAGCGTGTATTCAATAGCCGCTATATGCGGGTTGTGTATAGAAACAATGCGTCGAGAAATTATTTTCGTTTTACGATTCTCTTTATCAACGAAACATAATTGCCGTTTCAAGGTTCCTTGGAGTAAATCTAATGTTTGCTCATATTCCTCCAAGGAAGAGTCAGTCAGGTTAATCCATTCTCCACCAACCACTCGCCATGTTATTGGCAACCAGTTAGGGCAATTAACTAAATCTTCATTGACGATAGTGCGGTTTGCAATTTGACTTTCTACTCGATTGTAACAGCCCGCAATGTAGGTCCCCGGGTAATGAACCCCATCATCATGCGCTTCTTCCCAAGCACCACGGGTTGCAAAATATCCGTTTCCCAACGTACATAACGTTTCTCACAACCGTTGTTGCGGCTCAAGGAGATTGTAGTATTTTAGCTGCCAAGTTTTCATTTTAGTATCATAATTTAAGCTAAATGAGTTAATGCTTCCAAAAACTGTTCTACTTGTTTTGGGTCTTCTAACACCATCGCCGCACGCGTTCGTCGCTGTTCCTTAGAAACTAAGATACCGACTCCGCAATCCTCAATAGCCATAAATGCATCTTCATCCGTCACGTCGTCGCCGATAAAAATGGGATAAATATGTGCGTAATGATGACTAAGGATTTCTAAAATGTGTAGTAAAGCCTTGCCTTTATCCCAATCTATGTGGGGACGCAATTCAAAAACTTTCTTTCCGTGATGCTTTTTTAATTGCGGGTGCAGCTCCAAAACTTTATCGAGGTTTTCTTCAATGATAGGCACATCTTCGGCTTTTACTAAACGATAATGGATTGATAAGGATAAGGCTTTATGCTCAATAATGACACCCTGAACGTCTTGCAGCAATTGCTGTAATAAATTATAAGCATTCGATATAGTTTCTTTATATTCTGTGGCAATAACAATTGTATCGTTTGAAAGCGGATTAAAAATTTCAAAACCGTGATTCCCCGCATAAAATAAGGATTCTAATCCAATTAATTCCTGTAAATTGGATAGCTGCCGACCACTAAGAACAACAACGGATGCTTTCTGGCTAAGCTTAATTAGAACTGCCTTCATTTCGTCCGACAGAATAGCCTTCTCAGGTTTGTCAACGATGGGCGTTAAAGTACCATCATAATCCAAAAACACGACCATCTTTTTGTAGGCAGATTGTTCAGCAATGCAGGGCAAACATTCCAATGCGTTCGGCAGAGAATCCGGCATTTTTTCGACTAATTGATTCACAGTAACAGCGTCCAAATCATCGACCACCCAATCAGCACCCATTTGTTTTAATGGCCCGCGCATATCCGGTTGGCGAGCGATACCGACAACCAGCCCAAAATAACCCCGCGCTCCTGCTTGCACACCAGAAAGCGCGTCTTCGAATATCACACAGTCTAAAGGTGAGGTTTGCAACCGAGCCGCGGCTTCTAAAAACATATCCGGATGAGGTTTGCCATTCAATCCCAATTTCTGGAGCACATTGCCATCGACACGAGCAGCAAATAAATCGTTAAGCTGAGCACGTTCAAGTAACTTTACACAATTTTTACTAGAGGAAACGATAGCTGTTTTTATACCCTGCTCGCAAAGCTTTTTTATGAGTTCGATGGTCGAAGAAAAGATATCGACCCCATCGTGGTCAACCAAGTCATTAAAAATAGCGTTTTTCCAATTTCCCAAGCCGTAAATCGTATTTTTATCATGGTTATCTTCAGGAGTTCCTAGGGGGAGCTCCAATCCCCGAGAATTTAAAAAACTTTTAATTCCCTCGAAGCGTGGTTTTCCGTCGAGATAATATAAATAATCGTCAGAAGTAAAAAAGGCCTGCGATTGAGCATAACGCTTTAAAAAAGCATTGAACATATTTTGCCATGCCTTGAAATGGAGTTTCGTGGTATCGGTCACGACGCCATCCATATCAAATATGGCCGCTCGCAGAGCCATTCAAATTCCCTTTTGTTTAGCTGACCCGAAAATATTATAGCATGCGTTTACGGACGGTCACACCTACCGGGCGGGCATAAAAAATAATCAGACTAAAAGCGATTAATCCTAGATAGCTCGTTAATAAAGGAATCACGCTGTTTGTTTTCAACAACGTCCCTAGTGCCGAACTTAAGCCAGGCAATAGGAAAATAAAGGCACCAAAGAGCGAGTTAGCACTACCATTAATTTTTGGAAATAAGGACAATGCTTTTGCAAAATTATTAGGGAACACGGTGCCTCCAAGATAAATTAAAATAAAAGTAGGAATCATGACCGCGTAAATAGTAAGAGGCAAAATCGATGCCGCAAAAATGGATATTAATGATACAATTAGTAAACTCCATAAACCAATTTTTACTTTAAGATTGTAAGGAGCATGAATAAAAGCCCGGTTTGTCATTGCACCAAAAAACCATGCCAAACCAGTTAAAAATGCCATGTGTCCGAAATCTACCGGCGAATAATGCAATACTTTTTGAATTAAAAAAGAGCCCACTATGGAAAAAAGAATAACAATAGAATACAAAGCGCAGTTGACGATGAGCATTCGAATATATTCTGAATGCGAGAGTATTTCCTTATAGCGCTGTAAAAGTGACGCAGTTTGAAAAGGGTGACGGTATCGACTTGTCTCGGGCATAAAAAAGAGAATTAAAAGAAACGCAATTATATTATAGACTCCAATAAAATAAAAATTCGATTGCCATCCAAAATAATGCTGTAAATAGCCCCCAATAGCAGGTGCGACAACGGGGCCGATGGACCAAATCACCGTGGAATACGTCGTCATTTTATGAAATTCAACGCCACTAAATAAATCAGCAAAAATAGCCCGAATAGGAACAATTAAAATGGCTACCAAAATCCCCTGCATTAATCTCAAAAAAAGAAGTTCATAAATAGTATGCGACAATGGAATTAATAAAGTGACAACGATATTTATTAGCATCGCAATAAGAAATGGTTTTTTACGACCGAAACTATCGGAAATAGAGCCCGAAAATAATTGCATCACACCCATACCAAGCATATACATGGTAATGCTCAACTGGGCTAATGATTTAGTGGCTCCAAAATAATGCGAAATGACCGGCAGCGAAGGTACAAAAATATCGATGCTTAACCCAGAAAGGGGAACAATAAATAAAGCGATAGCCGCATACCAATAGCGTTGAGACTCTGATATTTGCGGATCAACCAACTTAAAGGAAAGAAAACTCATAACCGCCCTTATTGCTAAATTGAATTTTTACCAGATGTTTACTATAATAAATAAGTGTTTAGTATAGTAAACTTAAGGGCTGGAGGCAATAGCTCGTTTCATATATTATACTGTATGTTTCTCGGATAATAACAAGGTATTTCTATGTCTTTTTTTGCAGAACGTTTAAAACGCTTGCGTCAAGAGCGCCAAATGAGCATGCAAGCCCTGGCTGACGCGGCCGGCGTCAGTAAGTCCATGATTTGTAAGATCGAATCCACCGAAGTGCAGCCAACTTTGGACGTGGCGGGCAAATTAGCCGTTGCTCTTGGAAAGACTTTATCCGAAATGTTCCACTCGCCTCAAACCCCCTCCGTAATCCAATTGACGACCGAAGAACAAGCGATATGGATAGATGCGCAGAACATCAAGCGTCGCAACATCTCCCCCATCCTTGAGGGCTCAAAAGTTGAGTGGCTATTCGTTGAATTTCCTCCCGGTGCCAGCCTAACAAAACCCCTCACCCCCTATACACCCGAAACCGAAAAATATATATTGATAACCAAAGGTGTCCTTGAAGTTAAAATCAACAAAACGATTTATTCTTTGAAAAAAGGCGATAGTTTGTATTACGACGGCAAATGCGCAAGTGAGCTTCTTAATCCAAGCCAAAAAGTGACAGAATATTATGTTCTAATTGTTAGGACTACTAATTGAAGGAATCAATTGATGGCAAAAATGGGAAAAAAACAAATTTCTGGCCACAAAACCGTTTCTTGTGATCAATGTAATACGCAAATTTCACTTTTGACTGCTCTGACTGCAGAAGGCGCTGATTACGTCAAACATTTTTGTGGGAAAGCCTGCTATAACGCTTGGTTAGCTGAACATACTAAATAAATCTTCGAAATTACCAGGGCATCTCTCCACCGTCGTATCCTAAAAATCCGCCAGTCGATTTTATATCAACCCGCTCAATGACTTCCCTCATTCCCCTCACGGAACTAATCACATCCAACGGTGCTTGCTCACCACCCATATCCGTTCTCACCCAACCCGGATTCATGGAAATCACCGTAATACCTCTTCGCTTCAAATCGATGGCCAAAGATTTTGTTATCGCATTCAACGCGCTTTTACTAGCACGGTAAACATAATAATTGCCGTTGACATTCTGCGCAATACTACCCATCTCGCTACTCATATTAATGATTAATTTTTTTTCTGATTTTTCGACTGATTCTAGCAGCGCTTGCACCATCAAGAGTGGCGCGATGGTATTTATTTTAAATACCTCACAAGCGTTCTCAGTGTCATGAATAGATCCGAACTCACGTAAATTTTTAGCACTAACGCCCGCATTATTAAACAGAATATCGATTGGCTGATTTTTCAAGTGCTCGCCTAATGCTTGTATTGCTTTTTCATCTAATACATCCAACTCGTGCAGCGTAAGCGATTGCTTTTTTTCTGCTGCCAATTCAAAAAGTGAATTAGAAGCTTTTTTATCCCTGTAACAACCGTCAACGTGCCAACCTGCTGCAAGATACTGTTTCACAAGCTCAAGCCCAATGCCACGATTAGCGCCGGTAATCAAAATCCTTTTCATTACAGTCTTCCTACGACTTCAGCAACGTGACCGTCCACCTTAACCTTCGGCCAAACAGCCGAAATCACCCCTTCTTCATCAATAAGAAAAGTCGTGCGTTCAATACCTTTGTACTTCTTGCCAAATCGATTTTTATCAACCATCACACCGTATTGTTCGCAAACAGTATTGTCTTTATCGGATAGCAGCGTAAATGGCAAATTATATTTCTGTTTGAATGATTGATGTGCTTTAACGCTGTCTTTTGAAATACCTAAAACAACGACGCCGGCCTTTGATAATTGCGACCAAACATCGCGAAACCCACACGCTTCTTTGGTACACCCTGGCGTATCGTCTTTAGGATAAAAATACAAAATAACCTTTTTCCCTTTTAAATCATCCAGCGAGAGCATTTCGCCTTCATCCGTAGGCAGTGTAAAAATAGGCGCCTTCTGGCCGACTTCAATGGACATAGTTTTTCTCCTGAGTAGGAATTGAGAGAATGTTGAATCAAATTTACAATAGGGAATGAGATATGGCAAGCTATGTTAATCTCGCGATCAAAGGATTTTATTATGTCTTCCATCATTTCTTACGATATTACGGCTTGGAACCCTTCTCCAACAAAAGAAATTCAATCAGAAATAATCGAACAATTGGAAAAAGGAAAAGTCATTTATTTTCCCAAACTAACTTTTCCGATTAATCTCGATCAAGGCGTTTTTTTAGATCCGAACTATTTGGCAAAAGGACAAAAAAATATTAGCTACGACCCCAAAACCCAAAGTTTTAAAGGACTCAATCCACAAAAACAAAATGTGGCGCCATTAAAAGAAATAATTAAAGATTTCTCAACGCGTGCAACCCAATTAATAACCACGCTCTTTCCTTATTATCACAGTAAATTCCGAATAGGACGGACCAGCTTTCGTCCCGCCGAAATTGCAGGAAGAAAAACCTCCTACCGAAAGGATGACACGCGGTTACACGTTGATGCTTTTCCTTCAACGCCCATGCAAGGCGAACGCATATTACGCTTATTTTGCAACATTAATCCCTATAATCAGCCAAGACAGTGGCACCTTGGCGAATCATTCGGCCAAGTCATCAAACAATTTGCGCCGGCTGTTTCTCCCCCATTACCTTTGGCTCACACTTTATTAAATTTATTGGGCATTACCAAACGTAAACGCAGCCTTTACGATCATTACATGCTTAAAATTCACAATACCATGAAAGGCGATGAAGAATACCAGAAAAAGGCTATCCAAGAAAAAATAGCTTTCCCCGCCAATACCACCTGGGTAGTTTTCACGGACCTCGTCTCCCACGCGGCGTTATCGGGACAACATTTACTCGAACAAACATTTTATATTCCACCCACCGCCCAATTTTTCCCCCAATATTCCCCACTAAAAAAATTAGAAACTCTCTTAGGACACAATTTGTTAAAGTGAAACCCTAAAATAAAGAAATAAAGCACGGCCCTCGAAGTGGGGGCGCTTTTGTGCGGACACGCTGTGAATCCGTCCCTGGACGCTCGGGAGCCGCCGTCCGGGCGGCTCACGGTCCGCACAAAAGCGCCCCCACTTCGAGGGCAATCGGCTTCGCCTTTTAAATGCTCATACCTTCCCGCCCACTAAGCTCAAAATAAAAAATTTTTACTCAACACTCCCACCAACGCTATGCTATCATATCGAACAATTTACCGAAGTTGTTGTTTCTTCTGAGGAGCGGTAGAGTGTTTAATTTCTGGCGCAGCGGTTTATCTTCACTCCGAAAGGAAATCACTATCGTGATTATCCTTAAATTATTTGTGCTTGCTTTAATTTGGTATTTTTGTTTTTCTGACCCTCTATCCAAGCACTTAACCTCGCGCCTCATGCAACAACATATTTTAAATTATCCCAACAACAAGGAGTCGTCATGACCGGTTATGAAACGATTCTTTTATCCCGCTGGCAATTCGCCATCACCGCCATGTATCACTTTCTCTTTGTTCCCTTAACCCTTGGGTTATCAGCCTTATTAGGAATCATGGAAACCGTCTACGTCATGACAGGTCGAGAAATCTGGAAACAAATGACGAAGTATTGGGGTATTTTATTCGGCATTAACTTTGCCATGGGTGTCGCCACCGGCATTACCATGGAATTTCAATTCGGCACCAATTGGGCTTATTTTTCACAATACGTAGGGGATGTTTTTGGGTCGCCCGTTGCTGTAGAAGGTCTAATGGCGTTTTTCATGGAAGCCACATTCGTGGGATTATTCTTTTTTGGGTGGGAGCGTTTACCTAAAGTCGGCCATTTAATCGTCACGTGGTTAGTCGCGATTGGTTCCAGCTTCTCGGCACTCTGGATCTTAGTCGCAAACGCTTGGATGAATCATCCCGTCGGGGCGCATTTTGATTTTCATACCATGCGCATGGAAATCAGCAATTTTAAAGCGCTTCTTTTTAATCCCGTCGCCCAAGCGAAATTCGTCCATACCATCAGCGCAGGGTACGTGATGGGAGCAATATTTGTTCTGGCAATCAGTGCTTTTTACTTATTGCGTAACCGTAATGTCGAATTTGCTAAACGCTCGATGACAGTGGCTATTTCTTTTGGCCTTGCTTCTGCTTTATCCGTGGTAGTCTTGGGTGACGAAAGCGGGTATGTCGCTAACCAAATGCAAAAAATGAAAATTGCTGCGATTGAAGGCATGTGGGAAACTGAGCCTGCCCCCGCTTCCTTTAACCTCTTTGGCATTCCCATTCAAAGCGAACACATTACTCGTTATCGTATTCAAATTCCCTACATCTTAGGACTGATGGCCACCCGCTCTTTTCATCAAGTGTTGCCAGGTATTAACGAGCTTGTTCAACAAAATAAAGGCCGCATACAGAACGGCATAAAAGCTTATTCCGCATTAACCACTTTAGAAAAAAACCCTAACAATATTGTGGAACAACGCCTTTTTAAAAAATATGAAAACGAGTTGGGCTATGGTTTATTACTTAAACGATTTATCGATGATCCAACAAAAGCAACCCCGGCCGAAATTGATAAAGCCGCGTGGTTAACCGTACCCGCCAACGTCGCTATTTTATTTTGGGCGTTTCGCATCATGGTCGGCGTGGGATTCTTTTTTATTATTTTATTTGCTATCGGATTTTATTTCTCCACCGTTCGGCGATTCGACAGAAAATGGTTCCTTTACCTTTCGTTACTCAGCTTACCGTTACCCTGGATCGCCGTGGAGCTCGGCTGGTTTGTCGCTGAACATGGCAGACAGCCGTGGGTAGTGGAGGGAATGCTGCCCACTTTTTTAGGCACTTCTACGTTAACTGCCGGCGATTTGATTACGTCCCTGGCTGGGTTTGCTTTATTTTACACCGCATTGGCCGTGGTAGAAATTTACTTAATGGTCAAATACATCCGTCTGGGGCCGGATGGAGTTGCCGCTCAATATTCAAACCCCAATAAAAAAGCGGAGTCCACAGCATGATTGAATACGCTACTTTACGTCTCATTTGGTGGGGAATCATCGGTTTTCTGATAAGCGGTTTTGCAATCATGGATGGATTCGATCTCGGCGCTGCCGGTTTATTACCTTTTTTAGGACGAACCGATACCGAGCGCCGGATTATTCTCAATATCATGGGACCCGTCTGGGAGGGCAACCAAGTTTGGTTTATTTTGGGCGGCGGGGTTTTATTGGCCGCCTGGCCTTTTCTGTACGCCGTTGCTTTTTCCGGTTTTTATTTCGCCATGCTGCTTATTTTACTGACGCTTATTTTGCGCCCGGCAGGTTTTAAATACCGAAGCAAAATTCAAAATAAAGCCTGGCGTTCTATTTGGGATTGGGTTTTATGTTTAGCCGGCATTATCGCTTCATTCACTTTTGGCGTTGCCGTTGGCAATGTGATCCAAGGGGTACCTTTTTATTTTACGCCCGAATTACGCTCAGTTTATACGGGTGCTTTTGAGGCATTGTTTAATCCTTTCGCGCTTCTCTGTGGCTTATTAGCCCTCGCCATGATGATGATGCAAGGAAGTGGTTTTCTCAGCATCAAAACGGAAAAAGAATTACAGCACCGCGCATTGATTATGGCGCGGATCATGCCGCTTTTAGTTATTCTTTTATTTGCTATCAGCAGTGTGTGGGTTATCTATGGTATTAAAGGCTATGTGGTCACCTCGGGAATTAACCCTGCGGAATTTTCAAATCCATTAATGAAAGCAGTCGAAGTGCAAAAAGGAGCCTGGCTCACCAACTTTATTAACTATCCTATTTTGTGGTTGGCGCCTTTGTTAGGATTTGCTGGCGCATTTTTCGAGTTTGTTTTTATACGCCGCTTCCCAAGATTATCCTTTGTAGGCAGCAGCCTCAGTATTTTTGGCATTATTAGTACTGTTGGATTAGCGATGTTCCCGTTCTTACTGCCCTCTTCCAGCCACCCTCAATCCAGTTTATTGGTCTGGGACTCATCTGCCAGCCAATTATCGCTCCAAATTATGCTCATTATGATATTAATTTTTATGCCGATTATTTTATTTTACACAACCGTTGTCTATCGTATATTACGGGGCAAAGTCACCGCCGCGTATGTTGAAAGCAATAAAGACGCTTATTAATCGGGAGAAAATGATGTGGTATTTTGCTTGGATTCTAGGATTCGGTTTGGCTTGTGCATTCGCCATTCTTAACGCATTATGGTTTGAATTAGAGCGCTATAAAGACAAAAGCTAGGTCTGTTTACAGTTCTACTAGCTGGCCACAATTCATTGACTTCCTGCGCTCCGTTGCTCACGTACTTCTATGTACGCTGCTCGAAAATCAATGAATTCTGGCTCAGCCTAGCGAATTGTAAACAGACCCTAATATTTTTTCACCAATTTAGAGGCTTTTTGGCGGCGATACCAATTAGCAAGGTATCGGTGGGCCAACGTTTTATTATGAATAATTAACACATTTTCGGCATTATAATGTTGGGCAGACACCGTGTAATTAAACGACCCTGTTTCGACGACGGCTTTATCAACGATCATTACCTTGTTATGGGCAATATCCAATTGAAAATCCTCCCATACCGGTATTCCATTGCGGATTAAATACCCCGCCGAAGAATAATATTTTCCCGCGAACTGACTTTTATCTAAAATCACCAACACTTTAACTCCGCGTTTCTTTGCTCGAACTAATGCATTCGCAATAGGATCGGAGGTAAATGAATAACCTTGTACATAAATACTTTGCTTCGCCTGATTAATCATTTTTACAATTTCCCCAGTGCAATTTTGATACGGCGTGAAACAGACCTCATAATAAGTCCCCCGTTGGAAAACTGAAGCTTGTGCACTCGTTACAAAAACAAAAAATAAAAAATTAGGGAACAGACATTTTTTCATGGCATTCCTTAAAGGAAAATTAATTCTTCTAACGTTATCTTTTTATACCAAAATTAAATTGCTCTCGCAAATAAAAATGATTATCATTCGCGTTAATCAATTATCAGGAGTTTTCCTATGAATAAAAAAATTTCTCTTTTTCTTAGCTTATCAATAGCGCTCACATCCGGTTTGACCTTCTATAGCGCAGCAGCCGAGGAGACGTTGGATGTACAATTTTTGATATTAGCCATAGTCGTACTATTTTCAGAATTTTTTGAAATAAAAGACCACCTCGAGCATACCCATGATCACCACGATGCAGCTCGTAAACCTCTTTTGCCCTTACCAGGAATTGATCCCCCTAACAATTACAGTTCAACGAATCAATCACAAACAACCAATGTCTTGCTAAACCGAACCTCCACAATATCAACTATTGTTAAAGGAAGCGCAACTATTTGCACTTTACCCTTTTTCGGTTTTGCTTGTTATGGATTGTGGTGCCAAAGTAAATCATTAATGGATTTTTTTAACATCTCTACAAAGTTAACTTTTATACCCGCGATTTTCTTGTGGGGCCGCTATGCGCTCATACCCGTCTCTCACACGATAAGAAATATTTGGAGTCAGGAGGGAGTCGAAAAATTTACGGCAAGGGTGACCCACACAGCTGAACGCAAGGGCTTTATCCAAAATAAAGCCGTATTATTTTTTACTTTTCTGGGTTTAAGCGGGACGCACCTTCCTGAAAGTTTTCTACTTTCAAATAAAACTAAAGGCTGGAAAGAAATTTTAAGTATTTTAGGACTCTCAATTCCTCGCGCCATTGCTCATCTCGATCACGTCCGTGCGCTTCCTCAAACGCTTAAAGAAGTCTGGCAAAAAAATAGAAAAGGAAAATTAGCCTTATTATGCTTCGCCGCTTGTGGCGCGGGTTTAATCCATGCGTCCCCAGCGTTATTAAGCACGTTTTACTATTGGGATAAAACAGATATCGAGCTTAAAATAGCCCTGGGTACTACTGTTGGCATAGAAACGCTGACCGGCGCAGGAGAATTCTTACAACACGGCGGACAGCACGCCTTAGAATTTTTCACATCAAAGACAATTGGCAATCCAAATGTTAATACAGAAAATGAAGATGTAGAGGCTGCTGCTCCCTCTGTTAGCGGCACCATCGGATACACCTAATTTATACCCTCTCTCGTCTGGCGAGAGAGGGTCAAAAATTCCACGATATTTTTTACAAGCTCAGGCCCTTCATAAATCAAACCCGTGTAAAGCTGAACCAAGCGGGCTCCCGCGTTTATTAGAGTCTGTGCATTTTCACCCGAAAAAATACCCCCGACAGCAACGATGGGAATCTCATCGCCAAGAAAAGAATGCAACTGTTTAACCACTTGCAAAGTCATTGGAAAAAGCGGTTTGCCGCTGAGTCCCCCCGCTTCATTTGCATTCGGCAATTTTTCAGTGCCTTGACGAGAACACGAAGTATTTGTAGCCACAATGCCCTCTATTCGATGCTGTAATGCTAGTGTGGCAATCGTTTGAATTTCTTCAGGGGTTAAATCCGGTGCGATCTTTAAAAACAGCGGGACACGTTTGTGATATTGATCTTCCAAGCGACGTTGATCCTCTTTCAATCGAGTCAACAAATCAGCCAGATAACGTTCGGATTGCAATTGGCGTAATTCGGGCGTGTTAGGAGAAGATATATTTATCGTAACATAATCAACGTAACTGTATAATTTTTCAAAACAATTCTGATAGTCTTCATGTGCTTTCTCCAAAGGCGTTGTCAAATTTTTACCGATATTAACGCCGACAATTCCTTTAACTTTTCTCCTTTTTAATTGCTCCACTAAATAATCCACTCCCAAGTTATTAAACCCCATTCGGTTAATTAGAGCTCGGGCTTGAGGTAAACGAAAGATTCGCGGTTTGGAATTACCCGGTTGTGGCTTGGGTGTAACAGCTCCAACCTCAATAAAACCAAAGCCTAATCCTAATAGCTCATCCATGTATTCACCATTTTTATCCAACCCGGCAGCCAATCCCACCGGATTTGGAAATTCAATCCCAAATACAACGGTTGGCTTTTGAGGAAAACGTTGCAAACGTCGATTAATCAACCAATAGCAATAAAACCATTTCAAGCAATTTAAGGTCAGTGCGTGCGCCGTTTCTGGTTCTAATTTAAATAACCAAGGACGCAAATACCGATAAATCATAAAACGCACTCTCTCGCCCACAACCGTAACATGGCGTTATTCCCTCTTTGTAATTTATAGGGGACTTCGCGCACTTCAATGCCATAATTTTTCTCTTGTAAAGTAAGCATGAGCGGGCCTAATGTGTCCGATACCTTGCCCTGCTCATTCAACAACGGAAAAATACGTACCTCATGCGCAACACGACACAATTCCGTAATCGCTAATTGCGGTGAAGCCGTTTCATTCCGAAATACCAAGTCCGCACACAAAGCTAACTCAAACTGAAAATCAGCAAAAGGCAAATGCGGTAAATGAGCGACTTGATAACGATTTTCAAGTCGCCCTTGCGAATAATCCGTCACAAAAATTTGGGCATACTGATTCCAAACGGTCAGAATATCTTCCAATGTTTTTTCTCGTTCCGTGTGAATACGATTCGCATATTGATGGAGCTGCGTTGCTAAACGTTGGATGACATTATCCACATGCTTTGACATGTCCATCGGTTCTAAATCGTAATGGGGATCAGCACTAATAACCTTATCGTGTCCCGCTTTAACCATTTCAGCATTAAAGCTCGATACACTGGCAGGGTAATCTAAAATTTTACGATCAAGCTCTGTATCTGTTAAATCAAACATTGCCCGATAATCTTCAAAGCTATGAACCCAGCTGGGTATTAAGGAAGTCTTAGTCGTTGTTATCATTGTTATCTTCCATGTTCAACGGTTAAAATAAACATCTTTTAAATAATTCTCTTTCAAAAGAGAGGATTGTAACTAAGGTAATCATAACATGATTCACGGCCCCTCCTTCCAGTTTGACGAAACCATCGAAATGTTGCGCGAGGCTGTGCAACAATTTGCCAGCGAAGAGATCGCCCCCCGCGCCGCTTTCATTGATGCCAACAACCAATTTCCCCGTGATCTATGGCCAAAATTAGGCGATTTAGGGGTTCTTGGTATTACTGTAAATGAAGAATACGGCGGTTCCCAAATGGGATACCTTGCTCACGTCATCGCGATGGAAGAAATCAGCCGCGCTTCCGGTTCTGTAGGTTTAAGTTACGGCGCTCACTCTAATTTATGTGTAAACCAAATTAACCGCTTCGGCACCGAGACCCAAAAAAAACGCTATTTACCTAAGCTTATCAACGGCGAACACGTCGGTGCCTTAGCGATGAGTGAAACCGAGGCCGGGTCGGATGTGGTGGGTATGCGACTTCGTGCCGAACAAAAAGGCGATATATTCATTTTGAATGGCACAAAAATGTGGATAACCAATGGCCCCGAAGCTGATGTTGTCATCGTTTATGCAAAAACCGATCCCGGAGCGGGTTCTCGCGGCATTACTGCTTTTTTAATTGAAAAAGACTTCCCCGGTTATCGAACCGCTCAAAAGCTTCATAAATTGGGCATGCGAGGGTCAGACACCTGCGAGCTGGTATTCGATCATTGTGAAGTACCTAAAGAAAATATTTTGGGAGAATTAAATAAAGGTATTTCCGTACTCATGAGTGGCCTAGATTACGAACGTTTAGTCTTAGGGGGCGGACCACTGGGATTAATGCAAGCGTGTCTTGATACGGTTTTACCTTACGTTCATGAGCGCAAACAATTTAAAAAATCCATCGGCGAATTTCAATTAATTCAAGCAAAAATAGCTGATATGTACACCGCTCTTAACGCAAGCCGCGCGTATTTATATGCCATCGCACAAAGCGCCGATGCGGGGAAAATTCATTCCAAAGACGCTGCCAGTGCTCTCATGTTTGCTGCGGAAAATGCGACTCAAGTCGCCCTTCAGGCGATTCAATGCCTCGGTGGCAATGGATATATTACAGAATTCCCTGTCGAACGCTTTTTACGAGACGCTAAATTATACGAGATCGGTGCCGGCACTTCGGAAATTCGTCGAATCGTTGTTGGGCGGGAATTATTTCGAGAAGGAAAACATTAATGGAAAATCCAATTGTTATTGTAAGTGCAGCACGAACGCCCATGGGTCATTACGGCGGTTATTTTAAAGAGATGCCAGCACCAGAATTAGGGGCTGCAGTTATTAAAGCGGTGGTTGAGCGTGCTGGTTTGCAACCCGCGGAAATTGATGAAGTTATCATGGGCTGTGTTTTACCCGCCGGCCAAGGTCAAGCTCCGGCGCGGCAAGCCGCACTCAAAGCGGGTCTTCCCGTGAGCACCCCTTGCACTACCATCAATAAAATGTGTGGTTCGGGAATGAAGGCGATTATGCTAGCGCACGATGAAATACTCGCCGACTCCTACCCACATATTATCGCGGGTGGAATGGAAAATATGTCTCGCGCGCCCTATTTAATGATGAAAGCGCGCTTCGGTTACCGTTTGGGACACGATCGAATTTACGACCATATGATGCTTGATGGATTGGAAGATGCCTACGATAAGGGAAAAGCGATGGGCGTTTTTGCCGAGAAATGCGTGGATAAATATCAATTTACTCGCGAAGCATTGGATAAATTTGCAATCGAATCCTTGCTTCGTGCTAAAAAAGCCAACGAAAACGGCAGCTTCGCTCCGGAAATAGTCCCGATAACAATCACTCATCAACGAGAAACCTTGACTGTGGATCATGATGAAAATGCCATGAAAGCCAATCCAGAAAAAATTCCTCAATTAAAACCTGTTTTTAAAGCCGATGGTGCTGTAACCGCCGCTAATTCCAGTTCCATTTCCGATGGCGCTGCTGCCGTTACATTAATGCGTCTATCAGAAGCAAAAAGATTAAATATTCAGCCGCTGGCAAAAATCATCGGGCATTTCACTTACGCAGAAGATCCTAGTTGGTTCACCACCGCTCCGATTGGCGCTATTCGCGGATTATTAAAAAAAATTTCTTGGAAAAAAGAAGCCGTGGATTTATTTGAAATCAACGAAGCCTTTGCTGCTGTCACCATGGCCGCGATGAAAGAAATCGGCCTTGCCCATAACAAGGTCAACATCCACGGCGGCGCCTGCGCCTTAGGCCATCCCATCGGCGCATCCGGTGCACGTATTTTGGTAACCTTGTTATACGCTTTACAAAAAAATAATTTACAACGCGGCATCGCTTCTCTGTGCATCGGCGGCGGCGAAGCCACAGCGATTGCAATTGAAAGGGGATTTTAAACGCTCTCCAATCGCGTAGCCCGTATGAAGCGAAGCGAAATACGGGTGACTTCATACGAGTTACAAAAGGAAATCTTAAAAATGCCAAAAATTATTTCCAAAATAAAAACGGCTAACGAAGAATTTGAAGCTAACAAAGCTGCCATGACATCGCAAATAAATGCGCTGGAAAATTTGCTAGCTAAAATCAAAAACGGCGGGCCTGAAAAATCCCGACAGCGTCAACGTGAACAAGGTAAATTATTGGCGCGCGAACGGATCGATCATCTACTCGATCCAGGCTCCCCCTTTTTGGAGCTATCTTCGCTCGCTGGCTATCAGCTTTACAAAGATGAAGTTCCCGCCGGCGGTGTCGTCACCGGTATTGGGCAAATCGCCGGACAAGAATGCCTGATTGTGGCTAATGACGCGACTGTTAAAGGAGGCACTTATTATCCCATCAGCGTAAAAAAACATTTGCGCGCTCAAGACATTGCTGAAGAAAATCATTTGCCTTGCGTTTATTTAGTTGACTCGGGCGGCGCCTATTTGCCGAAGCAAGATGAAGTGTTTCCCGACCGAGATCATTTTGGTCGCATTTTTTATAATCAAGCGCGATTGTCCGCTAAAAATATCCCTCAAATTGCAATTGTCATGGGATCTTGTACCGCTGGCGGCGCCTACGTTCCCGCCATGGCTGACGAAGCCGTCATGGTTAAAAACCAAGCGACTATTTTTCTTGGTGGCCCTCCGTTAGTCAAAGCGGCTGTCGGTGAAACCGTCACCGCTGAAGAATTGGGCGGCGCTGATGTTCATTGCCGGCATTCTGGGGTCGCTGATTATTTTGCTGAAAATGATGAGCACGCTTTAAAAATAGCGCGACAGATCGTCAGCCATTTAAATCGAAAAAAACACCTTTCTCTCTCAATCCAACCCGCGGAAGAACCCGCTTACGATCCTGAAGAAATATTAGGTATTATCAACGCTGATCCGCGCAAATCTTACGATGTCCGCGAAATTATTGCCCGCTTAGTTGATGGTTCTCGGTTTGAAGAATTTAAAGCGTTATATGGCACCACACTGGTTTGTGGTTTCGCACATATTCACGGCTATCCTGTGGGGATTATTGCTAATAATGGTATTTTATTTTCAGAATCAGCTCTAAAAGGCGCTCATTTTATTGAATTATGTAGTCAACGCAGGATTCCTCTCGTTTTTCTTCAAAATATTACGGGCTTTATGGTTGGTAAAAAATATGAAAATACCGGCATTGCCAAACACGGCGCAAAAATGGTTCATGCGGTGGCTTGCAGCGAGGTGCCAAAGTTTACGGTTATTATTGGTAACAGTTACGGCGCTGGTAATTACGCGATGTGCGGTCGGGGTTATGGTCCGCGATTTTTATTTATGTGGCCCAACGCGCGAATTGCCGTGATGGGCGGGGAGCAAGCAGCAAATGTTCTCGCTCAAGTGAAGCGAGATCAAATGGAGCGCCAAGGTGAAAAATGGGATGACAACGAAGAAAAACAATTCAAAGATAATATTCGCACAAACTATGAAGCCCAAGCGAACCCTTATTATTCCAGCGCTCGCTTATGGGACGATGGCGTTATTAATCCGTTGGATACTCGGCGTGTATTGGGATTATGTATTTCTGCGAGTTTAAATGCGCCCATTTCTGAAACGCGTTTTGGGGTTTTGCGTATGTAACTGAAGAGAGGATGAATGAATGACTCAATTTGATTTTATTCAGAAAGATACCGAAAACAGTGTATGTACGCTCACTTTGAATCGTCCTGATAAACACAATGCTTTTAATGAGCAAGTTATTTTCGAATTAAAATGTGCTTTGCAGCAAGCCGACAAAGAAGAAAATAACCGGGTTATAATAATTAAAGCCGAGGGCTCCAATTTCTGTGCGGGCGCTGATTTAAATTGGATGAAGCGCATGGCTGAATTCACGCGCGAAGAAAATGAAGCCGATGCACTCGCCTTCGCGGATTTGTTACAGTTATTAAGCCGCTTATCCAAACCGACAATTGCTTTAATCCAAGGTCGTGTCATGGGCGGCGGTGTAGGATTGGTTGCTTGTTGCGATATTGCCATTGCAGTCAAAGACGCACAATTTTGCTTTTCTGAAGTTAAATTAGGTTTAGTTCCCGCCACTATTGCTCCTTATATTATTCGTTCTATCGGATACAGCTCCGCCCGCCGATATTTTTTAACGGCTGAGGTATTTAACGCGGTTGCGGCAGAAAAAATAGGTCTTATTCATCAAGTCATCAATGAAAAAACCGAATTGCTTTCAACCGGACATCATTTTGCTGAATTAATTATAAAAAATGGTCCGCACGCTTTATCTATAGCTAAACAATTACTCAACGATTTATGCCCGATCACAGAAAACATTGTTTCACAAACAGCTGATCTGCTGGCTAATATTCGCACTTCCCCAGAAGCCCGCGAAGGCATTCAAAAATTTTTGAAAGGAAAAATTTAAAATGTTTCGAAAGTTACTCATCGCTAATCGGGACGAAATTGCTTGTCGGATTATTAAAACCGCTAAAAAATGGAATATTAGAACTATTGCACTTTATTCAACAATCGATAAAAACGCATTGCACGTCCGCTTAGCCGACGAAAGTTATTTAATCGGCCCCCCGCCGGCAGCAAAAAGTTATTTAAACCGAGAAAAAATAATCAATATTGCAATGCAAACAAACGCGGATGCGATCCATCCTGGCTACGGATTTTTAGCGGAAGATGAAAAATTCGCGGCGCTTTGTCACCAAAAAGGACTTACGTTTATCGGCCCACCTCCCGCTGCTATTGCTGCGATGGGAGATAAACGAGAGGCAAAACGTTTAATGGAAAAAGCAAGCGTTCCCGTTGTACCCGGCTATCAAGGAAAACAACAAGACCTTAAAACGCTAACCGAACAGGCTAAAAAAATAGGTTTTCCGCTTCTTATCAAAGCCTCCGCTGGCGGTGGCGGAAAAGGAATGCGTTTAGTAACGATTGCCAACGAACTCGAACACGCTTTGCAATCGGCCAAGCGTGAGGCTAAATCCAGTTTTGATGACGATTCGGTTTTTCTTGAAAAGTACATCAATCCGGCTCGACATATAGAAGTGCAAATTTTTATCGATCAAAAGGGAAATGGCGTGTATTTGTTTGACCGCGATTGTTCGATTCAACGGCGTCACCAAAAAATTATTGAGGAAGCCCCCGCACCGAACTTAAGTGACCTGACTCGACAAAAAATGGGTGAAACGGCTGTAAAAGCGGCTAAAGCCGTTAATTACGTCGGGGCAGGAACGGTCGAATTTCTCGTGGATAAAATGGAAAATTTTTATTTCATGGAAATGAATACCCGTTTACAAGTTGAACATCCCGTCACCGAAATGATTACCGGATTAGATTTAGTCGAATGGCAACTAAAGATTGCTCAAGGCGAAATGCTTCCCCTTTCACAAAAACAAATTAAAGCCAAGGGTCATGCTTTTGAAGCTCGGCTCTATGCTGAAAATCCCGCCAATAATTTCTCCCCCTCCACCGGTAAAATTATTTTTTTCTCTTCACCGAAAGAAAATAGAAATGTGCGATTGGATACAGGCGTTGTTCAGGGCGATACGATCAGTCCCTACTATGATCCCTTAATGGCGAAATTGATTGTCCATGATGAGAATCGCTCCACCGCTCTGCAACGGCTGCAAAACTCACTGGAAAATACATTTATTGTGGGCGTTAATACCAATATTTCTTTTTTACACCAAATTTGTACAAATCCTGACTTTAAAAAAGCTAACATTTACACGACCCTAATCGAGGAAACACCATTAAATAATCTTGAAAAAATAATTCCCAACGAAATTTTATTTTTTGCAGCTTTAGCTGAATTACAACAGCAAAAAAAACAAGCCAAAGAATTTGCCACTCAATCCGACGACCTATTTTCACCGTGGTTTGCTCGCGATGGTTGGCGGTTATCCAGCTGTCCCACCCAAATTTTACGCTTTTGGGATACAGAAAAAACGTTCGATATTAAAATAACTCCTTCTCCCGAGGGCTATAACCTGCTGCTAAAGAATAAAGAAATTTCTCTTTCTCAATTTCAACAAACCGATCATTTAGTTGAATTTACTTACAACAACCAGAATTACAAAGCGGCCGTTATTAATGATGCAGATAACTGGCATATTTTTTATAAAGGAAATCATTTCACCATTGTTCGCTACAATCCTAAAACACACTCTACCGACAGCTCAACAATCGAAAACCAATTCATCGCTTCTATGCCTGGCACCGTCATTGAAATTTTTGTAACAGCGGAACAAAACGTTAAAAAAGGCGACCGTCTTCTTATTTTAGAGGCAATGAAAATGGAACACACAGTAACAGCACCGAAGGATGGCGTTGTAAAATCTGTATTTTGCCGCCCTGGCGATCTAGTGAGCGAAGGCACTGAATTATTAAGCTTTTTTTAATAATAAAATGTTAGACTAAAACGTATTATTATATTTTTCGGAGAGGTAATATGTTTTTTAACGTTTTACAGTCCAACCCTTTATCCAATGCAAGTATGTGGTTAATAAAAACATTTAGGGAACACCCTAGGGGAACATTAGCCACCCTGGGTTTTTTTGTGGGGGCAACTTCTCAACTAAGTAGTCCTTCCCTTGGACCCGATCCTGAGGTATTTTGTCTTGAAGAGGCCTGTCAGTGGGCTGTATTTCTTTTAGAAATCGCCGGTAGCGCGGGAAAAATAATGATCTACAGCACGCTCGGGTATTTATTAGGCCGTGCTCAACCAGAAGCTCAACTTGAATACGCTCGATCCAATCAACCGGTTCTATTGAATTCTCAGACCCTTCGCTTTCTTGAGTCTGAAAATATTCAGAATCGGCAGAGCCTAAACCTCTCCGGGGCATGGAGATCAAGCGACAATTCTGATAATGATGATGATAATGATAATGCTTATTTACAAGTACTTAGAAACGCATAGGATGGTTCTTGCATCTGTTTGATTAAACTTCTACCACCGGCGGCAATAGCTGAAATAACAAGTGGCTGGCTTTCCACTGAAACGATGACATCGGTTAAAAGCACGCGCTTTTGCATGGAAACGACGGTGCGATGTCCCGCTCCAAAGCCCGGTACGCACGCGATTCTTAACGTAACAAGTATACCATTGAGGTTCAGCCGCCGGCGAAACGTGATGCACCCGAGAGATCGGCTGGGTTGTAACCAGAGCTGAATGCTTACAGCCCGCTAACAGCATAGCGCCTATAACGCACAAAACAAAACGAAACCCTGAAACAAGTGGTTCCCTTTTCATCCTTTTCTCCAGATTCAGCCCCATTGGGCTATCATCTTAGCACGTTAAGGGAAAGATGACAACCCTAGGAGCGCTCACGTCGCTAGAAATTATCTTGCAACGTGACAATGTACAACATGGCAAGTGGCTGGTTGCAGGCTATGAGCACGACATTTTGCCAAACCATTTAGACGGGCTTGATGTTCCGTCACTGCCCAACCCATCGTATGATAAGAAGAAGGCACATGAGCATCATGGACAGCACACTTATAATTATGCCAATGGGCTGGGTGAGTGAGGTAGATATCGTGGGTGTGGGGCGTACAACCTGCTAATAAAGCAAGCGCCAACACGCCGAAAAGGCCTTTTCCAAGCGATTTCATTTTCATTTTTTTACTCCTTTGATCAAATGAAAAAAATATTCCTTTCTACTAAAGAATAGCATTTCCTTAATAAATTGCTGTCCCAATCAGGGTCTGTTTACAATTCGCTAGGTGAGTCAGAATTTCCCTTCTGTCAGAATTTCCCTTCTTGACAAGTTTAAACCGAGATGTTAAAAAATTTAATATGAAACAAATTCATACAAATCCCCCTATTTTCGATTTTTCCTACTTTAGCGCTTAAGCGCTAACTCACCTATCCTCACCCTTATAAATCCGCCATAATAACTTTAAACTAGAGTAGCTAATACCATGCAGAAAACTGACAATTTAAGAATAAAAGCCATCCACCCCCTGATGCTCCCCGCCCTTCTCATCGAAGAGCTGCCCATCACAGCCGCTGTAGCTTCAACCGTCAACCTAGCTCGATTAGCTGCCAGAGACATCATTCACGGCCAAGATGACCGTTTGTTAGTAGTCCTTGGCCCTTGCTCCATTCACGACGTTAAAGCCGCCCTCGAATACGCTAATCGACTCAAACGCTGTATTGATCGACACGCTAAGGAACTGTGCATCATCATGCGCGTTTATTTTGAAAAACCCCGAACGACCGTTGGATGGAAGGGCTTGATTAACGACCCCCAGCTCGATGGAAGTTTCCACATTAACCAAGGGCTGCGGGTCGCCCGGCGTTTACTGCTCGACATTAATGAAATCGGGGTTCCTACCGGAAGCGAATTTCTAGACACCATTATACCCCAGTATATTTCTGATTTAACTTCGTGGTCCGCCATCGGCGCTCGCACGACCGAAAGCCAAACCCACCGAGAGCTAGCTTCTGGCCTTTCAATGCCAATTGGCTTCAAAAACGGTACCACGGGCAATGTCCAAATCGCCATTGATGCAGTGCTGGCTGCCCGACAAGCCCATCATTTTTTAGGGGTATCCAAACAAGGCATCGCTGCTATTATCATTACAAAAGGAAACCCTGACGGTCACGTGATTTTGCGCGGCTCCTCCCAGAGCACCAACTATGATCCCAAATCCATTGAAGAAGCCATTCTGAAACTCAAAGCTAACCATTTACCCCCCTCGGTGATGGTTGACTGTAGCCACGGCAATAGCCGCAAAAACCACAAAAATCAAATGCGAGTTGTTGACGCCTTATACGATCAAATTACCCAAGGCAGCTCTTATTTATTGGGCGCCATGATTGAAAGTAATTTAGTTGAAGGGAAACAAACCCTCGAATCCGGAAAAGCTTTAACCTATGGGCAGAGCATCACCGATGCTTGCATCTCGTGGGAAGATACCGAACTTGCGTTGGAAAAACTGGCACAAGCCGTTATTATTCGGCGCCAACACAGCGAAGAGAGAAAACATCATGGCGAATAACAGCAAAGCCTTACTTGAATTGCGAAAAAAAATTGACGAAATCGATTATCAAATTCACGATCTTCTCAATTTACGAGCCTCCTACGCGCTAAAAATTGCTAAAGTCAAAGTGGCAGAAGAAGGCGAACTCACTAAATTCTATCGACCTGAACGGGAGGCTGAAATCCTGGAAAGGATTACCGCTCATAACAAGGGACCCTTAAGCGCGAAAGCAATCGCTATTATTTTTAAAACAATTATGAAAAAATGTCGGGATCTACAAATTGACAGTTATCCAGAATTAAAAAAAATGAAATCAATCGGCATCCAAGGTACAAAGGGCAGTTTTTCTGAAATTGCCGCCCAAGAATTTGCGAAAACGCAGCATATCGACGATTTTGCGGTTAAATACCTGATTTCATCTGAAAATGTTTTACGCGCTATCGAAAATAAAGAAATCGATTTCGGTATTTTGCGATGGAAAATGCGCAAGGCGGCGTCGTCATTGAGAGCGTTAAAGCGTTAGCGAAATACCGCTGCACGATTATCGATATGTTTCATATCCCTATCAGTCAAAACTTAATTGCCCTTCCGGAAATATCCTTTGGGGAAATTACTGAAATTCATTCACACCGTCAAGCCTTACGCCAATGCCGTGAATTTTTAGCAACCAACTTTTGGGGCTGCCCCCTTATTGAAGAGAACGACACAGCCGAGTCCGCGCGTCGTCTCAAAGCCGGAGAGCTACCAAAAACAGCGGCTGTTATTGCTAATAAAGCCTGTGCAGAAATATACAACCTCCAACTTTTAAAAGAAAATATTCACGATCTCAAAAACAACTTGACCCTCTTCTTAGGCGTTAAAATTTATGAACCCTCGGATTAAAAAAAGTATCGGTATCATCGGTTGCGGTCGCTTTGGCGCGCTGCTTTCAGAAATGCTTTCAGAGGAATTCGAGGTCAGCGTTTACGATGTTAAACCCGACCCTTATCTCACTCATATTAATTTTACAGACCTGGAATCGGTGCTACAATTATCAACAATTTTCATCGCCGTTCCTATCCACCATTTTAAAAATACCATCATCAAAATAGCGTCTAAACTAATTAAAAAAACCACCGTTATCGATGTTTGTTCAGTAAAGTGTTATCCGGTAGAAATAATGCAAGCCCATTTACCTCCCTCTGTAGGCATCATTGCAACGCATCCTTTATTTGGTCCTGACTCACTCCAAAAAGCACAATTAAAAATGATGATGCACCCTGCGCGTGATACGCACGATTGCTATGAATTCTGGAAAAATTATTTTTCTTCTAAAAAAATAAAAATCTTAGAAATGACACCTGATCAACACGATCGCTTTTCCGCTAGATCGCAAAGCATCACTCATTTTATCGGTCGAACGTTAGAGTTAATGGGTTCTCAATCGACCGAAATGGATACCATAGGTTACAAAAACTTATTAGCCGTTATGGCACAAACTTGCAACGATAAATGGGATTTGTTCTTGGATTTAAAACGATTCAACCCTTATGCGGCTCAAACGATCGGTGAATTCATCGAAAAAAGTATTCACTTGCAAAAAGAAATTACTAAACTGTCCCCTTTCCCTGACGCTTCTCGCGAACAAGCGAAGGAGCGCTAGGGAAATTTTTATTGTCGAGGTAAATGCTATGATTTCAACCGATGCTAAAATACTGATTAACGATTGGCAGAACTTACATGATAAGATTGTTGAAAACGCTACTTATATAAAAGAGAGCAAAAAAGTTAACGAAACGGCCTCCACATTGATTTCTGATCAGCAACTAGAAGATGCGTTAGAAGGCCCTCTCCAAAGTTTTTTTCGACAAAAATTAAGCGCCTACGCTACTCTTTCAAAAATCCGTCTATTATTAGTAACTACGAAAGATGAAATTTTCAAGAAAAATCCCCGCGAGGATGCACCGCCTAAAGCCATTTTAGAAAAAATTACCTCGGCTGAATTAAATAAAATACAACAAACACTCAATGAACTTACCAAATCCCATTATCAGCAATGGCAAGAAAAACGCGAAAGTTGGAATAAACTTCTCATTATGGCACTGACCGCCAACGGCATCACGCTTTCTGAAATTGAAATCAAAGAATTAAAAGATAAAGAACCCCTCTCGGAATTAAAAAATCGATTTATCGACCTTAATATTCCCTTCCCTTCAACAAAACTCATGAATTTTGAACACTATTTACGTGCCAAAGTTTACTTAGCCACTCGCAGCTCCCTCAGCCGCCAACAGCAGCCCCATGACGATAATATTATCACCAAATTATTGAAAAAATTGAACAATGAATTCAACCAAATTCACAAAGAAGAAACGGAACTAATCAAAGCACAACAGAACGAAACACAAGAACCCTTAAAACCTCTCCCTTTTGAAGATAGAAGCAAGTGATAAAGACTAAAAAACTTAAAACCCGTCATCCCCGCGCAGGCGGGGATGACGGGGACTTAAGAGGGCGCAGGGGCTTCCCGCTGCCGCTGAACCTCGTACAAACAAATCCCACAAGCTACAGAAACATTTAAACTTTCAACACTCCCACGCAGCGGAATTTGCGCTAGAAAATCACACCGTTCTTTTGTCAATCGACGCAGTCCCGCGCCTTCACTGCCTAACACAATAGCAATATCTCCCGTCAAATCAATTTCTTGAATTAGAGTTTCTGCCTCGACCGCCGTTCCTACAATCCAAACGCCTTCTTTTTGTAACCAATCGATGGTGCGCGATAAATTAGTTACGCGAATAAAGGGTGTCATTTCGGCCGCTCCACAAGCCACTTTGCGAACCACCGGCGTTACACCCACAGCACGATCTTTGGGTGCAATAACAGCTCGAACGCCGAATGCGTTGGCACTGCGAAGACAGGCCCCTAAATTATGAGGATCTTTAACGCCATCAAGGATTAATAACAAAGCCGGCGTTTCGCGCTTTTTTAATAAACTTAAAAGAGCACTTTCATCTAAATTTTCCACTTCTTCGCAATCAGCAACAATGCCTTGGTGTTTTTCATTACTTAATGTATTTAATTCAGTGCGAGAAAGCAGAATAACTTTCACGCCTAAAGCTTTGGCTTTCTCTACTAACGACTGCAAACGCTGATCGTCTCGATTCTCTTGCACGTACAGCTTAACAATCCGTTGGGGCGCTGCGTCTAGTACGCCGCTGACCGCATGAATTCCATAAATTGATTTAATTTTGCTCATAATTTTGCCGTTACTCTCTGTTTCCGTTGAAATTATCAAACTAATCCGATTGCAGCTCATTTAAATTTAGCTAAAATATTAACAAATAAAAAAGTGGATCTCACCATGAAAAAAATTCTATTACCTGCCGCATTGATTATTTTTTTATCAGGATGCGCTTCTCATATCAAAGATGGACCGCCGCATTTTTATGTGAATGTCAATAAAATTCCCAATCCAAAACCCCGACCTTTACCACGAAGCAAATATGGCAACCCCTCGTCTTATACCGTCAACGGCAAACGTTACCACGTTTTAAAAACAGCCCGTGGGTACCAACGACGCGGCATTGCTTCTTGGTACGGCACTAAATTCCATGGTCAATTAACGTCCACCCGTGAACCTTACAATATGCTAGCGATGACTGGCGCGAGTCCGGTTTTGCCCATTCCCTGTTTCGTTCGCGTCACTAATTTAAGCAATGGCCGCTCGGTGGTCGTAAAAATCAATGATCGCGGTCCTTTTGCCCCGCACCGTATTTTAGATTTGTCCTACGCCGCTGCTAAAAAACTCGGTTACGTTAATCGAGGAACGGCCCTCGTTGAAGTTAAAGCCATTGATTTTACCCATCCGCATTCGCCCACAAAATCAGTAACGTTGGCGAAAGCGGCGTCACCATCGCACTTATTTATACAACTCGGTGCTTTTCGCGAACGCACACACGCTGAAAATTTAAAAAGAGAATTGCGTGCTTACATTAAAAAACCCATTTTTGTTCTAAGAAGTATTTACAACCAATTACCTCTCTATCGCGTCCAAATTGGACCTTTATCCAATATAAATGAATCGAATTATTTACATGACGAGCTTAAAAAGTTAGGCTTTGGAGAAATCATCACAATGAAAGAGTGATCAATGACAACAATGGCTGAAACACAAACCTGGCAGACGGTTCTGGGCGAAGAAAAACAAGAACCCTATTTTCAAGAGATCCTTGATTTCGTGAAAAAAGAACGCAAAGCGGGAAAAATTATTTACCCGCCGCAAAAAGATATTTTTAATGCGTTGAAATTAACGCCTTACGAAGCGATTAAAGTCGTGATTTTGGGTCAAGACCCCTACCACGGCCCCAACCAGGCACACGGATTAGCTTTTTCCGTTCGCCCAGGCGTCCCAGCCCCGCCTTCGTTACAAAATATTTTTAAAGAACTGCACGCAGACCTGGGTGTTTCAATCCCGTCCCACGGTTTCTTAGAAAAATGGGCCAAGCAAGGCGTGTTGCTGCTCAACGCCGCTTTGACCGTCGAAGCTGGCAAACCTCAATCCCACGCTAATATTGGGTGGCACCGTTTTACTGATAAAGTGATCGAAAGTTTAAATGATCACCCCGAGGGAATTGTATTTTTGCTCTGGGGCTCCTATGCCCAAAAAAAATCTCAATTGATCACTAATCTGCGTCACCGAATATTAAAAGCCCCCCATCCTTCACCACTTTCCGCCGCCCGTGGTTTCCTCGGTTGTCGACATTTTTCAAAAGCGAACCAATTATTGCACGAGATGGGGCGAGGGGAAATTGATTGGGCGTTAGATGAGAAAGTCTCTTAACCTAAGAGTGAAATTTTTTTTCTTCTTGCATCTGACATTCTGAACGCTCTTCCAACCAGCGATACGCATGATACAAATTTTTAAGACGGCCTTGAGCGAAAGCCAAGTTTTAAGAAAAACCAGTTTTCAGCGGGGAGGAATTTGTAATTGCTTCCAATAAGGCATTTGCAGCCGCCAATTTTGTTTGTGGAGAGGTGAACCAAAAGGAATGAATAGAAAAACTCCGCTGCTCCACAATGCATTTGCGCTCCTCTATATAAGCTTTCAATAAATAAATCAAGTGTATTTTCACCTTTTCCCTAGGAAACGAAGTTCTCAAATTTTCCCAGGAAAGAAAATGAGTTGTCATATTAATATTAAAACAAGACAACAAAATGTTTGAGTGGTTGAAAACGATAGTCTCTATATCTTTTAAATTAACATGGCCAGTTAGTGCGACGAATACCCCTTTTGTTAACTTTTCGGAGAAATCTTTTTTTTGAAATTCTTGTCCTTTATAGGAAGAGCTATTTGTTGAAAAGCTCTTTAAAAGTTTAATATCTCCATTAAATATATGATCAAAAACTTTACGCTTGAGCTCAAAAGATAGTATTTTGTCAACCAGACGACGTTTCTCAATTATATCATTAGGGGTAGAATCATTTATTGTTTCCGGCAAATTCTCTGATTCTATGAAACTTAATATGACATCTAAACCTTCTTGACACTCTAATAAGATTTCAGGAAAATCCGCTATAAATCTAAAAATAGACTGTTTGATCTCTGGTTTAGTATACTTTCTGAACCATATTGCAAATCCATTATAACGACAACTCTGAATAGTAAACAATTCTACAATTGAAGTAGGGTGTATCCGTACGGACCGCATGCAGTCGCGCACTGCTTGTAAAATAGCATTTGTGCTATCTATATCTCCATTATCAATAGCGCAAAACAATGCGTTATAACCATAGTTATTTCTCATGGTCAATACTGACAACAAGACGTCGAAATTTTGTTTTAATAAGCCTAATAGATTCGTCCTACTTTCCGAAAGTTGGTTGTCATTAACATCTGATAAAACGTCAATCAAAAAATGCGAATCTCGAAATAAATGTTCCAATAAAGAATTATCAATAATAGTTTTTTGATGCTCTATTATTTTTAACAATGCTTTTGAGCTAGAACAAGTAGTAAAATCTGATGTAAAACAATTTTGAAATAAAATCTTAAGTGATTCTTCGCCAATCTCTTGCCCCTGTTGATAAAGCAAGACTCCAAATTGCGTTACTGCCCTGGAATCAACAGCTAGTTTTTCCCAGATAGAGGAGTATTGACATAATTCACGTAGTAACCCATCTTGAAAAATAGCACCACGTTTCATTAATTGACTTAAGCATTCAGTCGGAATGGCTTTCTTGTCCAATACTGATATAAAAATATTTTCATTATTAGCGCCTTTCGACAAGAACAGCTCTCTCAAGATTTCATCATCGTATTGGTCTTGCTGGTTGATTGCAGTTTTCACAACCTGTTCCGCGAGGCTAGGATAATCTCGCGCAATGATTTTCCAAGCCTCTCCGTCATTTTCATCCATCAGATCTTTTATCGAAATTTTGCTAGAATCAAATTTCAACCGCATTATTATCCCAATAATAGAAATATATTTTAACTTCAGTTTTTTTGCCTCTTCTTCCTCTAGCAGCGAGTTTGAGCGTTTTCTTACCCAATCGAGAGTATCGAAATACTTTTCATATTTTTGATAACCAGTAATTATACCCCAATCGAAACGTTTTAGAATCTCCATCAGAACTTGAGGGGGAAGAAATGGCGTACCCAACTTTGACATCTCCTCCAAAATTTTTTCAGGAGTAGCGGGCTTAGAAACGACGCCCAAAAGAAATTCAAAAGTCATTTCGTATAAAGCGGTCACGAAAACTTGGTCTTTTATGAGTTTTTGATAATATTCAGGGTAGTGTTCCTCAATTTCCAACACTTGCTTAAAAAATTTCTCTTGATCGTAACCCCTGCAAAATTTTTTGATAACAGCACTTTCAGCAACGCCGATTAATTCAGAGAAAAAATTGATGTCATCCATTTCTGAACAATCAGAATTTGAAAAATACAATTTTACATTTTCGGAAATTAAATCATTGTCCTTTTTACAAGAAGTTAAAATATAAAGCACATTCCAACAAATTCTGAGGTTGCTGTATACATATATAACCTTGTTTTCTTAATTCTTTAAAAAAGATTTTTTCAATGAAGGACCGATTAAGATCAATAATGTTGGAATTATCGTCACAAATAAAATATTTTAAAAAATAAGTATCGCTGTGTCCCTTATCAGCGGGCAGTTGTTCAGAAAGCAATAATTTTTCAATAAAGCCCCCAATTGCAATCACCTGATCGAGCGTATAAGTTATTTTCTCTTCCTCGTTTTTCGCTTCGTTCATCGTAACTATTTTCTTGCCAGTATATTGTAATCGCGCATCTAAGCGTAATTTTTCCTCTAACGCCTTCGTTAATAATTGGGGTAACTGATACGAAGAAAATTCAGTTTCAAACTTAAAAATCAATGCTCTCTTAATTTGACAATTCTCTATCGGACCTATCTCTCGATAGGGATCGTTCTCAAGTAAAATCGGAACTCCTAAGTTCAATTGATTCGCAATACTACTCACACGATTAATCATGTGAGTTCCTTGATAATTATTCATATTCAACAATTCTGTATTTACTTCTTCAATGAGATTTGACGCACTTTGAAAATAAGCTGTTGAAAAGAGGTAATATTAGTAAAGAGATTAGAACGTAAATAAGGTGGACACGAATATGGAATCCGGAATTGCATCCTTCTCCAAGGCTGCGCTTATTCGCTCCTTCTTCAAGAAGGATGGCAATAAATTTTCGATCAGCATCAGATAGAGGCCCATATATTTCATCTAAATGCCCGCACAAACGACGGTAAATGCGCTGTAATTCCTCCCTCAAAAGCTGCTTTCTACCATAAGTAGCCCTATCACCGATATAAGGATCAAACGTATCATCTGGAAGTTCGCATTGCCGGGCTAATTGCACATACCAATCTTCTGATAATTCTGGCAACTCCAAATTTTCTTCTAAAGGGGGACTCTCAGGAATTTGAAAAGCCTTTGCAGTAAGTGTAGGAATTTCTGGAATAGATCTCATTTATAACCCCACAAATTTAAAGTCAATAGCAGTAATAGTACTTCATAACCCTTAGGAAAATCTTAAAACCGGAATTTGACATTTCTAACCCCCAAGGCTAGAGTTTCTACGCCACGCCGAGGTGGTGGAATTGGTAGACACGCAAGTTTCAGGTACTTGTGGGGGAAACCCCGTGGAGGTTCAAGTCCTCTCCTCGGCAGATTAAGGTTTCAATTTTAAGCATATTATATGTTCAAGATCTTACAATACCCTGACCCCCGCTTGAAAACCGCTGCCCAACGCGTTGAAAAATTTGATGATGCCTTACAGAAAATGATCGATGAGATGTTTGAAACGCATTATGCGGCGACTAATTGCGCTGCGTTGGCGGCTACTCAGTTGGACATGGAAAATCCCAAACACATTACGGTCATCGACTTTTCTCCCAATAAAGATCAGCCTTTGTGCTTGGTGAACGCTGAGATTATTGAACGCAGTGGGGAACATACGGAGGAAGAAGGGTGTATGTCTGTCGGCGGGGGTACGTTTGAAAAGGTCACGCGGGCAGCGAAAATCAAGGTGCGGGCGCGGGATCGTTATGGCAAGCCGGTGGAATTTGAAGCGGATGGGTTTATGGCGAAGTGCATCCAGCATGAGTTGGACCATTTGAATGGTATTATTTTTCTTGATCGGTTATCGACGCTCAAGCGGGGGCGCATTGATAAGCGGCTTGGGAAGCTGCGTAGGCAAGGAAAGGTTTAACAATAACCCCTTTTTCCTAGCCCTCGCCCCGAGGAGCGTACCATTTTCTACCAGTTACCGCCATTTCAATTTAGGCTTCGTCATCCACGCAAGGGGAATCTGGCGCACCTTCGGTGCGCTGTGCACGTGTGCGTTGGGTCTTCGCCTGTGCGGGACGACGGGTTTTACGTTTTTTCACCTTGTAAAATTGCTCAGATATGTTTTAATGACACCGCAGACAATATCTAATTTTGAATTCAGAAATACGTCATTCCACCAAAGGTGGGAATCTAGAAGTGAATACTTTCCGCTGAGTTACTACGGGATGACGACATACAGTGGAGATAGACAGTATGTTATCGCTGTCTCGCGGCATATTCGAATTACACATGATTGTTTTTTATATTTGCGTCGCTGTGAGTATTCTTACCTTTGGAGCGATGATTTCTATTCTCTATAAATTTCGCAAATCCAGAGGCGCCGTTCCTGCCAATTTTCATGAACGTCTCAGCGTTGAAATTTTCTGGACTATTATTCCTTTTATCATACTCGTCATTATGGCGTTTCCAGCCACCCTGATACTTTACCAAAAACATAACAACGTCACTCAGGTGCAGAAATGAGAACGCGAACTGAAATCGTATCGACAACACAGACAAGCGCAACCTGGCGGGATTATTTTCAGCTCTGCAAACCCCGCGTTGTTTTATTAATGTTATTAACGGCCATTGTCGGGATGTGTTTAGCCAGCCCCGGCATTGTATCGTGGCGCGTTTTTTTATTTGGTAACTTAGGAATTGCGCTTGCCGCTTCTTCTGCCGCAGCGATTAATCACTTGCTCGAACATCATCTCGATAAATTAATGCGACGAACTTATCGGCGCCCCATTGTGCAAGGGAAAATCAACCGAAAAAACGCCGCTATTTTCGCAGCCATCCTTTGTATTTTATCGATGATTATTTTAATCGCTTTTGTAAACCTACTGACCGCCTTACTCACTTTTATTACCTTGATTGGTTACGCTGGCTTTTATACGCTTTATTTAAAACATGCCACTCCGCAAAATATCGTTATCGGCGGCTTAGCAGGCGCCGCGCCACCACTTTTAGGATGGGTGGCCGTAACTGGCCACATCGATCCGCCCGCTTTAATTTTATTACTTATCATTTTCCTGTGGACACCCCCGCATTTTTGGGCGCTGGCTATTCACCGGATTGATGATTACGCTAAGGCCAATATTCCCATGTTGCCGAATACGCATGGGATCATTTATACCAAAATTAATATCCTACTCTATACGCTATTATTAACAGCGATTAGTTTTTTACCTTTTGTGATTATGACATCCGGATGGATTTATTTTTCCAGCGTCTGTCTGTTAAACTTAGGCTTTCTTTATTGGGCCATTCGTTTGTTGACTAGTCAGCGCAAGGAAATACCTATGCGGACATTCCAGTACAGTATCTGGTATCTGATGCTTCTATTTACTGCCCTGCTTGTCGATCATTATGTGTATCTGGCGCTAAAACTTTATTAAGGAGAATTTTGATGAAACGTTTTCTGGTGATTTTGTTAACTTGTTTATTTGTCATCGGCTGTTCGCCGGACCATCAGCGAAAACCTAAAACTTCTGAGGATACCACAAGCGCTGTCGCCAAGTAGCCCGTATGGAGCAAAGCGGAATACGGGAACCCCTATCCTTTTGCAGTAATGACTTGGTTAAAAACCGCCTGGCGAACGATCGTATGCTTACGATCGGGGCCAGTGGAAATAATGGTGATCGGGACTCCCAAGAGTTCTTCGAGTCGCGAAATATAATTGCGCGCTTCTTTTGGCATTTCGCTGTAATCGGTTAAGCCGTAAGTGGATGTTTGCCAACCCGGCATTTCTTCATATACAGGTTCACACGATTCTAATAACGATTGATCGAAAGGCGGTTCATTAACTACCTCCCCATCGCAACGATAGGCCGTGCATAAGTGGATCTTGGCAAATTCATCTAACACGTCAAGTTTAGTTAATACAATGCCCGTTAAACTATTTATTTGAATCGTTCGACGCATACTAATTACGTCAAACCATCCGCACCGGCGGGGACGACCCGTTACTGAACCAAATTCATTGCCACGCTTCGCCATTTTTTTTCCTTCCTCATTGGTTAATTCGGTAGGAAATGGCCCTGCGCCAACGCGAGTGACATAAGCCTTCGTAATACCCAGCACACGATCGAAATACAATGGCCCAAAGCCGCTGCCTGTCGCGGCACTGCCTGCAGTGGTATTTGAAGAAGTCACATAAGGGTACGTACCCAAATCAATATCCAACAACGACCCCTGCGCCCCTTCAAAAATAATATGTTTATTTTGCCTTCGCAGATTACCCAAAAGTGCTGAAACATCACCGATCATCGGTTTTATTTTTTCACGAAATTCCATTAATTGATTATAAATACTCTGATAATCCAGTGGCGTTTGATGATAATAATGTTCTAATTGAATATTATGATAAGCCGTGGCTTTTTTAATTTTTTCCAATAACTGATCGGGATGCAATAAATCCATCGCGCGAATGCCTCGTCGCGCTACTTTATCTTCATAAGCAGGACCGATACCTCGACCCGTCGTACCAATCGCTTTGGTGCCTAACTCAGCTTCACGCGCTTTATCCAGCGCCACATGATAAGGCAATAATAAATTACAAGCCGAGCTAATTCTTAGCTGCTCCGTCACGGGTATTCCTTTTGCATTTAGCTCTTCAATTTCTTCCATTAACGCAGGGGGAGACAAAACAACCCCATTACCAATCAAACACAAAACGCCTTCTCTCAAGATCCCGGAAGGAATTAAACGCAATATGGTTTTTTCACCATCGATAATTAACGTATGACCTGCATTGTGCCCCCCTTGAAAACGCACGACTGCAGCCACGTCTTCAGTTAGCATATCAACAATTTTGCCTTTACCTTCATCACCCCATTGTGTTCCTAGAATAACGATATTCATTTACTACTCCTTCTAAAGACTTAGATCTGGTCATCCCGTGGCTTGGCCGCGGGAACCCGAAGGACGTCGCGCGTGCGTCTTTGGCTTCTCTTCGCGCAAGCCACAGGTCGAGCACGATATTCAAAAAGACGTTGATAATCTTTTCGTTGAATTTCGAGCGTCAATTGGATGTGGCCTTCGGGGTCAATTTTTTCGGCTTTAATGACACCCATTTTATATAACGTCGAACGCAATTTGCCTTCATTCGCTTCGAGCGTTACCTCACAAGTCAGTATGGTATCCCCCAATAATTCGACAATCGCTGGGTTCAACAAATCGATTCCTACTCCGGTCAACGCTGATAACCACACACGACGAGGTTTTCCTTTTTCATCATAATCAATCCGTGGTTTTCTCGACTCAAGCAAATCGATTTTATTATAAATAAATAGCTGAGGTACTTCTTCAGCGCCGATTGTTTCTAATACCTTTTGAACCTCTTCGAGCATAACTGATGAATCTGGCGAATGGGCATCGACCACGTGCAATAATAAATCCGCTTGCCGACTTTCTTCAAGCGTTGCGCGAAATGCTGCAATTAAATCATGAGGAAGATCGCGAATAAATCCCACCGTGTCGACTAAAATAATTTTACCCAGTGTCGGCAGTTCGAGTTGGCGAAAAGTAGGGTCTAGGGTTGCAAAAAGTTGGTCTGCTGTGTAGACATTGGCTTCGGTGATCGCATTGAATAAAGTCGATTTCCCTGCATTCGTGTAGCCTACTAAAGAAACGGTTGGAACAGCGGATCGTTTTCTGGCTCGCTGACCTTGCTGACGCTGACGGACAACTTTGTCCAGCCGTTTATTAATCATTTTTATCCGACCGCCAATTAAACGTCGGTCTGTTTCTAACTGTGTTTCCCCCGGCCCACGCAAACCGATCCCACCCCGTTGTCGCTCTAAGTGGCCCCACCCTCGCACCAGCCGGGTGCTGAGGTGTTTTAATTGAGCCAGTTCGACTTGTAATTTACCTTCAAAAGTATGCGCACGTTGAGCAAAAATATCGAGAATTAGCCCCGTTCGGTCTAAAACGCGGCATTGAAATAATTTTTCCAAATTACGCTCTTGGGCGGGGGATAATTCGTGGTTAAATAAAACTAAATCTGCATTGAAATCATGCACCGTTTGCTGAATTTCTTCTGCCTTCCCTGTTCCCACAAAATATTTAGATTCTGGTTGATTTCTTTTTCCTTTCACTACGGTTAAAACATCGCCCCCTGATGAATGCGCCAATTCTTTAAATTCGCTTAGAGAGTCAGGTTGAGTCGTCGGGAAATCGATGTGCACCAAAATAATGCGTTCGCCCCCTTCATGGCGGTCAATGAAATAACGACGTGTTTGCCTCAATGATTTCTCTCTGACTCTGACTGCAGTTGCCCCTTGTCTAATAGCAATACACGGTCCATCTTGTCGGCAAATTCACGATTATGCGTCACAATGACAAAACTAATATTCAACGAACGATTCAACTGTAAGGTTAAATCCGCTACCTGTTCCGCTGTTTTTTGATCGAGGTTACCGGTGGGCTCGTCCGCCAAAACACAACATGGCTCGGTTACTAAAGCGCGCGCTAAAGCGACGCGCTGCTTTTCTCCACCGGACAACTCACCAACGCGATGTTTTTGACGGTGACTTAAGCCAACCTTTTCAAGGTAGGCCGAGGCTTTTTGTCTTGCGTGTTTGGGTTTGATCCCGCCACGCACTAATAAAGGAATACATACATTTTCTAATGCGTTAAATTCTGGCAACAAATGATGGAATTGATACACAAACCCCAAATGTTGATTACGTAATAGTCCTTTTTCTCGTTCAGAGAGTTGATTGATATCGTTCCCATTCACCCATATTTTTCCATTGGAAGGCTTATCCAACCCACCCAATAATTGTAAAAAAGTCGATTTGCCAGCACCAGAGGCGCCGACGATAGCAATACGTTCACCGGGAGCTACGGAAAATTCAACTTCATGCAATACCGGCACACGCAATTTCCCTTCGACATAGGTTTTACTTAATTTTTCGCAATGAATGACCGGCGCATTATTCATATCTCAATGCCTCCGCCGGCTCGGTTCGAAAAGCGATGAACGCCGGATAAATTGTTGCAATTAAACTTAAAGCGAATGCAATAAGGGAAACATTGAGAACGTCGAGCCATTGTAAACGCGACGGGAGAAAGTTCACAAAGTAAATCGAACTCTTTAAAAACTGCACGTGAAAAATTTGTTGAATACCATTGACAATCGCGGTTGCATTTACCGCCAAAATAACGCCACCAATAACCCCAATCAGCGTCCCAACAATTCCAACAATAGCCCCTTGGATAACAAATATGGACATAATCGTACGAGGACTGGCACCCAACGTGCGTAAAATTGCTATATCTGCCCGCTTGTCATTAACGACCATCACCAACGTAGACACCAAATTAAAAATAGCCACGCCGACAATCAATAATAAAATGACAAACATAATCGTTTTTTCCATCGCAATGGCTTTAAAAAAAGAACCAAATTGTTCTGTCCAATTCGTTACGATAAATTCGCCGGGCAGCAGTTTTTGCAACTGCTGAGTGACCGACTGTGCCTGATAAAGGTTTTTTATTTTAATATGCAGCCCACTTGCGCCTTGCGAAAATAACCTAAAGCCGTCTTGCATGTTGATATAAGCAATCCCGGCATCAAAGCCGAAACCGCTTTTGGTACTGAAAATGCCACTAATGGTGAAACGGCGAAATTGAGGGAAAATCCCCAAAGGGGTTGTCGTTGTTTGCGGGGTGAATAGGCTAACTTTATCGCCGATGGAAAGCCCCAATTGATCGGCCAGTTTGCGCCCGAGAATGATGTTATAGCTCCCGGGATTCAAGCTGCTTAACTTACCTCCCACTAATTTCCCATCAAGTTGGGACACTTTTTTCTCTTGCGAAGGCACCACGCCCAAGACAGTGGCTCCGCTAACGATTCCTTCGTTACTTAGTAAACCCATCCCCGTGACAAACGGCGCTGAGGCGACCACCTCGGGATTGGAAGCGATGGTTTTCTGTAATTCAGGCCAGGTTTTTTCGATATTTTGCCCTGTCATGACCGTTACTTGGGGGGCAAGGGCGAAGAAATGGGTGCGGATCTCATAATCAAAGCCGTTCATCACCGACAAAACCGTAATTAACACGGCCACCCCCAGCGCGATCCCTAACATGGACACCAGGGAGATGAAGGAAATAAAGTGGTTGCGGCGTTTTGCCCGCGTATAACGCAAGCCTACATACAGAGCCAGAGGTCTTATCATAAGGGGTTAACTATACTAAAAAAACGCTTTATAGTGTACCATTTAGCGCTGTAGAAAAATAGAAGTAACCCGTATGAAGCGCAGCGATACAGGCTACTTTACAAAGATCTGGTTTCCCAACCATGAAAAATTCTCAAAATCATCTCGCTCAAATCGTAGCGCTTCTCAATGACAGGCGCTTCCACCCCGGAACCGCCATCGGCCAGGCCTTGAATATCAGCCGAACGGCGGTGTGGAAAACCGTCCAAAAACTCAAAAAATATGAGATTCCCATCACCGCCGATAAAAGCAAAGGGTATCGTTTAGAGCGGCCCTTTCTGTTGCTCGACCCACAAAAAATTAAAAATGCGGTTCAAGCAGAACCGGTCCGGATTGATTTATTCGAGCAAATTAATTCTACCAACGAGTATTTAAAACGGGTGAACCACCCTCAACAACTAAACATTTGTTTAGCTGAAATGCAAACTCAAGGTAAGGGCCGTTTCCAACGCGCCTGGCACTCGCCTTTTGGGCAAAATATTTATTTATCCTTAAAATATCCATTCCATAAAGATGTCAGCGAACTCGCGGGTTTAAGCCTGGTTTGCGGGTTAGCCGTTTGTAATGCCATTGAAGAAAACTGCCCATTGACAAAACCCATTTTTGTTAAATGGCCCAATGATATAATTTGTGAGGATAAAAAATTAGCCGGCATTCTAATTGAAATTGAGGCGGAAACGCATGGCTTTTGTTCAGCAATTATTGGAATTGGCCTTAATGTAAACATGGAAAAAGAACAGGACAAAATCAATCAACCCTGGATTTCCATTAAAAATTTAACTGCCACGGACCAAGATCGGAATCAGCTTTGTGCTGCATTAATTAATCAATTGGTTAACTGCATTGATTGTTTTGAAAAAAAAGGTTTTAACGAATTTTTGGCCTCATGGAAAACCAAAGACTATCTACTTAACAAGCAAATTCAATTAAAATCCGGCCGACAAGAGCTCCAAGGCAAAAGCTTGGGAATTAATCCACAGGGTTATTTAACCGTCCAACTCTCAGATGGTTCTGAACGAATATTCTCTTCTGGCGACACGACTTTATTAAAATGATCTAACAACGGCTGAATAGAGAGATCCTCAACAGTACCGTCATAAGGAATCACTCCTAAGCAAGGCGCTTTTATTCCTTTTTTTAATGTTTGAATATTTTCGGCCATAGCAAGAACATCCGGCTCGATGCAATTAGCGACCCAGCCGACCAAGGGTATTTTTTCCCGCAACATGGCCTTTGCGGTTAAAAAAGCATGATTTAGGCAGCCTAATTTAATGCCGATAACTAAAACGACAGGTATTTTAAGTAATTTTACTAGGTCTGATAGGAATTCTTTTTCATTTAAGGGTACAAACCACCCTCCAGCCCCCTCTACAATAAACACATCAGCGGGGAGATTAAAAATTTGATTAATCGTTTTTGCTAGATCGTTTTTTGATAAAACTTGATTATTCAATTTCGCGGCGATATGTGGCGCGATGGGGGGTTCTAACGCAATCGGATTAACGTGCTCGTAAGTCGTTTTAATGGATGCGACTTTTTGCAATGCCAGTGCATCATCATTGTGAAGTTTATTGTTGATCTTGCGGCAACCTGAAGCAATAGGTTTGATACCAAAAGTTGAAAAACCCTTGTTATTAAATTGATGCAGCAACAAAGTACTAACGTATGTTTTTCCCACCCCTGTGTCGGTTCCTGTAATAAAGAATTTCATTGTATTATCTTTTTCGCAATAAAAAATCCAATGTGATAAGTGAGTGTTGTATCAGTATTATTCTTTTCTATTGGCATCGGTGACAAGCCTTTGTTTCTTTTCGGGTAAAGTAAGCAGTTCGCACCAATGGATTTAATTGATCGAATAGCATCTAATGGCGATTCAAATGAATCAGTAAAAATTTTTTCATCGGCAGTAAGCAGCTCAAAACCCACAGCCTTTAACAACTGGACAATTGATTGCAGCGTTAAAAAGGGATTTCGGCAATCATTCCTTAATTCACAGAAGGTCCCTAGCAATGGAACTGAAAAAGCAAGCACACCAAATGCCTTCAATTGCGAAAATAAGCTAAAAAAAGTCTGTTTTAGATCCAAAGCCCATTGAAAACCCATATTACAAAAGATAAGATCTAAGGAATTGCAAAGGAACACATTGGTTTCAAAATCCGCTAATATAAACTCAACGTTAGATTCTTTTAACTTGCTTTTGGCTTGTATCAAAAGCTTTTCACAAAAATCAATAGCATAGAGATTTTGATAAGGAAAAGAATCGGCAACAGCTTTAGTACTGATACCAGTTCCGCAAGCAAAATCTGCAATAATTTTTGTTTGAATACGCATCTCTTTCAATGGTTTCAGTAATTGCTTGCAAATCTCGCGTTGAATCGAAGCATGATCATCGTAAGTGTCAAACGCTTTATTAAACGAACGCTGGATACGCTTTTTTAACGAATTAACCATCATTAACGAACCGCATTAATCGATCATAAAACTCCCGGGCATGAGTCAGAAAAGGGAGATGTCCTGCTTTAGGGAGTGAATGAATTTCGGAGTGTTTATTTAAACCGGCAAGCGCTTTTGAATCCACTTTATAAATTGCATCCTTTTCCCCGAATAGATGGAATAGAGGAATTTTAAGACAGCTATATTCTTCACGCAGATCTGTTTCAAATAAAATTGAAAGATAATTTCTCAAACAATTTTTATCTCTTTCAAAATCAACGGCATTTTTGATTAATTGGTTTTTAAAAGCTAAGTCTTTATTGGGATAATTAACCAAAGACAAAAAATAATCGAACAAATTATTAAAATCTTTTTTAGCTAAAATAAGAAATCGTTCGACGTCCTTTTTATTAATTCCAGGCCAATTAGCGTCAGCGGCAAGGCGCGGTGAACTTGAAATCAAAGCAAGTTTTTTGACTTTTCCGGGAAATTGAGAAGCTAATTGAATTCCGATTAATCCACCCAACGACCACCCTAAAATAATTGATTTATCGGGAATTTGAGGCAATAAATAATTTACCACAGATTCAAGCGTCAATTCACTCAACCGAGGCAAATCAATTAAAATAATTTTTTTTTCAAGGTACGGATTTTCTTTTAACAAAGAAGCATGAAACCCCCACCCAGAAATAAAAACAATCGGTTCACTTAACATAACAACGAAGCCAATCGATCAAGCAGTTGCACGATTTGAGTTTCTGTATGGAAACAACCAAGAGAAATCCGAATTCTCGCACTACCCGCAGGCACGCTCGGCGGTCGTATGCAGGAGACAAAAAAACCAAAATTAATCAGAGCCTCTTGAATGATTTGCGTTTTTTTATTATCAGAAACTTGTAAGCATTTAATTGGTGTTGGATCATCCGATATTAATTTCAGACCATTCTTTTTAGAATACTGGATAAAGGTTTGAGAAAGTGCGGTGAGCTTTTCACGACGCCAAGTCTCTGTTTGAATAATTTCAAGCGATTGCAAAATCGCTATAGCTAGCGCGGGCGGTAAAGCAGTAGTATTGCGATAGCTTCGTGAAAACTGCAATACCGCCTCGACAAGGTCACTACGACCCGAAACAACAGCACCAGCACAACCAAACGCTTTCCCCAAAGGGGTTATTAAACAAGGGAGCTCCGTTTGAGTCAGATTCCAATATTCGCAAATGCCACCACCGTTTTTACCTAAAACGCCAATCCCATGAGCATCATCAACGATAAGCAAAATATCCTGGGCTGAGATCAAATCAATTATTGATGGCAACGGTGTGATATCGCCTTCCATACTAAAAATACCTTCCGTCAGTAAAAAATGGGCTCTTTTGGAAGACATTAAAAATTTGAGTTGCTCAAAATTTTGATGTGGATAACGATAATGTTTCGCTCTTGAAAGTTGTATCGCATCCAATAACGAGGCATGGCACAATTTATCAGAAAAAATAATTTGTTTTCGATCAGCCAATGAAGTCATCACCCCTAAATTTGCTAAATATCCCGAATTAAAAAAAATAGCGCGATCCCGATTCAAAAATGCGGCAAATTTTTCTTCTAGCATTTGTTGTGGCTTAAAATAACCTGAAATCAAAGCCGAAGAACCGCTACCTGCTCCATATTGTTGAATGCCGCTAATAAAAGCCGCTTTCACCGCTGGATGACTCGCTAATCCTAAATAATCGTTGCTACAGAAATTGATACAATCTCTGCCGTTTATATTGACCCACGCTTCTTTACGTTTTGCGACGACAATTCGTTTACGTAAAAGAGCAGATTGGGTATGGCGTTGAAGCTTATTTTTAATATCAGTAGCAAGCATATTCTTCAGTTAAAACGGGTACTTTTAATCCTAACTTTTTTAATAAATTGACATCGCGATTTTGGCCGGGGTTTTTGGCGGTCAATAGCTTATCACCGTAAAAAATGGAATTCGCCCCAGCCATAAAACACCAAGCTTGCAACTCATCGCTCATTGCTTCACGCCCAGCGGATAATCGTATTACCGATGTAGGAAAAAGAAGACGAGTGATCGCTATCGTTTTTATAAACTCAAAAGGATCAATCGCTTTTGTATTTTCCAGTGGCGTTCCTTTAATGGGTATTAATTGATTGATTGGTATACTAGTGGGCGGCTCTGGCAATTGATAAAGTTCTAATAAAAGTTGAATTCGATCTGCTCGAGACTCACCCATTCCTAAAATTCCGCCGCAGCAAACATTAATGCCTGCATTTCTCACGTTTTTCAACGTTTCCATCCGATCTTGATATGTGCGTGTGGTAATGATTTTTTTATAAAATTCAGGCGAAGTGTCGAGATTATGATTATAAAAATCGAGACCGGCCTCCTTTAATTGGAGCGCTTGTTCCTGATCTAACATTCCCAAGGTTACGCAGGTTTCCAAACCCAGTGCTTTAACCGATTTGATCATTTCAAGCACTTTAGGTAATTCGCGCTTCGGCGGACTTCGCCATGCAGCCCCCATACAAAAACGCCGGGCGCCGTTTTCTTTTGCTACTTTAGCTTGCTCTAAGACAGCCTCAAGGTTAATTAATTTTTCCCTCTCAACATCAGTTTTATAATGACCGCTTTGAGGACAATAGGCGCAATCTTCAGGACACGTTCCTGTTTTAATACTGGAAAGCGTACACAGCTCCATGTCCCGCACATCAAAATGCGATCGGTGTGTTTCATACGCTTTGTAAAGCAATTCAAAAAAAGGTAACTCAAATAATTTAGCAACGGATGCTTGATTCCAATTTCTTCCCTTCATTTATCCTTCTCCCCAAATTAATAGAATTTCAGAAAAATAATTCAACTTGATTAACCGCAGCAATTGAATTCATATCATTTCCCACCAGTCACAACCATTTCAATTTTAGGCCTCATCATTCAATTTTAGCTTCGTCATTCCCGCGCAGGCGGGAATCTAGCACGCCTTCGGCGCGCTGCGCACGTGTGCGCTGGATCCCCGCCTGCGCGGGAATGACGGGCTTTGAGTTTTTTTAGTCTTTACCACCTAGGGTAATAAGATGGTTGCGTTTTAATCCTTAAATAGAAATAACCGCCCAATTTGCACTAAAAAAAGTTTATGTTACTCTTTTCACTCAGTCAACCTAAAAATTAAAAAGGGTTAACCAAATGTTAGAAAACGATATGCAGAGGTTAGACAGCCAACACGTTTGGCACCCCTGCTCCCAAATGAAAGATTACGAGCAGTTTAAGCCACTTATTATTAAAAAAGCCTATGGAAGCTATATTGAACTCAGCAATGGCCAAAAGATAATTGACGCGATTTCCAGTTGGTGGTGCAAATCATTAGGCCATAACCACCCTAAATTAAAAGAAGCTTTAAAACAGCAATTAGAAAAGTTCGAGCATGTTATTTTTGCTAATACCACTAATGAAATTATTGTAGCGCTCTCCCAACAATTGGCCGCTCTTTTGCCCGGTTTAAATAAAGTATTTTACGCAGGCGATGGCTCTTGCGCGGTCGAAATTGCAATGAAAATGAGTTTACATTCAAGAATTATTCAGGGCAATAAAAAGCGAAAGAAATTTATTGCTTTAAAAAATAGCTACCATGGTGAAACGGTCGGTGCTTTAAGCGTCAGTGACGTTGGACTTTATCGAGCGCCTTATTCGACGATGCTATTTGAACCTTATTTTATCGAATCAATTCCTTATGTGCTGAATACGCAAGCTCCAGAATGGAACGACTGTTCAGCACACTGGGACACGGTTGAACGTTTATTCGAACCCCACGCAGAAACAGCAACCGCTATTTTGGTAGAACCGATTGTCCAAGGCGCCAGCGGTATGAAAATTTATAGCCAAGATTTTCTAGCGCGATTGTTTCAGTGGGCTAAAAATAATCACATTCACTTCATTGCCGATGAAATCATGACAGGCATAGGCCGCACGGGGAAAATGCTCGCGTGCGAGCATGCCGGAATTATTCCTGATTTTGTCTGCCTTTCAAAAGGGTTAACATCTGGTTACTTGCCTTTCAGCGCTGTACTAACCTCAGATGAAATCTATCAGCTTTTCTATGACGATTATCAAACAGGAAAAGCCTTTTTGCATTCCCATACTTATTCTGGAAATGCGTTAGCCGCCGCCGTGGCACTGGCTACATTAAAAGTCTTTTCTGAAGAAAAAATATGTGCACGAGCTCATAAATTGGGCAAATTCATGCTAGAAAAGATGACTCAAGTTGCGCAAGAAACAGGCCAATTAGAAAATGTAAGAGGCATCGGCGCTCTTGTTGCTGCTGATTTAATTCCCCAACCGGGTCGTCTCCGTTTAGGCTACGAAGTGTATCAAGAGGCTGTAAAACAAGGGGTATTGCTGCGCCCCATCGGGAATACACTCTATTGGCTACCGCCGCTTAATATTGATTTTGATCTCATTGAAGTATTACAAAAGGTAACAAAAAATGCTATAAAGATTCTGTCATTGGGGTTTTGAATGAATGTGCTACTCATTTTTTTAGGATGCGGAGCCGGCGGCGTTGCACGTTATGGGGTATCGAACTTGATGTACCTCTTAATGGGTAAACAATTTCCTATAGGCACGTTAATTGTTAACATTACCGGCTCATTACTTATGGGAATATTATTTATTTTTATTCTAGAGCGATTGAGTGGGAATATTCAACTGTGACGCTCACTTCTTTTAATTGGCTTCTTGGGTGGTTATACCACTTTCTCGTCATTTTCAATTGAAACTTTTAACTTAATTGAAGCTGGCCACTACTTTGGGGCGGCGCTGAATGTGTATTGAGTGTGGCTCTTTGTATTGCAGGCGCCTGGTTAGGCGTTTTAATTGGGAGGCAATTATGAACCGCATTAAAGTTATTGTCGTTCGGGTTTATTTGACCGAATCTGAAAAACTAGTTAAAACCTTAATTGACTATTTAAAAAACCAAGCAAATATCCGCGGGATTACCGTATTTAGAGGAATTAGCGGGTATCGAGAAACGGGTAGTTGCTCAGCCTCTTGGATTGACCTATCACTTCATTTACCGATTACGCTTGAATTTTTTGATCAAGTCGACAAAATCAATCCCGCATTGGAGTACCTCGCTGAACATGTAAAACCCGAACATATTATTTTCTGGGAAGCTTATGCCAACGCTAAAGCTTACAAGTAGCCCGTATGGAGCGTAGCGGAATACGGGAAATTCCCGTATTTCGCTACGTTTTATTTGTAAAACTGGCCATGGAACCCAAAAGGAATATGGTGAGGAACCGAAGCCCTTGCTATTTCTTTAAAGGAAACAGCATCCAATATGAGCAAAAATGAATTTCCTTTTTGAGCATTTAAAACTACCGAAAGGATAACACCATCATCTTCTTTTTTTGCGTTTGGTAAAGAAACAAAAACAGGCTCGCCTGGATAACACATTGTTTCTTTCCAGATTTTGGTTGCCTTTTGTTGGACATCAATTTTCAGTAAGCGATTGAGGAAATTATTGGGATCATTTTTATCTGAACCTACTCCATAAACAAAAAGGTAATTTTTTGTATTCGATAAGAAATAATTAATTCGAGGAAGTTCAATAGGTTCTTCTGATAAGACCACATAATTGACGGATGAATCAAGTAAGTTTATTTCATAACGTCTAAGCTCACCAGCGGACACGATATTTTTGTTTGTCTCACCATGCAAGACGTCAAGATAGAGGGATTGAATAATGTCTGTATTTGGATATGCGATAATGTCGACGATCACTTTATCATTTTCTTCGAAGGCGTTAACATGATGAAAAGCAAAAAAAGATTCTGTTTTATAGTTTTGGAACTTTCCTGTTTTTCTGTCCAGCAAATAAAAATGAGTGCCTTTATTCGGCTTCCAGTTAAAATTTTCGATGAATGGGTTCCCGTTTAACAATAAGTTCAATGGATTTACGAAAAAAGGATATTCCGCCAATATCACATAATTCTGAGTCATTCCGAAACTATGCATATATCCAGGTTCTTTTACAGGAATTGAGCCTAATAATTCTCTTGTTTTTGAATGATGCGAAACACGATAGATCTGGGAAGTGCTTTTGGCAGAAAAAACAGTTAGATAATTAATCCCTTCTTTTGTTTCAAAGTCATAATGAGGATGGGCGGTTGTCAGATTTCCTTTTAGCTTATCTTCGTAGTTAATAACGCCCATTCTCTCAAGGGTTTGAGGATCAAATACTATCGGCATAGGTGTTTCCGTAAGCGCTACAAATTTGTCAGCGATCATAGAAACATTCACGTTAGCATTATCGGTAGGGCGTGGAGAGAATGCTTGAAAAAAACGTTTGAAGATAGAGCGGCAAGGATCAGTAGCAAATTCGGAATACCCCATTTTGCCTTTTGCTTTCACGTATCGATAAGCATCGCTTTCCAAGAATTTATTGGCATAGGAGACCTTCCCATCCTAAAACGCAAACTGATGCAACATAGCAAATCCATCAAACCAGTGCCGCAGTTTTTTATTACCTGCTTCAAACTTAGCCGGACCGTTTCGAATCAGCGTCCCAGAAAGTCATTCTGGCAATGCGCCTTTAATCGGTAACTCCGAAATGACCACTTCGTTGTTCAAGGTTGAAAAACCTAAGGAATACTTTCTATTCATAAAGATAAGATTACCACTTACCTCCGATTGAGTCGAACCCTTAGTTTTTCGTTAGTTCAAAAGATTGACATTATCGAACAAACCTAGCTATTTTAAAAACCGAAAAGGCAAAAACTGATCGCCACCCCACTTACTTTACGTAATTTAAAAAATAAGCTAAGTTTAGGCCCCCTCTCATAAAAACCGGAGGTTCAAATGCCATTATTAACCTACAAGTTTGATAGAAATTTAAATAGCGAGAAAGTTTTTCAATACACTCCGCCCCCAGAAATCAATCTATCGGAAGTTGAAATCCCGGATAATTGGCTTGAAGAATTAACAAAAATATGTCTGGATCATCGTAGCGACTTCAGTCCAAATTTATTTGAAAAGCATATAGGTGAAACGTCTTCCTATAGATCCATGCAGGCATTGAAAGAACAATTACAACTTATTTACTGTCGCTTGACAGGACGTTTTGATAAACAACTAGGCGAATTATCAAGCAGTAATCGCCTTCTTCTTCTATCTAAACTCCTCGAAGACATTAAAGAATGTTCTGAAGGTTTTCATATTCGTGTCAATATAATCACCTATTCACTTCAAAAACCATCAACCTTGAATCATTTACTTTACAATATTCGAAAACATCTGGTTGAGCAAGTCGCATTTTCATTAACAATAGCCGTTCATACTTGGAATTATGTTATTACCATCGCCATGGCGGATGGCTTTGGAATTAAAGCCAATTTAGAAAATGATCCAAATCAAGTGCATTTATCTGGTAATGAAATAAGGAACGCGTTACAAAAAAGATTTGAAAAAGAATATACACTCTTCCACCTACCCTCTCTTTTGGGCGAGTCCTTGAAGGGCCTCCTTGTCGAATTAGGTTATCAAGGTCAAAAGGAAGAAGGTCAGTCCTATACGAATGGAGAAACAAACGATTTTCTTGATTGTATTACCGTATTTTTTCCTGCATCGGACTCAGCTCCCAACGATAGCCTTGATCAAAAATATTTTGTGATTGATGAGAATAGTTGTATCCGTGACATAAACTGGTCTTTTATTTATCAGGCTTTTTTTCAAAAATTAATTAAAGAAGACTATTCTAAGAAAAATCCTCAACCACGCAATTTGCTCGATTGTGCTCAAGCTGCAGAGTGGGCTTTTGTTTCACACAATGATTTATTTGAAAGAGCTAATCGCCACATTTCCCTTCTTTTAGAAAAGAATAAATATTCGATTTTAATAAAACAATTACATGAAATTCAATCTCAATTTCCGACTTATTATTTAGAATTAACAAAAAATCAGACCTTAATTCAAAAAATTCCCTCAATAATTACTTATTTAACTCAGCAATTTCAACAAGATAAAAAACTCAGCAGCGCCTTAATTCAAATGTTCCAATTGTTAACCGTAATGAATATAAACTCTATGGTGAACTACACTCACTTATTACAAGAATTGGTAACGAAAAGATGTTATTTCCATGTTGATTATTTTGATAGTATCAGTTTAGCTGTTATAGATCAGCCAGAAGTTGTACCCATCGTTTTAGAATTTCTATCTAAATATAAACAAATACTAGGAGATAAAACTTTAATTCAATTATTAAGCCATACGAACAGATTTGGTTTCAACCTTCTAATGCTGTCTTTGAACAGCCGTAAGAATTCTGTGTTTCGTATCTTGAACTTTATGGCCGAGCATAAAGAATTCATTGGTGTAAAAACTTTAAAGCGCGTGTTAACACAAAAAACTTCCACTAGTTTCAATATCATTGAACTTGGAGAACACCAGCCTAAAATTATAGAATTTCTTTTAAAATTCATATCAACTCATCAAAGGACCTTGACAACGAATCAATTAAAGAAATATTTTCTAACTCCGCGCTCCTCGTTTTCAGAAAAATGAAAATAATTGGCCCCCGGCCGATAAAAACATATTTCGATTTATTAGTGAAATGTTTGTTTACTGACGCTTACAAGAATTTAAACTTTCTAGAATCTTCAACCCAGAAGCAGCTATCAGAGTCGATGTTAATCCGTTTAAATCAATTAAATATTAAAAATAAACACCATAAGGAGTTGATGGACATTATTATCTTTAACAACCGACGATTGCTATTAGATCGTTTTTCAAAAGATTTTTTTAGAGAAAACACTGATAATTTACGTTATGTTACAGTAGTCTTATTTGAGGCATATTTAAAAATATTGAGAAAAGAAAAAGGAAATCAGATCCATCCTAATATAGCTAAATTTTTTAACGCGGGTTACCCTAAAAAACAAAAAATAATAGCGGCTGAAGCATTAAAAAAAGAATTAGATGATTCATTTAATTTAATCGAATCATCAAATACGCTTAAGGAGAACCATCCTGAATTAACAACGGGAGGCTAAATAAATTATTTGAAGCTTTTTGCACGATAACAGAAAATGAACACCATTCCCGTACCGCTCTAACCGCTTGAACTTCTTTCAATCGGGCGCCTCTTTATTAAAGAGCTTCAATATCGCCGAGCACCGCATCGGTTTGGCAGAACAGTAATAGTTGAGTCGAGAGTAAGAGTAAGCTAACATGGGCAGCCTACCCCGGTATGTAAACTGATGGCTGGGTGGCAGAGTGGTCATGCAGCGGCCTGCAAAGCCGCGTACGCCGGTTCGATTCCGGCCTCAGCCTGTATCTGTTTGAATAAATACCGGATTTGCCACTCTCATTCTGAGCCCGGGTGGCGGAATTGGTAGACGCAAGGGACTTAAAATCCCTCGGGTGAATAACCCGTGCCGGTTCGAGTCCGGCCCCGGGCACCATCATAACAATCACTTATAAGATATTTTTAAAGTGACTATTTATGTGTGCTAGCTTGCCTTACGTGACTTTTGCGTGACCTAGCATTTTTTTTGTTCACTTGAGTGAGCATGAGTATGCATCATCACGACATTGTCAGTTCGTTTTTGATAGTCGGATTGACGTTTTAGCAATGTCAGCGTAGGAGAGCTTTCATTGCGTTTGCACACACGATTTGCTGCTTCGTAGAGATTCAGTAACTCAGTCGCTGAATAATGTGTGGTGATGCGTCCTGACTTATGTCCGAGTAAATCTTGTCGATCTTCAAAACTGACGCCCGCGGCTCGTAATCATCGCCCGAAGGTGTGTTTGAGATCGTGTACGCGAACATGTGACAGTCCGGCACGTTTTTTTTATTGGTGTAAGGGAACATAATTTTTTTATTAGGGCTATTGTTGTGGATAAACGTCAACTTCATGACAACATGACTGAAGCGTACTTCCGAAGGCATAAATCAAAATGGACTTATCTGGAGGCTGCGGAGTTGGTTGTTTGATGAAGTTGTTTGTTTTAGGGTCAGAATTTGCAAATTTTACTTTTTTGAAAGATCAATGTTGATTTTTAGCGAGATAACTTAATGAGAATATATTTAGACGAATCTGGTTCTTTTTTGTGTGTGCCAGATGAAAGTTCATCAGTTTCTTGCGTTGCAGCATTAGTTATTTCTAACAACCTATACTACCGTATGGTGGTAGAGTTTGAAGCTTGGAAAAAAATTTTATTTCAAAAAGTAAAATTAATAAAAATGGCGAAGCCAAAAGCTCAAGTTTGAATGAAGATGAGGTTTCTTCTTTTTTAATATGGATATCAAGATTTGATGTAATCGTTGAAGTGATTTGTACAGACTTAGGGGGGATATGATGAAAAATATCGAGCATGTTCAGTCGCACAATGATGCTGCGTACAAATGGTAGATATAATTACTAGCTGCATTAGAAGGTCGATGAAAGGAAACCTTGCGTTTGAAGCATGGAAGTACTTATCTAGTTTGATTGTGCATAGAAAAATGCAAGAAATTGAGTTGATATCATTTAACGATCCGAAGAATTTGAAGGATTTTCCGTATACAAAATTTGTGAACTACTTCAAAAATTGTTGTAAAACTATGTGGGTTCCACAAAGTATTAAAGATACAGTAATAAATAAAGCTAAAATGGGATATGCTCATTGGAGTTATTATGAGCGAATTATTAAGCCACCTTCGACAAGGGCTCTTCAAGATATTTTTCTATCGGAATGGTTATTTTTTCTGCTTTTAAAGAAGCTGAGGCTTGTAGCAAAAAGATTGGCGATCTCAAAACCCAGCTGAATATAAAATCTGAATTTAAATTTAATAAATCACATCCCACGGTAAAAGAATCTTTTTTTCATGCGATCAAACGATATGATTTTTCTGTTAGAGCTATAGTGATAGACAAAAATCGCATTATCAGCCAACGCCTTCGAAGTCACAATGCTCAATTTTATCGCTACGTCATGAAACTGTTATTAGAAAAAACTGACGACTATGAGTTGAAGAATGCCATTATTAAAATAGACGCCATGGGTTCAAAAGACTTTAAGCAAAAACTCAGGAAGTATCTCACAGAAGGATTAGGTGTACATGCAATTAAAAAGTTAACACTGGTTGATTCAAAACGAGATCACTTGATTGAATTAGCTGACATGGTTATTGGTGCTATTAGCCGTTCATATAGCGGACGCGAAGACGCCCAGCGATGGGTTAAGATGTTGGGAAAAAAGGTCGATTTAGTCTTAGAATCAAGCGCCCTCGTAACCTAGACTAGCGTAACTAACCAAGCCACCATACGGTAACCGTTCGGTTACGTGGACTGTGTAAAGTAACTATCGCTCAAGGGAGGATTGCTGTCAATACTGTCCAGTTCCTTACGTGACTTTTGCGTGACTGAGTGCGCATTAGTGCTCATTTGTACGTGTTTTCAGGGAGCGTCCGGAGCTATAAAATTTATATAATCAATAAGTTAGATTTTATCTCCGAGACTTAAAATCCCTCGGGAGTTAAATCTCGTGTCGGTTCAAGTTCGGCCCCAGGCACCATTTTTAAATCAGTAGGTTAAAGGTGCGCTCTGTTCATCGTTCGCCTTTTCATGCGTGTCTAAAAATCCCGTTTGCGGGACTTTACGGGAGCTCCCTTGTGTTTAATTTTATTTTTATCTTATTGATTTTATTAAAAAATATTGACGAAAAACAGCAAAACCTGAGGGATTTTTGATCCCTTAGGTTACAGCAATTACGCTGTATTTTAGAGTTAAAACCTCTAAAAATCTTTGTATTTTAGAGTTTTTAGGTTTAAAATACAAAGATATGGGAGTAGAGAGTTTTTTTTATGTTTACTAGAAGCTTGCGGAAACCTTTGACCTTTAATAAAAGCTTTTTCTTGTTTGGGCCGCGAGGTTCAGGCAAGACTCAGTGGTTAAAAAGCAATTTGCCTGATGCTTTATATTTTGATTTGTTGAAAGCAAAATGGCGGAATTTTTTCTTAGCTAATCCTGGTGAGCTGGGAAAATTAATTCCTGAAAACTTTAGCGGTTGGATTGTTTTAGATGAAGTTCAAAAGGTTCCAAGTATTTTAGATGAAGTGCATCGCTTGATTGAAACATATGGATACAAATTTGTTTTAACGGGTTCAAGTGCAAGAAAATTAAAACAGAAAGAGGTGAACTTATTAGCTGGCCGAGCGCGTACTTATTATTTATATCCCTTAATTGCCACTGAGCTAGGTGATGCGTTTGACCTTAAGAAATATTTGTCGGTAGGTGGTTTACCAGAAGCTTATTTGAGCGATGATCCTGAAGAGTTTTTACAGAGTTATATTTCAACATATCTCTATGAAGAAATTTTACAAAAAAGCTTAGTGCGTAACTTGGAAAGCTTTGCACGCTTTTTACAAAGTGCGAGTTTAGCTCAGGGTAGTGTGTTGAACATGTCAGCTGTTGCGCGTGACTGCTCTGTTAAACAAAAAACTGTTGTTAGTTATTTTTCGTTGCTTGATGATTTACTCATGAGTTTTCATTTACCCGCATTTACTAGGCGCGCAAAACGTCGATTGATTCAGCATCCTAAGTTTTATTTGTTTGATGTCGGTATTTATCGCGCTGTACGTCCACGCGGATTACTTGATAGTCCAGAAGAAATTGATGGCGCTGCGCTTGAAACAATTTTCTTACAGCACATAAGAGCTATTAATGATTATTACAGTCTTGGTTATCAAATTAATTACTGGCGAACAAGTGATGCTAAAGAAGTTGACTTTGTTTTGTATGGAGAAAAAGGTTTTTTTGCTTTTGAAATAAAACGTGCTGCTAAAATTAATCGTTCTGATTTAAGTGGTCTAAAAGCGTTTAAAACAGATTATCCTGAAGCAAAATGTTATGTGGTTTATGGTATCCATGAACAAGAGTATAAAGATGGTATTACGTTTTTGCCGTTAGCAGATTGCTTGCAGGGATTGCTTGATATTTTAAGTTAAAAGTATCAATTATCAGGGAAAAGGGACGCTCGTTAGTTGTCAAGTTACTAAGGTAGAGTAACTTGACAACTAACGAGTGCCCCCCTTTTTGAATAGTTAGTAACATAAAGAGCATAAAAAATTTATATCAAGCTGATAAGGGTGTCTCCCTGTCGTGGATATAATACTTAATTTATTTTATGTTTCTAAAGTCCCTTGGTGAAAAATTATTTTCCAGGTTCCTTTTACTCGCTTCCAAAGTGAACTTCTAAAGGAAATTTGAGTCACGTTGGAGTTTGAAATTTTTTTTTCAGCTTTATATAGTACTAATACTATGTTTTTTTCAACTAGCTTTGCCTCAAAATTTAAAATCTTTATTTCTTGAATATTTAAATTTGAAAGCTGAAAAATGACATCATTTCTGTAATAAACATGCCCAGAACTTCCAATTTCTATAAAATCATCAGCCAACAATTCAGTAATTTCATCAAGATAATTCTTTGGGTCAAGTAACTTTTTTTCATTTTCAAAAATTTTTTTAAATAAAGAATCCATATCTATCTCTAATTAATGATTAAGAACATCGGTTGCCAGATTAGTCTTTAGAGTTCCCCACTTCAAGTGGTAAACCGCCATACCGTGATGCTCGAGGTCTGTAATAGAGGCCGGCATCTACTTTTTCTAACAGGCCCTTTTGAACAAGCCTCAATAGGTCACGGTCGATAGTAGTGGAATGAGACACCAAGCTACCCCGTCGGTAGGCATGTCCCGGTTTCAGATGATGAGCTAATTTTTCAAAGCTTCTTTTACGCATGCCTATTTTTATTAAAAATTCATGCAATGAGATTAATAATTTTTATTAGTAGTATCAAGGCTAGTTCCTTACGTGACTTTTGCGTGACTGAGTGCGCATTCGTGTCCATTTGTACGCATATTTCAAGGAGTGCCAGGAGCGATAAAATATATATAATCAATAAGTTAGATTTTCACTCCGGGACTTAAAATCCCTCGGGAGTTAAATCCCGTGCCGGTTCAAGTCCGGCCCCGGGCACCAGGTTTCCACTTTTAAATCAACAAGCTAGAAGGCATCTGTAAAATAGTTGAACTGATCAATTTTAAAACATAGAAAAATAATAGAAAACTTAAACTCGTCATCTCCGCCCCCTCATCGTTCCCGCGCAGGCGCGGACCCAACGCACTACGTGCGCAGCGCACTAAAAGCGCGCCTGAACCCCTGCGCGGGATCAGGAAGTTTAAAATGGAAAATGCCTGTGACTTATGGGTAATGATATGGTCTTTACATGACCATAATCCCAATTTAAAAATTAATTAAAAAAGATAAAGATGCAGCAAAGGGTCGCTAAAACCTGATTCAATTGGTCCAATAGCACATGGGCTATGTAAAGGCATGGCCCTATTATTCATGCAATTGAGATTATCAATTTTTACTAGTACTATCGAATCTAGTTCCCTACGTGAGTAGGGCGGGCACTAAATATATTGAGGTTCACATGGCTTTAGATCTAAGTGGGTTAGAGAAGGCAGTTAAGTCATTTGAAGAAGCGGTTGATTATTCCAACAACCTTCCTGAAAATATTGCTGCCGATATTGTTCGTGATTCAGTCATTCAACGTTTTGAATACACTTATGAGTTAGGCTGGAAATTATTACAGCGTTGGATAAAATTAAATATTGGCCCTGAAGAGGCAGAGCCGAGAACTAAGAAGGATTTGTTTCGCTTAGCCGCGAAAAAAAATTTGATTGATGATCCTTCTCCTTGGTTTGAATTCAGTGAAGCTCGTAATCAAGTAGCCCGCACTTACAATGAAAAAAATGCAAAATATGTTTATGATGTTGCCATCAAATTTTTGCCAGCAGTGAAGGTATTGCTCAAGGAATTAGAGCAAAACAATGATTGATTTAAATTTAAAGTCACTAGCATTCATAAAAAAGATTTTAAAAAAACATTTGTCAGGTGTAGAGGTGAAAGCTTTTGGTTCGCATGTGACTGGGCGAGCGAAGACATTTTCTGATCTCGATCTTGTGATCATAGGTGATAAACCAATTCCCATTAAAACAATAAATGCATTAAAATTTGAATTTTCAAACTCCGATTTGCCAATTTTAGTTGATATCGTAGACTGGAATACTATTTCTGAAGAATTTCGTGAAAAAATTGCAGAAGATTGTGTAACTTTGATTGCAAAGTAAGGCGCCCTCGTAACCTAGACTAGCGTAACTAACTAGCCAAGCCACCATACAGTAACCGTTCGGTTACGCGGATTGTGTACATAAAATAAAAACACAATCTGCATTAATCACCTTTATTTTAGCTAAGTTTTAGTTACTCGCCCTTACGTGACTTTTGCGTGACTGAGTGCGCATTCGTGCCTCATTTATACGTGTATTTCAGGGAGCATCCGGAGCGATAAAATTGATATAATCAACAAGCTATATTTTAACTCCGAAACTTAAAATCACTCGGGAGTTAAATCCCGTGCCGGTTCGAGTCCGGCCCCGGGCACCAGGTTTCCAATTTTAAATCAACAAGCTAGGATATAGGGTCACCCATTAGCTCCCCTATTATTACTTAGGGATACTTTTTATAAAGTCGATAGTTTAGTATAACAATATCTTAACTCCCACTGGGAATGGATGGACACCCAAAGGGAATATCGAAACTTGTTGTTAATCGAGTTGCTAACGGTGACGCCTGTGCTTAGAGTAATCATTTGTCGTTATTGATGATTTAAAGGACGATTCGGCGTTTTGCAGTGGATAACTTTTGTTGATTAGAAAGTGAATTTATCGAATGACACAATACAATATCTTGAAGCCCAGCGTTTGATTTTGCGAAGTTGACAGGAAAGCACTTTTGAACCTTTTGTTGCGATTAGCGAGATGAGCTTGGTGATTTCCATCTGTCTAAATTGCCAAACGATCATCCGTTAAGTTTGCATGCATTATATCGTTTGCAAAATTCTGCCTAAATTAAATGAAAGAGATGAAAGCAATACAGTTTGATCAATTTGGCCCACCAAAGGTTTTAAAACTAGTTGATACGCCTACTCCTGAATACCGTAAAAACCAAATGCTCATTAAAGTGCATGCCGCAAGTCTCAATCCGATCGATTACAAAACGCGAAATGGTAGTGGCTTTGTTGCGAAGAAACTTAAAAATAATTTGCCTTCTGGATTGGGTTATGACTTTTCAGGTGAAGTAATCGAGTTAGGCAGTGATGTTAACAATGTTAATATCGGTGATAAAGTGATGGGGATTGCAGGCTTTCCCGATCATCCTTGTTGCTATGCCGAATATGTTTGTGCATCACCTGATACTATTATACAAAAACTAGAAAAACTTTCTTTTCTGCAAGCAGCCAGTTTGCCAACCGCCGGGCTCACGGCATTACAAGCATTGAATCAAGCTGAAGTGAAGCAAGGTGATGTTGTATTAATTCATGCAGGTGCTGGAGGTGTGGGTCATTTAGCCATTCAATTAGCCAAGCAAAAAGGCACGACTGTAATCACCACCGCTTCAAAGCGAAATCATGCATTTTTAAAAGCATTAGGGGCAGAACAGTGTATTAATTATCACGAAGAAGATTTTTTATTAGCTATTTCAACACCGGTTGATGCAGTGATTGATTTAGTGGGTGGTGATGTGGGTATTCAATCCATTGATTGTTTAAAGGAGACGGGCTGCATTGTCAGCGTACCAACCATTACCGCAGGCAGAGTGATCGAAGTAGCTAAGCAGAAGCATCGTCGAGCCTTTGGTTTGTTAAAGCAATTTAATATCGAAGAACTGCATTATTTAGGGAAATTAGTTAGCGAAGATAAACTACGAATTGAAATTTCACGAATCTTCCAGCTTTCTGAAGCAGTCACAGCCCATGAATTATTAGAGACGGGACATGTGCGTGGCAAACTCGTTTTTAAAGTAAGGTGATTTTAATGCTCAATGCTGAAGAGATTAAAAAGACTGGGAACAACGTGGTTCTAGCTTTGGTGTTTGGGAAGATCCACCAGGTCAGGGGTTGGAAAACTTCGTTCATGACCTTGATGAATTATTTGCGTTGGTTGAAGGCAAAGATTGTATCTTTATACTGTCATGTAGAGCGGAGAGAAGACAAGCACCACATTACATGTACTTATGACAAAAAAAGTCTCCTAAAAGTTATCCGTCAGGATACGAGTTCGACTATTCAACGTCAGATGGTGACAAACATATGAGAATTGTCATATCACCTTCTTCCTAAAATTATCTACACTGTCTAATCCACGCTACTTGGCGAACAAATTAGATTAACGTGCGCGTATAATGAGACTCGTGAGAAGAGTTGGAATTTTTAGGATGATCAGGTGAAAAAAGTGAACCAAATTTATTTTAGGCTGTAAAGCATGAGTTCTTGCTATTAAGTAATCCTTCAAAGTTCTGAGACTTCCTTTTTCAACCGCTGAGTAAAAAATTGGGCGTAACGAAGGATCTACGTCGCCTGTGCGCGTTTCAATCATCTCAAGGAAATTTATGCACCGCTTTCGGAAGGATTTACCTCTAAAAATCAAAGCTTGTTTTTTAAAAGCAGCCACTAGTTGTTCTTCATCACAAACAAGTTCTTTTTTAATTTCTGCTACCTTCCCTCCATACAATAACAACAATATTACCATATCATATTTTTTGATTTCCAGAGCCATACTCAAGGGGGTCCGTTCCCCTTCATCCTGAACATTTGTACAAGCGCCCGCTCGTAATAAAGGATAAACACAATCCCAATGACCTTGCTCAATACTTAAAAAAAGCAAAGTCGACCCCACGCTAATCCCCTCTTTAAATACTTCGGGAACCGTATCCAAGACGCTCTTCTGACGCAATAAAAGATGTAGGGTAGTGGAATCTTTATTTTGAGCTGCTGCTATCGACGGCGTCGTTCCATCACCGCAAGCCAAGCGCAAATCAGCACCTGCTTTTATTAAACGACTTAAACAATGAATATCGCCATTCTTAATAGCTCGATAAACGGCTGTTTCCCCTTTTGTTACCAACTTGATGCCATTAAAAATAATGATTTCTTCCATTTGAACTTCATCTTCAAGCGTCACTCCTTCGCTTATTATATAGGTTAAACCTTCTAATTGCTTTAGATAATCTTTCCCCAAAGAATTTTCTATTAATGTTTTGCAAATCTCGCTTCTATCATTCCTAAAATGGAGCCACCATGTTAATCCCTTTTTTTCAAAAACGATTAATGACCCTAGACGGATCAAATTAAATTCTTCTACAGTGAGATTTCTCGCTACCCATTTATAGCGACAACCCTTTGCAGCTTGATCAATACTTTTCATCGTTTCGTTATGGGCTTCATGGCCCAACAACTCATTCACTACTAAGATGTGACGGTTGTAAACTGCCGCCATAAGAGGCGTGAAACCATCAACGCAAACGTGAGAAGTAATCGCACCTGCTTGAATTAATTCCCTTACACTCTGCCAATCACCCTGAACCGCCGCAAAATAAAGAGCTGTTTCGCCGGTGGGTAATTGATAATTAATCCACTTCGAAATATCGCTTTGACTCTGATTAAAAACTTCGAGTAAATAGCTTATTATCTCAGCATACGATTTTCGAGCCGCCACAATGAGTAGCGTGGACCCATCGGGATAAATAGCGAATAAATCAGCTCCATAGCGATGCAAAATTCGGATACAATCGAAAGAACCATTCTCTATCGCTATATAGGTAATCATTCGAAGTTGGGCAGGACTTAAAAGAAAAGATATTTGGCTTATTAAATATTCCACAATCTCATGATGTTTATTTTCGGCTGCTTCTCCAAGCAGCGTAACAGCCTCATCGTTACTGAGAGGCTTCACCCTAATACCCTCATCCATAAGTATTTTAATGCAACTCAAATGACCCCTTTCTGTCGCGTAACAAAGTGCTTCAAATTTTTCTAGATCGGAAGGTCGTTCGCCCTGATCGCTTTTAAAATTCCATAACCAATTCACTATTTTTTTATGCCCACCTCGAGCGGCTAGTTTAAGAGGAGAAAAGGGATACGAATGACGTAAATTAGGGTTTGCTCCTGCTTCAGCTAAAAGGATAATTGAATCCAAATCACCCACTTCCGCCGCAACATTAAGCAAAACGAGGCCTAATCCGCCTTTAATTAGTTCTCGTAATGCTTCTTTTGATGCACTTTCATTTAATAAATAATCTACCACTGCTAAATATTTATTTTTCTGCAGGGAAAGATGCCCAAATTGGATAGCAAACTTAAGCGTCTTATAAACGCAATCCCTTTGAAGTTCAAACCTGACTAACCCCAAGAAGCGTTGTACAATTTTGACATTCCAATTTTTAGCTGCTATAAAAATAGGCAAAACACCGTACTTAGCGGTAAAAAAAGGGTTTGCGTCTACTTTCAATAAAGTCATAATTGAATTTATATCGTCTTGTTCTGTCGCAATTGTAAGTAAAGAGAAGCCCTGTTTGCCACTGAATTTTTTAACCTGGAGATATTTTTCACTTAAGAAATACCTTGCTACGGATTTACATCCTTTTAAGAGAGCAAACTCAAGGCTTTTATAATACTTCCAACCAATGTGCAGATCTTTATAAAAGCGCAGCAAAATCTCTAAACTTTTCACATCATCATTTAAAATGATAGGGTTTTTGTTTCAACTTGAATTGAACGCATGTTATCGCCTCTTCCTGAAGAAAAGATAATAACATCCCCTCCTAATTCTGACAATTTTTCTTAAAGTAGCTGTGATTGAAAGTGTAGGTTTTCAACGAGTAGCCCGTATGCAGCGAAGCGAAATACGGGGACGATAGACGACATTATTGTTTTCCCGTATTTCGCTTCGCTGCATACGGGCTACTTAGCTACTCGGCCCTCGAGGCGGCTTAGGAAACCTACACTTTCAATCGCACCTTATTAAGTAGCAGTAATTCTAATTTTAAGTTCGTCATAGGAGGAACTGTCAGAGTCAAGATTAGGATCGCTGATTAAGGAGGTTCCAATGGGCGTTAGCTGGAGTACATTAGCAACTTGCTCTAATCATCCCTTCATCCATCTACCCTTCTTTTATTTTCAAGCGCATAAAGCACTCTTAGTTGACACTCTATTCATTATTTTGTCACTATCATAAGAGTGCGTCCCCCAAGGGGCAGCGCCAAATGGCGCGACAGCGCCGTAAAAATGACGTTGTCGCGAAGTTGAGCTTTAGCCTAAGTAAACGAAGAGGAAAAAGCAATGGAACAGTTACTTATTGCAAAAACTGAAACCGGCGTTCCTAAATACTTAAATTTGACGATGACCAATCGTCACGGCTTAATCACGGGCGCGACCGGTACCGGGAAAACAGTCACCTTACAAAGGACTGCCGAACAGTTTTCAAAAGCGGGGGTGCCCGTTTTTACAACTGATGTTAAAGGCGATTTATCGGGCATCGGCAAACCCCCGGCGCCTCAAGGATGCCCTGTTATTTTTTGGGATCTGTACGGTCATCGCGGCCATCCGTTACGTGCAACGATTAGCGAAGTCGGCCCACTTTTATTGAGCCGCTTCTTAAATGCGAATGATGTTCAGCAAGGAATAATAAACGCTGCATTTAATTTGGCCGATGAGCAAGGATTGTTGTTACTCGATTTAAAAGATTTTCGTGCTTTATTAACCTGGATGAGTGAAAACGCGTCATCGCTAAAAATAAAATACGGGAATATCTCCAGCAGTTCGGTGGGTGCGTTACAACGAAGTTTATTGACTCTCGCTGAAAGTGGTGGGGATCAATTTTTTGGTGAGCCTTCGCTTAAATTGGAAGATCTCTTACGAAAAGACCCCTCGGGTAAAGGCGTTATTAGTATCCTTGATGCAACCACCTTAATTAACGACGGTCGTTTATATAGCACTTTTCTTTTATGGCTTTTATCGGAATTATTCGAGCAACTACCCGAAGTGGGTGATTTAAATAAGCCAAAATTAATCTTCTTTTTTGATGAAGCTCATCTTTTATTTAATTCCGCGCCAAAAATCTTGCTTGAAAAAATAAATCAAATGGTAAGATTAATTCGCTCAAAAGCCGTCGGCGTTTATTTTGCAACGCAGAGTCCTTTAGATATTCCAGAAAGCGTATTAGGGCAGTTGGGCAACCGCGTACAACATGCTTTGCGCGCATTCACCCCTAAAGATCAAAAAGCGGTAAAAAACGCGGCGCAAACTTTTAGACAAAATCCTCAATTAGCTACAGAAAAAGTTATTACTCAATTAAAAGTGGGTGAAGCGTTAGTTTCATTTCTCGACAGCGCAGGAAGTCCTGAAATAGTTGAAAAAGTCAAAATAATGCTTCCAGAATCCCACGTTGGCGCATTATCCGATGCGGAACGAGAAAAATTAATAATAAATTCGTCTTTACATGGTGTTTATGACACAACGATCGATCGTGAATCCGCTTATGAAGTATTAGAAAAAAGAATGCAAGTAAAACAAGCACCCACAAGCAAACCAATTCAAAAGCGGCCACCCGGCCGCCCTCGTCAAAGCGTTGCGGAAACACTTTTGAAATCAACAGCAAGAACAGTAGGCAGTCAAATCGGACGGCAAATTATCCGAGGATTACTAGGTTCAGTATTCAAAGGAAAGAAATAATGAACGCTACTCAGTTTAAAATGCTAAAATAATTTCTTTTTCTTTATATACTGGGCTAAAACTCTTAATTTTTTGAGGTACGTTGACTCTCGAGTCTCTTTGATAGAGTTCTCGGATCGATTCAAAATATTTTTCTGGATCCAGGGTTAATTCAGCCAAATGGTTTAAAAATAAAAGTTGGTCTTCGTCATTTTCGATTGCACGGCCTTTAAACATCAGTCCCCACACATCCCAAAGCTGCATCTCGACACTATTTAATGCTGCAAAATCCTGGATTAAACGATCCCTAATATACCACATCCCTTTATTTTTCGTTCTATCCCCCCCACAAAATTCATCAGCTAGCGCTGGATTCCTTCTCACCATTTGCCAGGCAAGCCCGGGCACAATTAATTGATCGCGCGGAACGTCTAATAAATCGAAATCAATAATAAGCTTTTGTTGTTTAATATGAATTTCAGTGACCCTTGGGTCCACCAAACACCATTTTTGTTTCAATTCATTCCAATATTCTAAAACGACTTCATCGTGATTAAAATGCTTAAAATAAAAAGCTGAAAAAGCCACTCTCGTGCGGGCTGGGATGCCATGATGCCTTAAAATAGCACAAAATAAGGTAGCGTAATCACGACAACTCCCAACCACTCGTTTATTCAAGGGCCGCGCTTGTGATAAATCTGAGTTATCTAACTGAGTTAATTTTTCAAGTATTTTTTCGACGTAGCGTATTTCAATATCAAAAAGGCGTCTTAGTGGAATTTTATATTCATAAAATCCGCCGTCCCAGAAATGTAAAATTAAGCCCTGTAATACTACTTTAATAGAAGCAGGGTCGTTAGGCAACGATTTAAAAAAGTAAGAAAAACTTTTGGGATCAGTTATCGATGATTGTTTTTTATAAAATTCATAAAAATTCATATTTTTTTACTTAAATTTTATCGACTTTGAGGTTTTGACTTAAGGCTTGATAATCAATCTTACCATTTTTGGTATAGGGCAATTGCTAAAGTTTTATAAATTTACTGGGGATCATCGGATGAGGCAGCAATTTTCGGCATAAATTTTTAGCTGTCTCATCGGAGTAATTTATTTCGACAAAAAAACAAATCAAACACGTCACTTGCTCAGTTACCGTTTCCTTTAAAGCGACAATCGCTAGCGCTTGTGTTTTTAAAATAGCTTTAATCCGATTTTCTATTTCTATTTTCTCAATACGGTAACCGTTCAATTTTAATTGATCATCTTTTCTGCCTTTAAATATTAGGCCTTTCTTGGGGTCGAATAAAGCCAGATCACCGGTTTTATAAACTCTTTTTCCTTTGAAATGAGTAAAATACGATTGAGTTAACTCAGGATTATTCCAGTATTCCGTAGCAACTTGTCTCCCGTACAAATAAATTTCACCAACCTCCCCTTCTTTTATTTCTTGTCCTCTTTCGTCAAGAAGATAAAAGCCTTGGCCAGCGAACGGCCATCCTATTGGCACGAGGTCATTGTGATCATTCTCATTCCATAAATAACCTGTAATTGCCACTGTTGCTTCTGTGGGTCCATATAAATTATCTACCGTTGTATTTGGCGCTGCTAATTTCCAACGTCTTACTGTATCCAGCGTCAGCGCTTCTCCGCAAAAGATGCTATAATTAACGCTGGGAAAATTTTCTTTTTTGAGCTTTTTAAGCTGATTTAATAACTGAATGATAGATGGTACACTCGACCAATGCGTAATAACCCACCCCCAATATCAACCATCTCAAAGGATTGATGCCACTCTTTTTGAAACGTTTGCTAAATTGAGTATATAAGTTGTGTTTTCAACAATGGTTTCGGCCTTCAAAATTCGAGTACCGTTATAAACATGGATACCCACTAGGTTGATGTTAGGCATTTTTAAAAAGAAATTCTTATTCGAAAAAACGATTTCTTCATCCATGCCGAACTGCGAAGGCTTTCCACCCATCTTCAATAAAGCTGATTTAGACACGTGAGATGGATTAATTCTTAAGGCAACACGAGCTTTTTTCCCTGCTCGATTTGCCAGATTAGAAATTCGTTTAAACTCTTCTATCGATTCACAAACAATGGCATATACACCCAACTCCAAACATTTTTGAATTTCTTTATCAGACTTTGCTGGACCTATGAAGATAATGTTGCTCGGATTAAAACCTGCTTTAATAGCAGCTAGGATTTCATAGTAAGAACACAATTCAGCACAAGCGCCTAATCGTCTTAATTCACTACAAATAGCAATATTTGGGTTAGCTTTAATGGAATAAAATATATCAACGCTTTTTGGCAACGCTTCTCTTAATGAGTTAAACGTTTTTTCAAGCACCGTCGAATCGTAGCCATAAAAAGGCGTACCAAATTGGTCAGCGGCTTTTACAATAGAATTTTTATTATCCCAAACTGTCTTTATCATATTAATTTCCGTTTAAGTGTTGACCCAAATAAAATATTTTAATTATTTCAGATGCGTTCATAGCGGACTGTATTATTGATTATGTGTACATGCAACCCCGTAATAATTTTGTAATACTAGCAAGTTAGAAATATCTTTGTTATAGGGGTTTTTCATTGGGCAAGCCGTATAAAAAATTTCGTATCTAAAAAATTACTAACGGAAAATATAAATAAATCTATTTTTTCTATAAAGAAACTCATTCGTTTTTTAACGCGTACTGTAATCCCTTGATCTTTTAAGGCAAAAAGGAATATATTAGAGAGTGAAGCTTAGTTACTATCATAAGAGAAAAGTTGAAAATGACTAGAGAATACGCAAAACAAGCGCTCGAATTCCTCAAACGACATGAAGGTTTTTCACCTCATCTTTACAAAGACAGCGTCGGCAAATGGACGATCGGCTATGGTCGGAATCTCGAAGACGATCCGCTGCATGAATACGAGGCTGAATTTTTACTTATGCAAGACATCGAACGCCTTGATAAGGCGCTCTCACTTCACGAAGCTTATCAAGCGCTTGATAACGAACGAAAAGCCATCATCCTCGACATGGCCTATAACTTAGGCTATGGAGGATTAATGAAATTCACCCATCTGTGGCAGGCACTAGAAAAACAAGACTATGAACAAGCTGTGAAGGAAATGCTTAATAGTGAATGGGCCGAAGAAGTGAAAAGCCGAGCGACTGAATTGGCCCAATTGATGGATTCTTCTTGGGTTCAAAATGTGCGCTGAAAGCTAAAATTAAATTTTTCGGAAAGAAAAATGAAAATAGCCTCCTAGGTCAAATGCCTTTTTACCTCCCAAAAGTTTTTCTAAAAAAAAATTATTTTTAAGAGTTCTTTAAGGTTCGCCCGCTACACTGCCTCGCTATATTCTAAAATATTACTTAGGAGAATTTTTATGCCGCAAGCCATGTTTAGAGGCAGCTTTTTCTTTAATCATTCGAATATCCGAGAGGATGTAAGCACCGTCACCCTTATGACTTTTTTTGACAAAATTATAGATTGCTGTAAAGAAAAAAAACCGTGCTAAGGGTAACAGATCTTGAGTGGGTACGCTTCAGCCAAAATGACTTCCACCTACTTTTTGACCTCCTTGCTTCCGCGAAATTCGTTTTTGATGAATTAAAAGGGATGAGCTCAAATGAAGCAAGTCAACTTAAAGTAAGGTTTTTTGAAAATCCAGTCGATACCTGCCGCTCCGTGCCAGGCGAAAGAATAATTGCTTGGATGCTTTATGAATTAAAAGAGGCGCTTTTTAAAGACAATGAAGCTATTTCGGTTCTCTCAACACAACAAACAATTGCTGCTTTATTTGTGACGTTACGCTTAGAGCAAAAAATAACCTTGAATAATCTCGAACACCTTTGGGCAATTTGCGCTCGCAAGGATCTTTTACTAACTTCCGAGGCCCACCTCGATTTGAAGTTCAAGCATAATCAAATCCTCGATATACCGGTTGCATTCAATAATGAAGGCCGTGTTACACTGAAGTACAAAGACGTTGAGCAAACATTGGCTATTCGTAGTGATTTTGAGAGTAGTTTGGAAAGTTCGAATATGCGCAGCATCATGGGATTAAGCGGATAAATTGAGCCTAAATTGACGGTTAAAGGGATAATAACTCTGCAACTTGCTGATTATATTAATTTTTTCAGGTTAAAACAAGGAGTTAAAAATAAGAAATCTGGAGCGGGAAACGAGATTCGAACTCGCGACCCCAACCTTGGCAAGGTTGTGCTCTACCAGCTGAGCTATTCCCGCCTCTAGACCCGCTATTATTACTGTTCACGGGGCATTGTCAAGTCTGGCCAGGCAATCTTTAGATAGATGATCATGGTCCAGACGGTTAAGACGGCGGCTATCCAAAGTAAAATAACGCCGCCCCACAGCAGTTCCGCTGGAAAGCCCGGCGCATACCCTATCAATAATATTAAAGCTAGCATTTGCAACAGCGTTTTGACTTTTGATAAGAGAGTGACTGCTAAACTTGTGCGTTTACCCAATTCAGCCATCCATTCGCGTAAAGCTGAAATAAGGATCTCCCGGCAGATGATAACTGCGGCGGGAACGGCTAAATAAGCCACATAATTCTCACCAACCACCAAAACCAAGGCAGCACTCACCAATAGTTTATCGGCCACGGGGTCGAGGAAAGCGCCAAAATCGGTCGTCTGCGAAAGACTGCGCGCCAAATAACCGTCTAACCAATCCGTAATTCCTGCAACGATAAAAATAAGAGCGGCTACCGGATGCGCCCACCGAAAAGGTAAAAAATAAAAAATTCCAAAAATCGGGATAGCCGATAAACGCACAAATGTCAGAAAAGTCGCGATATTCATATGCTCGATTCTACGGCGATTCCTCTCAAGGTCAAGCTGCCCACCTTTGCCACGCCTACGTGGGAAAAACAGCATAGTAATTCAAGACGTACTGACGTATATTTATTCCAAAGGATCATCAATGTTTCACTTAACAGGCACTTACACTGATCAATACCAACTGGCGATGGGACAAGTTTATTTCCTGAAGGGGAAAAAAAATCACCCAGCTGTCTTCGATTATTTCTTTCGAAAATTGCCGTTTGGAGGGGGCTACGCTATTTTCGCGGGCTTGGAGGATCTACTTGCTATCCTTGAAAATCTTCGTTTTAATGAAAAAGATATTGAATTTCTTCACCGTCAAGGCTTCCATCCGGAATTTCTCAATTATCTTAGGGATTTTCGCTTCACCGGCACCCTTTATGCCTCCCGCGAAGGCGATGTGGTGTTTCCAACGCGACCCATCTTGAGTGTAGAAGCTCCTTTGATTGAAGCTCAGATTGTGGAAACGTTGCTATTAAATATCTTGAATTTCCAAACGCTAATCGCCACCAAAGCCAGCCGAATGCGCCAGGTTGCCGAAGAGCGCGCCTTAGTTGATTTTGGATTTCGTAGAGCCGCGGGGCTTGCAAGCTACTATGCCAGCCGCGCTGCTGTTATTGGCGGTTTCGATGCGACAAGCCATGTAGCCGCAGGAAGAGACTACGACATTCCCGTCGTAGGGACAATGGCGCACTCGTTTGTCCAAAGTTATGATGATGAATTATCCGCTTTCCGCGATTTTGCCGAGGGGCGGCCCGATGATTGCGTTTTGCTGGTGGACACCTACGATACGCTGAAAAGTGGTATGCCAAACGCGATCAAGATCGCCAAAGCGATGGAAGCGCGCGGCCAAAGACTCAAGGGGGTACGGCTGGACAGCGGCGATTTAGCTTATCTGGCTAAGAAAAGCCGCCAAATGTTAGATGACGCAGGATTATCTTACGTAAAAATTGCTGCTTCTAACCAGTTAGACGAATACGTTATTAAAAGTTTGTTAGAACAAAAAGCGCCCATCGACATATTTGGCGTAGGAACCAAACTCGCTATCGGAGCGCCTGACGCTGCGCTAGATGGGGTCTATAAATTAGCGATGAGCAATCTCAAGCCTCGCATAAAGCTTTCAGAAAGCATTGCGAAAATAACACTTCCTTACAAAAAACAAGTTTATCGTGTCATCGATCAGAAGGGCGATTTTTTCGGCGCTGATGTGGTGGCTTTACGCGAAGAAGAAGAAATAAATATTATGCACCACTCTTTTGAACTTTCTAAATCTTTCGTCATTAAAAAGAATAAGAAAGAACCATTGCTGAATAAAGTAATGGAAAAAGGCAAACGCCTTTTTGAGGCGAAAAAGCCGTTGGAAATAATGAAATTTAGCCAGCAGCGTTTGGGTTTCTTGCCTTTAGAATACAAACGTTTTAATAATCCTCATATTTATAAAATCGGTTTAAGCGATGGACTGAATAACAAACGAAACCAATTAATAGAAGCTTATAAAAAAACATGAAAACACTCATTATTGTCGATGTTCAAAATGATTTTATGGCAGGAGGCTCTCTAGAAGTTCCTAACGCTAACGCGATTATTCCAATTATTAATAATTTACAGGATAAGTTTGACTTGATTGTGGCGACTCAAGATTGGCACCCTGCTAATCACAAAAGTTTTGCCTCCAATCATCCCGGTAAAAAACCCTTTGAAAAAATTATGCTTCACGGCCTGGAACAAACTTTATGGCCTGATCATTGCGTCCAAGGTTCGGTGGGATTATAAAAACTTTGTTACCGAACAAACCCAAGCTAAAAATATTATTCAGCAAAATCCGAATGTCGCCGCGGTGGTTTCTTCCGTCGGTCAAGGCGCCGATGCTTCCGCTAGCACGAATACCGGCCATTTATTAATTAAATTAAAACCAACGTCCGAACGGCGGGTAAATGCCGCTAAAATTATCCAACAATTACGGCATCAATTGCAACCGGTGCCTGGGTTACGGATATTTTTGACAAATCCGCCGGCTATTAGCATTGGAGGAAAGACAACAAATAGTCATTACCAATATGTGTTACAAGGGATGGATTGGCAATCATTGGAAAACGCAGCTCATGAGATGCAAGCAAAGCTTGCGCATATACCTGGCATCGAAGATGTAGACAGCGACTTACAATTAAATAACCCCGAATTACAATTACATATTCTTCGAGATAAAAAAGCTGCATTAGGGATCACCCCCGCGCAAATTGAATCAACATTATATGCGGCGTATGGTCAAGCGCAAGTAAGCAATATTATGCGTTCAGACGGCGATTATCAGGTAATTATGGACATTGATCCCAAATATCAGCATAGCATCGGTTCGCTAAATAACTTGTCCATCAAATCCTCCACTGGAAATATGGTGCCTTTAAGCGATTTAGTCACGATGTCTCAAACTTCCGGCCCGCTGGCTATTAATCATTATGAACAACTACCAGCCATTACATTATCCTTTAATTTACAACCTGGCTATTCGTTAGGAAACGTAACGGCTAAAGTCCAAGCCGTCGCTAAACAACTTTACCCATGGATGTGAGCGGTAATTTTATCGGCACGGCTGAAAAATTCCAACAATCGTTAACGACGCTGCCACTTTTATTAGGCTTTACTATTTTGATTATTTATATGGTGTTGGCGATTTTATATGAGAATTTTATTCATCCTTTAACTATTTTAACCGCTCTGCCTTTTGCTATTTTTGGTGCTTTACTGTGCTTATATATCTTTAATCAAGAGTTAAATATTTTTAGCTTTATTGGATTGATTATGTTGGTTGGAATTACCAAAAAGAATGGGATTATTATGGTGGATTTCGCGTTAGATGCCATGCGCAAACAGGGGTTGGACGCCAAACAAGCCATCCTTCAAGCGTGTTCGATTCGTTTTCGTCCCATTATGATGACCACTGTTTCAGCGATTGTAGCAGCACTGCCCATTGCATTGGGCGTCGGCGCCGGCGGGGAAACCCGCCAAGGATTGGGGATTTCTATCGTCGGCGGTCTTGTTTTTTCACAATTAATTACCCTGTATGTAACCCCGGTGTTCTACATTGTGATGGATAAGCTGTTTTCTAAAAAATCGTCACAGCCAGGTAAATTGCCTTCTCCTAATCTCAACCCTTCTGAGGTTTTGAATCCCGATTGAGCAACGAGCTCTTCCCAGTCACTGATCATCAGCTATCGTGTAATAGGGCGTGGTTCGGTTGACAGTTTGAAAACTCTCGGTACAATCAGTGGGTTCATGACGCGCGCCCGTAGCTCAGTTGGATAGAGTACCTGGCTACGAACCAGGCGGTCGGCGGTTCGAATCCGTCCGGGCGCGCCAAGAATGTAAGGTCTATTCCGGAGACATGGGTTACAGATTATACCGAAGACATGGGTAACACTTTAGTAAAGTAGCCCGTATGAGCGAAGCGAAATACGGGAAAACAATGATGTCATCTATCGTCCCCGTATTTCGCTTCGCTCATACGGGCTACTTAGCTGCAAAAGTCTGGGTGAAATGTCGGTTCGTTAGAGTCTTGTCCAATACAAAATGAGACTGAAAAGAGTCCGTAGTTGGGCTGACCATGATATAAACGACTTGTCTGTAATGATTAATGCATCATCCGATAATGCAAGCTCCACATAATCCACAATGAGCCGCCGATCAATACGAACAGAATCACGATAGTGAAAATAAAAGACATTAAATTCATTCTACTTTGTTCATTTTTCGCATTAAGCCGTAAAAAACAAACTACCTGGACGATAAACTGTATTAAAGCGGATACAAATATAATGGCCACCAGGGTAGTTGGGGGGAAAGCTGAGTACATAACCGTCATAAAAGAAACTAACGTTAGAATAACGCATAAGATCATCCCAACGATGTATATACTTAACTTTTTCTTACCTGTACCGTATGATTCTTCAGAAAGTATTGCGCTCATAATACAGCTCCCATCAAGTAGACGATGGTGAAAAGAAAAATCCAAACAATATCTAAGAAATTCCAAAATAGGCCAAGATAAACCATTCGTCTTGCAGTATTTTTATTTATTTTAAGGATCGGCAATTGAATAATCATAATTAAGATCCAAAGCAGGCCCATTGTAACGTGAAACCCGTGCGTACCTACTAGAGTGAAAAATGCTGAAGCAGCCCCGCTTACATGCCAACTGTACCCTTCAGCGTTTAAATGAATGAATTCCATCACCTCCATAACGACGAATCCCGCACCCAAAATGAAAGTGAGGATCAACCAAAAAATAACGGCCGGTAATTTATTTTTATTAATTCCGAAAATAGCTAAACAAAAAGTGAAGTTACTGGCCAATAGAAAGAAAGTTTCAACTAGTACATAGGGCAAATCAATCAAGGGCTTTAAAGGTGGTCCCACCGCACCGGGATGGTGTAATACTAAAAACGTAGCAAACAAGGAAGCAAACAAAATGCAATCGGTCATGATATAAAGCCAAAAACCGAAGACATCCGTTGCATCGGCGTTGTGATGATGTTCGGCAGCGGCTGTGTCTACACTCATGTTAATGACTCCTCATAATGCTGTAATTCAATTTGCTTGACGGTTTCTGCTTTAACATAATAATCGATGTCTTTACTAAAAGTTCGGGCGATTACGGTAGCAATAACGCCTACGATTCCAATAATGGCCGGAATCCACATGTGCCATACAACGGCAAAACCAAAAACGCCTGCGAACATGGCAATAACAAAGCCGGCGGAAGTATTTCTAGGCATATGAATATCTTTATATTGAATATGCTCTGGATTAACTCTTAAAGGACGCCCTTCCATCTTTGCCTTTTTCTTGTCCTCCCAATATTGATCTCGTTCTTCAACCTTGGGTATAAAGGCAAAATTATAAAAAGGCGCAGGTGAAGCAACGGACCATTCAAACGTTCGGCCGTTCCAGATATCACCTGTTTTATCCCGCAATTTATCGCGATTCTTTATGCTCACAATGATCTGAGCAATTTGCAAAAGAATGCCTATCATAATCAAGGCAGCACCAATGGCAGCAACAATAAAATAAGGTTGAAGCGTAACATCAGCGTAATGGTTGAGACGACGCATCACCCCCATCAAACCAAGCAGATAAAGCGGCATAAACGCCATATAAAAACCGGCCACCCAAAAAAGGAAAGACCATTGACCTAAGCGCTCATCTAATTGAAAACCAAACGCTTTAGGAAACCAATAAATTAATCCCGCAAAAAATCCAAAAAGCACTCCACCGATAATCACATTGTGGAAATGCGCAACCAAAAACAGACTATTATGAACTTGGAAATCAATGGGGGGAATAGCCATCAATACGCCGGTCACGCCACCGATCGTAAAAGTGATAAAGAAAGCGAATACCCATAACATCGGCGTTCGCATAATAATTTTGCCCTTATACATTGTGAAAAGCCAATTAAAGATTTTCACCCCGGTGGGCACGGCAATAATCATCGTCGCAATGCCAAAGAAAGCATTCACATCCCCTCCACTTCCCATCGTGAAAAAGTGGTGAAGCCATACAATAAAAGATAAAAAAGTAATGGCAAAAGTGGCATACACCATCGTTACGTAACCGAATAATTTTTTCTGACTGAAAGTAGCAACGACTTCTGAGAAAACGCCGAAAGCCGGCAAAATTAAAATATAAACTTCAGGGTGGCCCCACGCCCAAATTAAATTGATGTACATCATCATATTGCCGCCGGCGTATTGGGTGAAAAAGTGCATTCCTAAAAGGCGATCCAGCGTCAATAAGGCTAAGGAAACCGTTAAAATCGGAAATGCCAACGCAATTAATATCATGGAGCAAAACGTTGTCCACACAAAAATCGGCATCCTCATGAAAGTCATCCCGGGACAGCGCATCTTCACAACCGTAGCAATAAAATTAATCCCCCCCAGGAGGCTCCCCACCCCCGCGATCTGTAACGCCCAGATAAAATAGTCCACCCCCACCGTGGGACTATAATAAAGCTCCGAAAGTGGCGGATACGCTAACCAACCTGTTGCCGCAAAATCACCAATAACCAAAGAAACGTTGCATAACATCGCCCCCACGAAGGTCATCCAAAAACTAAAGGAGTTCAGATAAGGGTAGGCAACATCTCGAGCGCCGATCTGCAAAGGCAGGGCAATATTGGCCAGTCCAAATACTAATGGCATGGCTACAAAGAAAATCATAATCACGCCATGCGCCGTAAAAATTTGGTCGTAATGCTGAGCCGGCAAATAACCCATATTGGCACCCGCAGCAATCGCTTGTTGCGAGCGCATCAAAATAACATCCGAAAAACCTCGCAGTAGCATCACGCCAGCCAAAAGAACGTACATAATGCCGATCTTTTTATGATCGACGGAAGTGATCCATTCGTGCCAGATGTAAGACCATTTTTTGGTAATGGTAATGGCGACTAAAACGGCGACTAAAATTACTGCCATGAAAACCCCCGCGCCCATAATAATCGGCGTGTGAAGGGGGATGGCATCCAGTGTTAATTTACCAAAAATAAGTTTTTCTAACATCGCTGACCCTTTTATTAATTTAATCGCTCTGAGGAATAGCCCAATGCGTAGGGATTCCCGTCGTTTGCTTATATTTCATAATTATTTGTGGAAATAAATTAGGCGCTACGGATGAAAAATACCGCACGGGATCTTTCGCAGAAGGTTGAATCAGTTTTTGATAAAGTTGAAGCGTTAATTGTTCTTTGGATTGCTTAGCTTTTTCAAACCAATGCTGCAACTCATCAGGCTCGACGACTTTCACCTGAAAACGCATATCCGAAAATCCATCGCCATTATATTGCGTATCGAGCCCCCAATAGTTCCCATCTTTTAATGCAACCAAATGCAGCCGGGTACGCATGCCCGCCATGGTATAAATTTGACTTCCTAACTCCGGAATAAAAAAGGCGCTCATAGGGACATTATCGTTTGTAAGCCAGAATTCAATTTGTCGTCCTTTGGGGAGTTCCAGGTAATTAACCGTCGCAAAATTTTGTTCCGGATATATAAAGAGCCACTTCCAAGGTAAGGCCACCGCCTGAATTAACAGCGGTTTGCCCGGAGTGTCTATTCTTCGATAAGGATCCAATTTGTGAGTCAGCGTCCAGGTCATAATTCCCAAAATTATAATAATTCCGCAGGGTACCCCCCACCAGATGGTTTCTAAAAGGACGCTGTGCCCCCAGTTAGGTTGGTAGTCCGAGGTTTTATGCCCCGCCCGATAGCGGACAATAAAAGTGAAACTCATAATAAAGACGGGGATAACTACAATTAACATTAACGCAAGGGAATCAAAAAAGAGCTGTCTTTCTTCAAATGAAACTGTCCCCTCAGGGTGCAGAATGCCACCGCCCCTTAAAGAATGACAGCCTGCCAAGCTTAGCCCTGCCACAAGGACGCCAACAAACAGCAAAAACTTTATTATATTTTTCAAATAGTTATTAGGCTTTACCCGATTTTTTTTGATCATTGTATTTCCACTGGATAGGGTTTAACCAACCATTGGTTAAAGGAAGTACTTTTTTCCGCACTAATATACTGATAATATTCTCTAAAGCCAATAGCAAAGGGCTTATAGGGAGGTAAAAAAATGTCATATATTATTTTCGCTCGTTGGTTTGGACTCATTTCTGTTATTTTATCTCTAGGCATCTTATTCAACTTAGACGATGCAGCCGTTATGGCGAGAAATATGCTCCATAATGAGTCAGGTTATATTATGGGCGGTGTATTACCCATCATCTTTGGCTCTTTAGCCTTCATGCAACACAATAGTTTCGCACCAACTTGGCAAATCGTTGTCACGATAATCGGGCTTTTTATGTTAGCGATTGGCGTTTTTCGGGTAATTTTCGTGAATGCTTGGAAAAGGCTCATCGAAGAGCATTTAAATAAAATACCTTTTCTCTTTAGCCTCTTTGGACTTATCTTGGGTTTGTTACTATTATATGTAGGCTTTTTTGCACCAATACTGGCTTATCACACGCAATAAGGTCTGCTTACAATTCACTAAGCTGAGCCAGATAGACAGCTCCTAGGTCTTATCAATTTCAACTAATCCATATTGGACCGCTAGTTTAATCAGCTCAACGTCGTTTTTAACGCCCAGCTTTTCAAATATGCGAGCGATGAGAGTTCACTGTCTTTCCGGTAATATGCAACTGCTTGGCGATCGCCTCCGCTTTTTTGCCTTTGGCCAATAACAGTAAAACTTCCATCTCCCGATCGCTCAGCTTCTTAAAGGGGCAAGTCGCGGCAGTTGTGGTCTTACTCAAAGCAAGGCGATTGGCAATGGCGGAGCTAATATAGCGTTGACCCTTATACACTGCCCGAATTGCCTGCTCCAATTCTGTTGTATCACTGCTTTTCGTAATGAACCCGCGCACACCCACTTCCAACAATCGCATCGGAAGTAAATCTCCTTCCATCCCTGTCACCATTAGTATCTTGATAGTGGCGTCACGGCGAAGAAGCTTTCTTGAAAGCTCAAGTCCATTCGTATCCGGTAATTGGAAATCAAGGATAATTACATCCGGTTCTTTGTCACGCCTTAGTTTTAGCCCTTCCTCTCCTGTCCCTGCCTCCCCCACAATTCGAACCCCCTGGATTTCCTCAAGCATTAACCGCATAGCTTGACGAATTAACAGATGGTCTTCAATTAGAAGGACGGTAATCACTTATTCTCTCGGCTTTTTGCGTTTCTAAATCGATATATTCATTCATATTGTTCTCAATGGTAATTCTATTAAGGGGTTACCGCAATCTAAATGAGCCATTCGTCCGCCGTACTAATCTCCCTACGGGGCGAACCGTCCTCTTAACTCCACAACCGCTTGATTTAATAATATCTCTCCCCAGATCTGGAGCCTCTATAGAAGAATACCCCCTCACTGCCGAAATTCAAATTATTTTTGAGGGCATGACAACTTTACAACCCCCACCCCCAGCTATGGATATAACGCTTCACAGTATTTTCATCACGTCCTTAAAGTTATTGTGAATTTTTTTATTTTAAATCACATCGTTTTTACTAATTTTTTGCATACTTGAAAATTTTTATTTCAAAAGTTTATTTAATATTCCCTTAATATACGCAGTCTAAGATCTCGGATTTTTTTATAACAGAAAAAATTTTATTTCATCACTTAATTTATCCAAGGAGTTATTATTATGAGAAGTAAATTTAAACATTCCTCTTCAACTATTAAAAAATGAAGATCTTAAGAAATTTCTAGCCGACGTAAGTGAAATTAAAGATTTTTTCGAACTCTACAAAATTATCGGACCATTTGTCGATAATTCAAACCCGGAGTGTGGAAACGTTATTAGTTTTTCTCTAGTTCTAATCGGTAGATCCCCGGGAAATCCACCGAATGAACTCGAAATGAAAATGAAGGCAATGGAAGTAGTAATTTCACTTCTTCTAAAAAATCACCGAAAAATTAGTGCTGATGCTGTGAATATTAGTACGATAATCCATCATTTAGGAAAATACATGGATTTAATACCTAGCTCTGTGTCTACCAATGCACTTTCTTTAACTATTAATAATTTACTTCCGATTCTTCAAAAATCAAAAAACTTGAGCGATAGAGCGATTGGAAGCAGTTTGTGGGGATTGGGAAAGTTGGCGAAAAAAAAATTTTTAACGCACGTAAACGCTGATGTTATTCTCCGTTTGATTAAAAAGCTGGGGATGGGTGATCCCAATGCCCAAGAGATTGGGAATAGCATTTGGGGGGTGGGCAGGCTTGCATCATTACTCACTGAACATCCAATTCCAGATGAAGATATTCTGGCTTTACTGTATAAACTTCTAAAAAAAGAAAAAGAACTAATAGCGCAAAATATTTCGATGAGCGTAAACGGAATTCGTAATTTGGCAGAATCAGATTTGCTGGTGCTTAAGAATACTGAAAATCTTTATTATGTGATTTGGTACCTCTGTGAAAAGCTAACAGCCCTCGACCCTATACCGGAAGAGATTGTTAGTACTATTGATGGATTAGAGGCAGTGGCGACGCTAGCGGAGTCGTTGACAGAAAATCACTTGCGTTCATAAATTCTCCCGCGATATGGAACTTGTTTAGCCGGTTTAAAGAGATGTCTCCCGACAAGCATCAAATTACTAGATGCTTGCGTGGATTAGGTGTGCTTGCGAACTTACAACTTTTGGTGTTCGATACGAAATCCGCTCATAATTTTATAGAAACTGTTCAGTGTTTATTTAGTACTACTCAAAATATGGATTTTACCTCCGAACAGGCTGGCATATGCCTCATTGGATTAAGCGAATTGGTCACGTTAGCGAAGTCTGGGTCTCCAAATAAGGACAAAACTATTGAATTAATAGTGGGTTTCAGAAATTTAAGTGCAATTGTTCAGAAACTGTTTGACCATTTTCAAAAGGCCGAGTTTCCACACACGACTTCACAACTGATTGCTTTTTATTATAGTGTTGTATTGTTAATTCAATCAGGATTCCCCATTCCCTTCCCAAAAGAGCTCAAAGACATCGTTCAACGAAAGACGCTTGAAGCTGCTGATAAAGCTAAATTAGCGGAAGTAAATTTATATCTTTTAGCTCATCATCCTGAAAAAAACGATTTACCTCCGGCGTTGATTAGTGAAAACAAATCTGATACCGATTCAAAGTTAACAAACGATCCTTTTTATTTCAAACTAATAAATAACCTAAATGAGCACTTAAAAGCACATAATTACCATAATTACCAATTGAAATCGGACATTTACCTCGCCGGCATTCATTTTGATATTGTTTTGCTGACTCCCGACAACCAACCTTCAATTGCGATTCAGTTAGATAACTTTACAAATTATTTAAGCCACTTTCGCAACAAGGTTAGGGAGGAATGTTTAAAAAAACTCTTCCCGACCCTTACTATCAAGCATATGTTACGCTTTGAGAATGACATCGTTAAAACTGAAACGGTTGGAAACGACATTAAGCAGTTGATCCTAGGAGAAATCAAATCATTAAAGCTTCATCACCCAAACGTAGGAAATATACATACTTTATTTGATTTTTCCCGGTGTGAGTACAGATTTAATAGGGATGGAGACGATGTTCCATTAGAAATAACAGCGCTGCGTCCAGTAACTAAAATCTAATGGCCATACATTCATACTAAAAAATGGGCACTCGTCAGTTATCAAACCGTTAGGATAAAAAAACTGAAACTAACGAGCGCCCCTTTCTTTTATACTTTCAGAAATTGATCTACCAATTTTTTCTCTAAATAATATTTTTAATTTATTATTTAAAATCTTGATCATAAAAATTGTTAGATGCAAAAAAAATAATTTTTGTACGGTTTTAATAGTTTCTTAATTCCAATTCAAGGTTCTGCAATCAATAAAAAGATAAGTGACTACAGTTTTTCAGCTAAGTCTCTTGACTTATGCTAAACTGTCTTCCTGAAATATTCTAAGTGGTGTCAAAATGAAACATTTTCGTAGACACACTAATCCGAACCCTCGCGACCCCGTCCCTTTGATACGGGATTTTTTTAGGCAAGCAAAGGACCAAAGATCCCATTCCCAACTATTAACCAGCCGTGACTATGCGACTATCCGGGAAATATTGAAGGCTCGCAGCCATCGCCGTTTCAACAGTCAGAGCATTGCCAATTTACTCTTAGCCATCGCTTACCACTATACGCAATGGCGCTTTCTCCCAAGAGATTTACCCGCTCAATTGTGGAGTGCTATTGCTCAAAACATTGAACGATTTAACCCCCAAGGAATTGCCAATACCTTATGGGCCTTAGCTACGATGGGCGTGAGGCGGCAAGAGTTGGAAGCACAAGGATTAAATGATCGTTTGATGGGCGCTGTTCACCACAACGCCGAACAATTCAACCCCCAAAATGTTACCAACACATTGTGGACTTTCGCCACGTTGAGTGTGAAATGGGAAGAGTTGGAAGCCCAAGAATTAAATGATTGCTTACTCAATGCTGTTCACCGCAATGCCGACCAACTCAATCCTCAAGGAATTGTCAATACGTTGTGGGCATTAGCCACCATGGGTATGCGCTGGCAAGAGTTGGAAGTCCGAGAATTAAGTGATCGTTTGCTCGATGCTGTGCGTTATAACGTCTCACGATTCAAGGCCCAAGAAATTACCAACGCATTGTGGGCTTTCGCCACGTTGAGTGTGAGATGGAAAAAACTGGAAACCCAAGGATTAAACGATCGATTGCTGGATGCTGTTCACCATAACACCGAGCAACTTAATCCCCAAGGAATTGTCAATACCTTGTGGGCATTAGCCACCATGGGTGTGCGCTGGCGAGAGTTGGAAGTCCGAGAATTAACTGATCGTTTACTCGAGGCTGTGCGTTATAACGCCTCACGATTCAAGTCCCGAGAAATTGCCAACACATTATGGGCGTTAGCCACGTTGAGCGTGAGACGGGGGAACATGGAAGCTCAAGGATTAAGGGATCGATTACTCGGCGCTGTTCACCATAACGTTGAACGGTTCAACCCACAAGATATTGCCAACGCACTATGGGGCTTAGCCACGATGGGTATGAAGTGGCCAGAATTGGAAGCCCAAGGATTAAGTGATCGCTTGCTGGAGGCTGTTCACCGCAACGCTGAACAACTCAACCCCCAACAAATTGCCAATACATTATGGGCCTTAGCGATGATGACCGTAAGTTGGGAATATTTGCAGGAGCAAAGATTAGACCAGTTATTGTTGAACCTCATTAATCAAAATGCAAACCAATTTTCGTTGGAAGAAAGTACCCAAATCGTGTGGGGTGCTTATTGGTTTGACATCCCTCCGCCATCCGAAATTCTCTTGAAAGTTTCTCACATGGACCCTCCTCGATCGTCTCACTTACACCGGAGGGTCGCCTCAATTTTATCAGCGCAGACCCCATCAAAAATGAATTTTTTATACAAAATTGCCTCTACGTGGATATTTGTATTCCTAGGAAACGCCTCGTGATTGAAGTTGACGGCCCCTATCACATGCCCGCAAAAGATGAATTTAAGGAAAGGCTTCTTCGGAAATTGGGCTACACCGTGGAGCGGGTATCTTATCGAGACAGGGATGGGGATAAACTGGAAGAAAGAATAAACGCTATTGTGGATCGCTATCAATTAAACCGCCCTCATCGGAAGGAACGACGATTCTTAGGAACTCGCGTAGGGCAACGACTAGCTGAAAAGAAAGAGAAAAGTCCTACAAAGAGATACCATGGCTAGCTCAACATCAACACCCAGTATTTTAATATCTTTCATGGACCTTCTCCTTTTTTTGAAAATAGAAATTCTATGTTGGCGCATTATGACGCCGTTTTTAAGGAGTGGGTCCATTTCATTGAGCTACTTGGCTACCGGGCTCGCGAGGCGGCCTAACCTACACTTTCAATCGCACCCTTCTCGAGCTTACGATGCACCAAGACTCTGAAAGCGTACTCCTATTGCAGTAGTATCATTCGGAGCCGCAGGGCCGTCGGCAGTCAAGTTTCTGAGGGCCTCACCTGAATTTGCAGAAATTTCTATTAGTTTTTCCTTCAACCTCTCGAAGGAAGTCGTTTCAGGATTTATCTCCTCACGCGCGTTTGCTTGGAAAAATGTTTGCACCTCTTGGATAAAGTTCGGATGCGTTTGTGCAAGAAAAGAAAGGGGCCGGGCAAGCACTATTGATTGGAAGAAATCCCTTCTATTCAAGCCGAGCGCACAAGACAGTAGGCCTACCATAAAGAATATTGTACCCAAACCTGCCATAACTTTTACGACGGAATTATCATGCGTGGCTTCCGCAAAGCCTCCCGATACCAACAAGGATAGGCCCAAAATGAAAAATCCCAAGATGCAAGAAGTTCTGTTTCGAACGCCTCTATTAACTCCCCGTTCTATAATTTGATTGAGCGCCTCAAGAAGCTCATTCGCGCCGGTGATTCGACGTCCATGGAGTGTACGCAGTTTCGCTTGCTGATAGGAGGTCGAGAATACAAAGAGTCCCATTTTTTTAGATAAGTCCACACATGCGCTACTAAGCTTTGCATGTTCCCTGGGTTCTAGATAGCTGACCAGCTGCTTAAACAGTACTGCCGGTAGCTGTGATATTGGGTTGCTTTCCTTGCCGCCGTTTTGCGCTCTAAGCACACGCGGATCCTCCCATAGTGATATGCCTTGGTTTTGGAAAAAGCACCGAATCTCCTCCAATAGAGAAAAATCCTCCAATATTGGGATGTCTACATCGTCGGAGTAGTCTGGGCTCTCCATTTTGCATTCAGCTTTCTCTTCGTCTCTTGAATTTAGATATTTGATACGTTCCTCTAGAGTGGGCATGTCAATGCGTGAAAGCAAAGAAAGGCAATATTCCCGCTCGTTTTCTGAAAGGGTCGCGATAATAAGAAATGGGCCAATCTGGCCTGTGTTAATTGGCACAGCCCTGCTCTGCTAAGTTGCGATAGAAAGGGCGGTAAGTCACTAAGGTGCATTTTATCCAAGCGGCTGGGTGTTTGCATGTTTTCTTTTGAGGACATGGAAGCAATGACCGCGGGAAACCACTTGCCAGATCGTGTTTCTAATGACTTGAGCAAAAGAGCGGCAGGATTTTCTACGCGAAAAACAGCCTGATGAAGTTTAGGATGGACTACTAGAGCGTCGATGAGTGCTTGTCCATCGAGATCTGTGGCAAACGCACAGAGGGCTGTCATTAATGAACTCTCTAGAGAGAAGCTGGTGAGGGTGAGTAGGGTTAGCTTTTGAGAGTTTCCCGGGCAAACTTGAGTGAGCAATACATAAATCGCATACAAATGGCCTTTTTCTTTGAGTAAAGCGACCGCTGAAGGCACTTGAGTGAAGTCTTGCTCTGCTTGCAAACAAAAAGCGACAGGGTTTTCAGGGTACCCTTGGCTTTGGAGCGCCTGGAGGAACTTCAAACGTAGGGAAGCAAAAGCATCCGATGCTGCAAAAAGAAAATGCAAGCAATCGTCCCATTTTTCTTCCATAATCAATTGACTTAGATAATCAATGGTAGGTATTCCCGCCGCCTGTAACCCTGTTTGACTCGGTCGCGAGGGTATGGTTGCTAAAAGTCTTTGGTCCTGTGTGAGTTTGCTTAAGGCGGTTCGCTGACCGATTTGGTACGCTAACATAGCGAGATTATCTCTAAATTCGCAGGAGATTATCTCTGGTCTCGACAATAATCTTTCGAGTATGCGCTCCCAGCCCTTAACCACGGCCCAAAATGCGAGCGCCATCGCTTCTGCATTGAAGTCGGTATTTATGAGAGAAGATTGAGGATTATGCGATGCAAATGGCTCAGATTGCTGAAGACCCTGTAAGCGCAAGCAAATAGCAATGCGCCGTTGCCCCGTTAGTAAGGCAAGGTCCAGCGGGTTATATTCATTCACTGTTTCCCGCAATTGCTCGGTGGATAATTTATTGAACAAATGTAATACGAATTCATATTCTCCATGGATTATAAGGTAATGTAATAAAGGCCAACCAGAAATGCTTTCTTCCAGCGCCTCTTCCTGCTGTAATCGATTGATAAAAGCTGCTGTATCGTGCCTTTTAATGATAGACAACCAGCTAAAGTTAATCGATTCTCCAAAAGTGCTGCCGTCATCTCTAGTGTCGCTATGCTGTTCACGCTGTAAAAGTGGCTCTCTTAGATCACTGTCACTGGGTTGTCTCGCCATTTTATTTACCTCAAACGAAATTTTCGCTAAATATTAGCACTCCAAACTTAACGAAATATGAATCACGGAGTGAGTTTGTGGCGCCCTTTGTACCGGACAAAATGTAAAATCGTCATCCTGCGCTCAAGCTGCGGGATGACGGAAAACGGGCATTTTTATTTTTGTCCCTCACAAAGGATTTCAAATATTAGAATAGGCCGTAGGCTGGCGCTGGTTAGCGATTGCCTAAATTTCATTCTGGCGGAGAGAGAGGGATTCGAACCCTCGATGGAGCTTTCGCCCCATACTCCCTTAGCAGGGGAGCGCCTTCAGCCTCTCGGCCATCTCTCCACAGCAGAGGACAGAAGGCAAGCATAATACCATTCTGTTAACGGAAATAAAATCGTTCTAGGAGCTTTTAGATACGCTGATAAATGCCACTGCAATTATTAATTAATACGGCTACGTTTTATTTTGGATAATTTAACGGATAGTTAAGTCCTGCGAAAGCATAACTATTGACTAAAAGCAAAAGTGTCCTGACAAAGCTTGTCCTTATTTTACTTAAATATTAGGCAAATAATCATGGAAAGGTTACAAAACCCCGCGCGTACGTACGGCGGGGTAAGGTTATTCAAATTCGTCAGTCTTCTCACCCTGGTCTTCTGACTGAGCCAATTTCTCCTGTTGAATCCGCTCATAAATTTCTTCGCGGTGAACAGAAATATCTTTCGGGGCGTCTATCCCTAGACGGACTTGGTTACCTTTTACACCAAGAACGGTTATCTTGATGTCGTCTCCAATGATTACCGATTCACCGATACGTCTGGTTAGTATTAACATCTTCCTCTCCTTCTTTGAGGAATCCTTACCTGCAAGCCTTGTGGCAAACCTCCCTATATTTGATTTTAGTACATTGTACAAGTTTAGCGAACTTGCCCCTTAGTAAGGCTTCAAAAGGATAACGGAATTTACTGATAAATCAAGTAAATTTTATTTCTTGGTTTAGTTTGAAGGCTGAATGGAGCGTGCGGGCCCCTAGCTCTAGGTACTTCTCGTCGATAACCGCGGAGATCTTAACTTCGGTGGCCGTAATGAGATGGATATGGATTCCTTCTTGGCCTAATGCGCTAAACATTTGAGAGGCAATGCCCGCATGCGAGCGCATCCCTACTCCCACCAAGGAGATCTTAGCAACCTGATCGCTACCTAATACAGCACCGGCGGCAAGCTCGTTGGCTACCTGCTTCATAATCGAAAAAGCGTCTTTATAATCGTCCCTCGGAAGCGTGAAACTAAAGTCAATATTAGCATCAATCGTAGGCACATTTTGCACAATCATATCGACTTCAATGTTGGCCTTGCTAATAGGCCCTAGAATATAGCTTGCTAGTCCTGGTCTCTCAGGAATGCCCTGGATCGTTAACTTGGCCTGACGGCGATCAAAGGCGATGCCTGAAACCAGGGGCTGCTCCGCTGAATCCCACTCAAAAGTGATTAACGTGCCGGGACCCTTGCGCAAACTGGACAAAACTCGCACCGGCACTTTGAACTTACCCGCAAATTCTAAACAGCGATTTTGCAAAACTTTCGCCCCCAAACTCGACATTTCCATCATTTCATCAAAGGTAATTTTAGGAATGCGGCGGGCTTGAGGAACAATTTTCGGATCACTCGTATAAACTCCATCGACATCCGTAAAAATTTGACATTCGTCCGCCTCCAGGGCTGCTGCTAATGCAACAGCCGTGAGATCAGATCCGCCGCGGCCTAAGGTAGTAATATCTCCCGCATCGCTAACCCCTTGAAAACCAGCAACAACAGGAACACGACCTTCTTTTAAATCGCTATGCAAAATTTCAGGGTCGATGTCCACAATCCGCGCTTTTTTATGCTCATTAGTCGTACGCAATCGAATTTGAGCTGCTGTATAGGAATGGGCAGGACAATTACGGGCTTCCAAAGCCATGCTCAAAAGAGCAGCCGAAACTTGTTCGCCTGTAGAAATTAAAGCGTCGTATTCGCGCCAATTAGAACCCGATATCGACTGGGCTAATTTGATGAGACGGTCTGTTTCGCCATACATAGCGGAAACAACCGCTACCACGGAATGGCCTTCCTGACGTGCTTCAGAAATAAGGCGGGCCACGTTTTGTATGCCTTCGAGATTCGCAACCGAACTTCCACCAAACTTCTGAACGATCAATGCCATAAGAGCTATTCCTTTAGTTTTTTCTCAATCCATTTGGGCACCGCTGCCAGTGCCGCTTCTAAATTCTCCGGCCTTTCTCCTGCTCCTTGAGCTAAATCGGGGCGGCCCCCGCTGCGGCCACCAACCTTTTCGGCTATCGGCGCCAGTAGTTCTGTCGCATTAAAATGCTCCAAACAATTTTTGGTGACTCCCGCTACTAGTTGTATGCGCCCTTCTTCTATCGTCGCTAATACAATCGCAGCCTTTCCCAATTTTTGTTTTAATTGATCGACGATAGCTCGCAGTGTCTCTCGGTCAACGGCTTCTAATCGAATAGCGAGCGTTCTTATGTCATGTACATCCACTACTTGATTAATTAAGCTTTCAAGTTGTTGACTCGCCAGCCGCTGTTTTAATTTCGCAAGTTCTTTTTCCAATTTGCGGTGGTCTTCTAAAATTTGGCTTAATTTTGCCGCTAAATTTTTACGGTTCGTTTTTAATAAATCGCTGAGCGAACGTAATTGTTGCTCTGCGGATTCAATATAGTCTAGCGCAGCCTTACCAGTGAGCGCTTCAATGCGTCGAATGCCCGCCGCGCAACCGGATTCAGAGACAATCTTAAATAAACCAATTTCCCCCGTTCGTTCTGTATGGGTTCCGCCGCAAATTTCAGTAGAAAAATCACCCATTTCGAGTACACGGACCTCTTTGCCGTACCGTTCTCCAAATAAAGCCAACGCACCTTTTTTCTTCGCCTCTTCTGGGGTCATTACTTCGATGGTGGAAAGCAAATTCGCTTGGATTTGTTGATTAACTAATCTTTCGACTGCCTGCAATTCTTCTGGCGTAAGCGGTTTAGCATGAGAAAAATCAAATCGTAAACGCTTTGCTTCAACCAGAGAGCCCTTTTGCATCACGCGCTCGCCAAGCACGCGGCGCAAGGCTTCGTGAAGCAAATGTGTGGCGGAGTGGTTACGCATAATATCAAAACGCGACACATCGACTTCGGCGCGAACTTTATCTTTTACATTTAAATGACCTTGTAACATCTCGCCAATATGTAAATAAATATCACCTTGTTTTTTAGTATCCTTAACACGAAAACTGCCTTTTTCAAAATATAAAAACCCTTGATCGCCGACTTGACCTCCCGATTCTGCATAAAAAGGGGTGCGATCCAGTACTACCACCCCTTTTTCGCTTTCATTTAATCGGTTAATAGGCTGATCATTCTGCAGCAAAGAAATTACGTTCGCTTGCGAATTTAACGTTTCATAGCCCACGAATTGCGTTTCGCCACCAATAGATGCTTTTTGGGCATAATTAGCTACGAATTGATGCGCTTGCTGCGATTGTTCACGCTGACGTTCCATGGCTTTATCGAACCCTGCATAATCCATCACAAAATCACGCTCTCTTGCAATATCAGCCGTCAAGTCAGGCGGGAATCCATAAGTGTCATATAATTGAAAAATTAGATTGCCTGGAATTTGGCGGGAAGGTAAGCCAGCCATTTCATGATCTAAAATCTTAAGACCTTTTGTTAAGGTATTAGAAAATTGTATTTCTTCCTGCTTGATGGTTTGCTCGATCAGAGCTTGGGATTTACGAAGCAAAGGATAGGCGCCTCCCATCTCTTCTACCAACGGTTTAGTTAACTGATAGAAAAAAGGTTCCTCTTGCCCCAGTTTATACCCATGACGAACGGCCCGGCGAATAATACGACGCAGAACGTAACCCCGCCCTTCGTTAGACGGGATCACTCCATCGGCAATAAGGAAAGCAACCGAGCGAATATGATCCACAATCACCCGCATCGACGTATTGTGAAGATCCTCGGTCTTAAGAAGCGTTCTTAACGCTTTCAATAAATACTGAAATAAATCGATATCGTAATTGTCATGGACGCCCTGCATAACAGCCGCCAGGCGTTCTAGACCCATCCCTGTGTCTACGCTCGGCTTTGCAAGAGGGAGCAGATTTCCCTTTGCGTCGCGGTTGTACTGCATAAATACTAAATTCCAAATTTCCACATAGCGGTCGCCATCTGCCTCTGCGCTTCCCGGTGGGCCTCCCGAGATAGTTGGCCCGTGGTCATAAAATATTTCTGTACACGGCCCGCAAGGCCCAGTGTCCCTCATTTGCCAGAAATTGTCTTTTTCCCCGCAACGCGAGAACCGCTCTGGATTTATTTTCATTTCCTTAAGCCATATGGACTCACTCTCAAAGTCATCCTGAAATACCGTCACCCACAATCGTTGGGGCGGGAGCTTTAAAACATTAGTCAAAAAATCCCATGCAAATTTAATAGCATCGCGTTTAAAATAATCACCAAAACTAAAATTCCCCAGCATTTCAAAAAAGGTGTGATGGCGGGCCGTGTAGCCAACGTTCTCTAAATCATTGTGCTTTCCGCCGGCTCGCATGCAAGGTTGTATCGAAACGGCGCGCTGATAAGGTCGTGTTTCGACACCCAAAAAAACATCTTTAAATTGCACCATTCCCGCATTAGTGAACAATAGCGTCGGGTCATTTTCCGGTATTAATGAACTACCTGGAACAACTTCATGATCCAATTGTTTAAAATAATTCAGGAAGGTTTCTCGTAATTGATTACTATTCATTTTTTTTAAAAAGTTTATAAATTTGTTCTAAATCAAATCCTCGTTGCAGTAGGAAACGCACCTGATTGGCAGATGGTTTTCCCTTTACACTTTGATATCCATATTTGTTTTTCCAAACCGAAGACAATGTTTCAAACCAAAACGATTCGTCACGGGGCAGATATTGCTGAATTAAAGAATTCTCAATACCTCGCTGTTGGAGTTCTGCGATGATTCGGCGACGGCCGAAGCCAGATTCAATGCGCTGGCGCACGTAGGCTTCGGCATATCGCTCATCGCTTTGAAGGCCTTCCCTGGCCAGGGATGCCAACTCGGTTTCAATTTCTGGAAGCTTGTAGCCTCTCGTAACGAGTTTTCGCTTTAATTCTTCTTGTGAATGTTCGCGCCTCGCCAAAAAGGAAATTGCGCGATTACGCAAATCCGTCATTCTGCTGCATTGACTTCTTCAGCGATTTTCTCGCCTTGCCGATGCGGCAACAGTTTTTCACGCAAACGTGTTTCAATTTCCCCTGCAATTTTTGGATTTTCAAGGAAAAATTGTCGAACGTTTTCTTTCCCTTGGCCGATACGCTCGCCATTGTAACTGTACCAAGCGCCTGCTTTTTCGACCAGTTCATTTTTAACACCGAGGTCAATTAACTCACTTTCACGCGAAATACCAAGACCGTAAAGAATATCAAACTCGACTTGACGGAAAGGCGGCGCCACCTTGTTTTTAACTACCTTTACTCGAGTTTCACTGCCTAAAATCTCTTCGCCCTTTTTGATCGCTCCGATGCGGCGAATATCCAAGCGTACTGACGAATAAAACTTAAGCGCGTTCCCTCCGGTGGTCGTTTCCGGATTACCAAACATAACGCCGATTTTCATACGTATTTGATTAATAAATATCACTAAGGTATTGGATTTCTTAATGTTTGCCGTGAGCTTGCGCAGCGCTTGTGACATTAAACGCGCTTGCAAACCCATATGAGAATCGCCCATATCACCTTCAATTTCGGCTTTTGGCGTCAGGGCGGCAACGGAGTCGATCACGATCAGATCAACAGCGCCCGAGCGAACCAACATGTCTGTAATTTCTAAAGCTTGTTCCCCTGTATCCGGCTGGGATACCAACAAGTCCTCTACTTTAACGCCTAATTTGCCCGCATAAATGGCATCCAACGCATGTTCCGCATCCACAAAAGCAGCCGTACCGCCCATACGCTGACAAGAAGCGATCGTTTGTAAGGCTAGCGTGGTTTTTCCGGAAGCTTCCGGCCCGTAAATTTCAATGATCCGACCGCGGGGTAATCCACCCACACCCAAAGCGATATCAAGACCCAAGGAGCCTGTTGAAATGACATCGATGTCCGGTATGAGTCCGGGATCACCCAAACGCATGACCGAACCTTTACCGAACTGACGTTCAATTTGCGACAAAGCAGCATTCAGCGCATTACTACGATTATCCATTCCGGCTCCTTATAAACAGAAGAATTTAATATTCGTATTTATTTAATAGCTATTATTCCACAAATAGCGCTAATTGGTATACCGTTGTTACTCATTCTTATTCCCTTTCACACATTCAATTAACCATTTCAATGCATACGCGATGGCGCAATTACGAACATTTTTACGTCCGCTTTCGAAAAAAGTTTTACGACATACCGCATTGCGTCCCTTTTTAGCTATGCCAATCCAGACCGTGCCTACCGGTTTTTCTGGGGTGCCGCCACTTGGCCCGGCAATCCCGGTGATGCTCACCGCAATATCGGCATGGCTTCTCTTTAACGCGCCCAACGCCATTTCTCGGGCCACCGACTCACTAACGGCGCCGTCTTTTTCGATCAATTGAGGGTCAACCCCTAAAAGCTCTACTTTTGAAATGTTGCTATAAGTGACAAAACTACAATCAAACCAAGCTGAGCTTCCCGGCACTCGCGTAATTACGCGAGAAAATCCACCGCCCGTACACGATTCTGCCGCAGACAATTTCAACCCTTTTGCTTTCAACGCCAAACCCAATTGGCGGCTTAAAGGATAATGATTTACATCCATTTATATAGCACTCCAAACAAGCGCCTAAGTTAAACCCAGAAAAAGTTGTATAAATCCTCAGCACCACCTTCCAGGATCACTCTCCTGCTTGGAGAGGCAAATAATTACAATCTCTCCAAATCATAACACACCCCTTGAGTATCTCCACGGCTTTCACTAAGCTTTTAGTGATGGAACTTCAAACAAAATCGCCAACGACGCAAAATGATTTTAGTCAGCACACGCCCATGATGCGTCAATACTTACGCATTAAAGCCGAGTACCCCGATCTTTTAGTTTTTTACCGCATGGGTGATTTCTATGAATTATTTTATGATGACGCTAAAAAAGCGGCGAAATTATTAAATATTACGCTAACCGCTCGAGGTCAATCGGCCGGTCATGCCATTCCGATGGCCGGTGTTCCCTACCATGCCGTCGAAAATTATTTAACAAAACTAGTTCGACTCGGCGAATCCGTTGTCATTTGCGAGCAAATTGGAGACCCCGCAACCAGTAAAGGTCCTGTCGCTCGCGAAGTCACCCGTATTATCACTCCAGGTACCGTTAGCGACGAAGCACTGCTTGATGAACATCGCGACAACACCTTAATGGTAATTCATCAAGAGAAAGATCGTTTCGGTATCGCGACATTAGATATTACCAGCGGGCGTTTTTTGATTCAGGAAATCATTTCTGAAAATGCACTATTCGCTGAAATTGAACGCATTCGCCCGGCAGAACTTTTAATCAGTGAAGAAAATAGCGTTCATCCGCTAAAAGCCGACTCCATCAAGCGCCGACCTCCGTGGGAATTTGATCATGCCACTGCGCTCACTTTATTGTGCCAACAATTTCAGACAAAAAGTTTGGATGGATTTGGTATTACTCATTTGCCGCTGGCCATTACGGCGGCAGGATGTTTGCTGCAATATGTTAATTACACACAAAAAAGCGCCCTGCCTCATATTCACTCCATTCAAGCCGAACAAAATGAGGAAGCCCTATTTATCGACGCTAACACGCGCCGTAACCTTGAATTAATCACCAATTTACAAGGCGAAGAAGTTCACTCTCTGGCTTGGCTGCTCGATCACACAGCCACCCCCATGGGAAGCCGATTATTACGCCGCTGGATTAATCGGCCCTTGCGCGACCAAATTTTATTGCAACAAAGGCAAAACGCCGTTTCTACCCTTCTCGAAAAAAGAAATTATTCGGAAATCTACGAAAATTTACGCCATATTGGCGATCTCGAAAGGATAGTGGCACGGATCGCACTTCGCTCTGCTCGGCCCCGAGATTTAATGCAACTGCGCCAGGCGCTCGGTGTATTGCCAACCCTTCACCAACAGCTCACCAACTTGCCGCTTAATAAACAATTACAAGAAATTAAAAATAACCTTGGTCTTTTCGATGAATTATTTCGATTATTAAAAAAAGCGATTATCGAAAACCCACCGATCGTTATTCGCGATGGCGGCGTGATTGCCGATGGTTATGACGCGCCATTGGATGAACTGCGCAATATGAGCACCAACAGTCACCAATTTTTAATTGACTTAGAACAACAAGAGCGCGAACGCACCAAAATAAATACGGTTAAAGTTGGCTATAATCGCATCCATGGTTATTACATTGAAATTTCACGCGCCCAAGCCAAACAAGCCCCTACGGAATATATTCGGCGACAAACCCTAAAAAACGTGGAACGTTACATCACTCCCGAATTAAAAATTTTTGAAGACAAAGTGTTAAGCAGCCGCTCCCGCGCACTGGCCCGCGAAAAAGAACTTTACGAACAATTATTGGATACTTTAATCGAAAAATTAATTCCTTTACAACAATGCGCAAGTGCAATTGCAAACCTGGACGTTTTAAATACCCTCGCTGAACGGGCTGACACACTTAATTTTAACGCGCCACAGTTTTGCGATTACCCTATTATTAAAATTGAGGCTGGGCGTCACCCTATTGTGGAAAATGTAATGACCGATCCGTTTATGCCCAATGACACTCATCTCGACGAAAAGCGCCGAATGCTTATCATTACTGGCCCGAATATGGGTGGTAAATCCACTTACATGCGGCAAACGGCTTTAATCACTTTACTCGCCTATATTGGCAGTTTCGTACCCGCTAAAAATGCGCAACTTGGACCCATTGATCGCATCTTCACTCGGATCGGTGCGGCAGATGATTTAGCCAGTGGCCGATCAACCTTTATGGTAGAAATGACTGAGACTGCAGCGATTTTGCATAATGCGACAGAAGAAAGTTTAGTGCTAATGGATGAAGTTGGCCGCGGTACCAGTACGTTTGATGGGCTTTCGTTGGCTTACGCTTGCGCTTCTTATTTAGCAACAAAATTAAAAGCTTTTGCCTTATTTGCAACCCATTATTTTGAATTGACAGCTTTAGCTTCGACACTACAGGCGGTTAAAAATGTTCACTTAGACGCTGTGGAGCACGAAGAAAAAATTATTTTTTTACACGCTCTGAGGGAGGGACCGGCGAATAAAAGTTATGGATTGCAAGTAGCGCAGCTAGCAGGAATTCCTCGCTCAGTAATTCAGCATGCCCGGCAAAAATTAGAAGAGTTGGAAAATCCCGTTATTTCGGAAACCCAACAACCCCAACAAAATGAACTTTTTCTTCCCATAGAAAATCCTGTTTTAACGCAATTAGACAAACTCAATCCCGATAACCTAACGCCTAAACAAGCTTTAGATATCCTTTATCAATTAATTCAATTACGTCAGCAAAAATGAAACCATTACATTCCGATATTGCCGTTATCATCCCTGCTTACAATGAACAAGCGAGCATTCGCTCTATCGTTGAACCTATTTTTTCTTTTACCGATAAAGTGATCATCGTGGATGACGGTAGCACCGATGCGACTGCGGCTCAACTCAGCGATTTGCCCGCTATAATAATAAAAAACCTTATTAACCAAGGGAAAGGAGCCAGCCTAATGCGGGGTTTTCAACATCTTCAACAATTAAAGGTGCGTGCGGCCATTTGCATGGATGCCGACACGCAACACGATCCTCAGGACATCCCCAAATTTATTGAAGCCATGAATGAGTATCCCAACCATATTATTATTGGCGCGCGTACACATAATGCTGAAAACGCCCCTAAAATGCGCCGCCGCGCCAATCAAGTCGCCGATTTTTTCATCTCGTGGGCAGCAGGCCAGCGAATCATTGATACTCAATCCGGTTATCGACTCTACCCCATCGAATTTTTACAGAATTGTCTTCACCAGCTACGCTCCCAACGTTTCGCTTTTGAAAGTGAGATGTTGATTCAAGCAGCGCGACAGGGCTATCTTCCGGTTTCAATTTCTATTCAATCGCATTACCCTAAAAATTTAAGGCCTAGTCATTACAAACCTTTTATTGATACGGTAAAAATTACAGCAATGGTGAGTTGGAAGCTTTTATCCCGTGGCTTGTATTTGGCGGGATTATTTCGAACTTTATTTAAAAAGAGGAATTTTTAAAGGATTTTAAGCATGAAAGCAAAATTTACCCCAGCACAAAAACAAATTCGAGAGTTATCTGAACAAATTGTAGCAGCGCAACGGCCTGTACGGATCTTAGATGCGGTTAAGTGGGATGAGAGCATCAGAGAAGCCTTTTTTAAAGACAAATTCGCCCAATTGCCGCAAGTGAATGCGGAATATTATCAACAAAATGATCTTGGCTTTGATCCCGATCAAAAATTACAAGAATTTTATAATATCGAACACCAGGTTAATCGTATCCTTGGTAAATACAGTGCAGTTAGCGCCTTAATGCAGCAACGTTGTCGCGAATACCGCGATGTCATCCACCTTTTAAAAGCGCGAGGCACTAAAGAATTTTCCAAAATTTCTCAAGACCTTTATGGCAGCTCCGACGAAGCTTTCTATGCCGGCGCTCCTACTTTAAGGGATCTTTCCCTGACGGTTAGCAAAGCGCTTGATCACATTGGTGAAAAAACACTGACAGAAAAAGATGAAAGTAAATATACGGCTAGAGAAGCCGTTAAAATTTTAGGTGATCGTTTAGAAAAATATTTTGGAAAGAAAAAAAATATTCACGTTAAAGTTAGCGATAATATCGTGGCGGATGCTTCAGCCGGTGCTGATACAATTAAATTGCGGGAAGATCTTAAATTTAGCAAGCGTGTTATCCAACTTTATGAAGTCCACGAAGGTTGGGTACATTTAGGCACCACGTTAAACGGACTTGAACAAAAGATATGTACCTTTTTAAGTAAAGGACCCCCGTCGACAACCGTTATTCAAGAGGGATTGGCTATTTTAACAGAACTTTTTACCTTTTCTTCATACCCGGCTCGAGCGCGACGCATCAACAACCGCGTCGTCGCCATTAATATGGCCGAAAATGGCGCTAACTTTATTGATGTTTTTAATTTCTTTCATGAAAAGGGTCAGCCTGAGGAGGAAAGCTATTACGACGCTGTGCGTATTTTTCGTGGCAGCACCCCCGATCAAGGTCCTTTTACCAAAGATTTATCTTATTCCAAAGGATTTATTTTAATTTACAATTATATTCGTCTTGCAATAGGGAGCGGTAATCTTTCTCAGCTCCCTTTATTATTCATCGGAAAAACAGACTTAATTAATATTCATTTATTAAAAGAATTGGACGAAGAAGGATTATTGACCCCACCCCAATACATTCCGCCCCAGTTTAAAGATTTATCGGCTCTCAGCGCTTGGGAAAGTTATTCGCTCTTCTTAAATCAATTGAATTTGGAACAATTAGCGAGGGACTATCGAAATATTTTGTAATGATTTGATTTCGGGAGATTCTAATTCTTTCCAAGCCCCGCGACGTAAGGATTTTGGTAATACTATTGGACCAAATCGTACACGTATTAATCGGCTCACCTTAACGCCTTGAGATTCCCACAACCGCCGCACGAGACGATGTCGCCCTTCAACGACGACCACATGAAACCAACGATTCTTTCCGTCTCCCCCAACATCCACAATATCTTCAAAACGCGCCTTCCCATCTTCCAGTCCAACACCATGGGCTAATTTTTGGGTCATATCGGCATCGACGGCACCCAGTACGCGCACTGCATATTCACGTTCAACTTGAGCGGAGGGGTGCATTAATCGATTGGCCAATTCGCCTTCATTAGTGAATAACAAGAGACCGGAGGTGTTGATGTCTAAACGACCGATAATTACCCAACGGCCATCCTTCAAACGCGGCAAAGTTTCAAAAACCGTCGTCCGCCATTCTGGGTCTTTACGCGTGCATATTTCCCCTTCGGGTTTGTGATACAAGAGGACACGTACTTGTTCAGGAGCGCTAAGCGAGGATAACTGTCCATCGATATAAACGAGGTCTTGTTCAGTGATACGATCACCTAATTGCGCCAGCCGTTGGTTGACCTTGATACGCCCTTCCGCGATCATTTTTTCAATTTCGCGACGCGAACCATAACCGGACCGGGCTAGCACTTTTTGAATGCGCTCTTTCAAAGCCTCTCCTTAATCCTCTTCTGCAAGCGGAAGAGCGGAGGGTTCAGTTCCCTCAGCGGCCTTCTTCTCAACGACTAATGCTAATTGTTCACCGAACTGAGCTTCTATTTTTTCTAAATCGACAACGTCTTCCAACGGCGGTAATTCCTCTAAACTTTTTAAATTAAAATAATCTAAAAAAGTTTTTGTCGTGCCAAATAAGGCTGGTTTTCCAGGCACATCGCGATGAGCCACTACACTGATCCATTCACGATCTAATAATTTTTTAATAATATCGCTGCTTACCGCCACTCCGCGGACTTCTTCAATTTCGCCCCGGGAAATGGGTTGCCGATAAACAATTAGCGCTAAGGTTTCCAACAAGGCGCGGGAATAACGGGCGGGTTTTTTTTCCCATAAGCGTTGTAACCACGGTGAAAAATCGGGCCGCGCTTGAAAACGATATCCGCTCGCTACTTCTTGTAAATCCACTCCTCGTTCTCGATAATCCTCTTTAAGTTCGGATAATAAATTTTTAATTTCGGATAAAGAAATTGGATTCTGTTCATCAAATAATTGTTGCAAGCGCTCTGGCGTTAAAGGTTCAGCAGAGGCGAATAAGGCGGCTTCAATAACGATTTTTGGATTGACTTCACTCATTTTTCTATCCTTTAGCCCGAATGTGAATGAGTGCAAACGGCTCGGCTTGCACGAGTTCAATGACGGATTGACGAATTAATTCTAAGGTAGCAATTAAAGTAACGACAACACCCATCCGCCCCTCTTCTACTGTAAATAAACGGGTAAAAGCGATAAAATTTTCTTTATCAACCAACGATAAAATTCGCGACATCCGTTCGCGAATAGATAAAGGCTCGCGCGCAATGGAATGAGCGTTATAAAGCGAAGCTCTTTGCAATACGTCTTTCAACGCGTTTAGTAATTCGGGCAATTCTGCCGTGGGATGAATTTTAGCGGTATTCATCGGTGGCACGGCCGCATCAGCAATAAAAGTATCACGTCCTACACGAGGCAGTTGATCTAGATCGTAAGCCGCTTTTTTATAACGTTCATATTCTTGTAAACGACGTACCAATTCTGCGCGGGGGTCTTGCTCATTTTCTTCTTCTACAACGGGTCGCGGTAATAAGAGGCGCGATTTAATTTCCGCCAACATGGCTGCCATCACCAAATACTCCGCCGCTAATTCAATTCTCATTTCACGCATCAAATCGACAAATTGCATATATTGCCGGGTGATTTCAGCGATGGGTATATCTAAAATATCAATGTTATGTTTTTTTATTAGATAAAGCAGAAGATCCAGCGGCCCTTCAAAAGCTTCCAAAAAGACACGCAACGCATCCGGCGGAATGTAAAGGTCTTCTGGTAGCTTACTCAAAGGCTGGCCCGATACCTTAACTTCAAACCCGGCTAATTGATTAACAACCTCTTGATTTTCCATCGGTCTACCCAAAATGCTAGTAAGCATAATACCTTATATTGTTGCTCTTATCCATCATCCAATGGTTTAGGGGTGCAATTGAAAGTGTAGGTTTTCAACAAGTAGCCCGTATGAGCGAAGCGAAATACGGGAAAACAATGATGTCGTCTATCGTCCCCGTATTTCGCTTCCCTCATACGGGCTACTTAGCTACTCGGCCCCCGAAGCGGCTTAGGAAACCTACACTTTCAATCGCACCCCACACAAAGGGGATAATTGACTATGAAAAATCCAATACCATTAGATCCGATACCCTTAATAAGGGATTTTTTCCACACAGCGAAGCAACAAAAAAATCGCCCACTATCTTTAAATCCGCAGGATTATCAAACCATTAAAAGCATTTTAGATAATCAATCGCATCCTGCCTTCAACGCGCAAAGCATTGCAAATTTGCTGTTAGCTCTCGCCTATCGTCGCACTCGATGGGCTGCCTTGCTAAACAAAGAACTAGATCGTCCATTGTTGCATGCGATTGCTCAAAATGCCGATCGGTTTAATCCTCAAGATATCGCCAATACCCTCTGGGCATTAGCTACCATGGGGATCAACTGGCGTGATATTCAAGAAAAAGAACTAGACAATTCCTTGCTGAAAGCCATCGCTCAAAATGCCAATCGGTTTAATCCTCAAGATATCGCCAATACCCTCTGGGCATTAGCTACCATGGGGATCAACTGGCGTGATATTCAAGAAAAAGAACTAGACAATTCCTTGCTGAAAGCCATCGCTCAAAATGCCAATCGGTTTAATCCTCAAGATATCGCCAATACCCTCTGGGCATTAGCTACCATGGGGATCAACTGGCGTGATATTCAAGAAAAAGAACTAGACAATTCCTTGCTGAAAGCCATCGCTCAAAATGCCAATCGGTTTAATCCTCAAGATATCGCCAATACCCTCTGGGCATTAGCTACCATGGGGATCAACTGGCGTGATATTCAAGAAAAAGAACTAGACAATTCCTTGCTGAAAGCCATCGCTCAAAATGCCAATCGGTTTAATCCTCAAGATATCGCCAATACCCTCTGGGCATTAGCTACCATGGGGATCAACTGGCGTTATGTTCAAGAAAACGGATCGCACCTCTCTTTGGTGCATGTGATAGCTCGAAACTACAATCAGTTTGCACTCAAAGGCGCCATTCAAATTATGTGGGCAGTACTTTGGTTTGACATTCAGTTGCCAGAAAATGTGTTGCAGCATCTAAAAACCGTCATAGCATCCAGTAAGCAGCCACAATCCTCCCGTCTGCATCAGCGATTTGCCAAATTGCTAGCTCGGAAGGTAACGCTGCCTTTCCACAATGAATATCCCATTTAATGAGAAAAAACACTAACGGCACTGTTGCTGTTGAAAAGGGGACCCCGAGTTTAATAATTTTTTAAGTTTTAAAGAGTATCATTACTACATCATTACTATAAGCATCCCGCTTTAACGGTGAAGGGGTTATTTAATGCCTTCTTTAAAAGAAGAACTTCTAGACGTGCTTAACTTTGAAGTTAAGGACCTGCCCGTCTTCTCTAGTCTTGAAGACGAGTTGGTTGTGGTTGGTTTGGATATAGATGGGCTGATCTTCAACCATAGATATCTGACACCTTACCGACCACCTTACGAAGAAAAAATTAGGAAAGAAATCCAAAATTTTCACTCACCTGAATATTTGGAAGCCCACAAGCTTCATATCCAAGAAAGCGCTGATTGTCTCATTAAAAAGATAAAGAAAATTATAGATAAAAAAGAGGCCAAAGTAATTTGTGCGTCTACTCCTCAAGGACCGGGAACAGATTTTGGAAATGCTATTAAAATAGATGAAAACTTGGGTAAGATAAAAACGGATTCTTGCGTTGTCGCCTTAACCAGTATTGTAGAGAAACTTAAAATCGATGGGCATGGCGTTGAATTAGATACTTACTTATTAGCGGATACTAATCAGGACGGAGAAACTTTTTTATCAATTTCTCGGGAGACTCAAAATTATAATGAAAAATATCAGGTTAAGTCAGCAGAAAAAGAGCCTAATTACTTCAAAGAAAAATTTAATATTCTTTACGCGCATGTTCATCGTTTAGCCGTAGAAAATCCTAATAAAAAAATTAGCTATCATTTTTTAGATGATCGGGAGGATATTATAGTCCAACTTTCCCACTACTATAACGAATACCCCCAATTAATACCAAAAAATGTTTCTGTTACGTTACATTTATACCACGACGACAGATATGAAAGTTTTGAAAAATTTGACCCGATTGAAGGCTCCGGTGTGGTTGATCCGGATTATAAAAGAACTTTTCAAAATTTTACTAAATATAGTGTTAGAAATTCGACTGATTTAGCTGAAAATCGAAAAAACACCACTGAAATTTTATTGCAACAGGTAAAATTACAATTTGAATTTTACACCAAGCTTTTAAATGATAAAATTTTATCTCTAAAGAATACTGAAAACTTTGATCAAAAAGATTTAATTGATAAATTGGAAGCCTTGAGAGACCACGCCGTAAAGATAAAACACGAAGCCCCTGCTCGCTCCCTTAAGTTATTAAAATTGGGGACTCAGGTTGTTCTCTATGCCGAAAAATGTATCGAAAACAAGTTTAAGACGACAGTTGCAAGAATAAATCAACGGCAGATAGTCACTGAAACACTTAAAAAAGCGGCTGAAAATTTTGGACATCGGAAATGGACGTTTTTACGAAGCATAGCGGAGTTTTTATTGACAACCATTCTCCCTCTGGGGATATTGATAAGAATTGGAAATAAAATTTGCCATAATCAATTTACAATCTTTGCCCCATCTAAATCCAGTCGTCATGCTGTCGAACTAGGTGAGTCAGCGAAAAAAACATTTACAGCCGGATAGCGTTCTCACTCACTCATCCACTTGGATAACGTATCAATAATTTTCTGCGCCTGATCATTGCTAGATATAGTAAACTTAGAACGCTGTTTGAATTCGCCGCTGCGTTTTTGGTAGCGACGTATGGTGTAGCTAACGGGGTTGTATTCCTGTTTGCTTCGGTTCCATGTTTGAATTTTAAAAAGAATGGTACACCATGCGCCTTTGGTTAGAATGACTTTATCGAGTTCTTTAAGAGTCACCACCCCGTCTTCAACATATTCGACGGTCAAATCATCAACGGATTCTGCCACGTTCTTTTCTCCTGGTTTAACGCCTCTTCAGTGTAGCGAAAATTGAAATTTATACAAGGGGACGTATTGACTTCCGTCATTGGTGGGCCGGCTTTCAAAAATGACCAGCTCTTCAGCGTGGATCGAAAGGTCACAATCAAGAGGGTCAAAATGCCGAATAGGTCGGCGCGATTTGGCTAAGGTAATGTGTGGAAGGAAAAGGCGTTCTTCGCGCGCCAACCCGGCCTTCTCAGCGGCTTGGTCAAGGTTAAAAAATAATTGACTCAAATGTTCCTGTCTTTCTATATAAGCTACTAATAGGCGAAGTTTTTCTGGAGGAAAAGTATCTATTTTATTGATATTTATTTTAAATTTTATTGTTTCCTTAGCTTCTTTAGCTGTCGCTTGTCTTAAAATTTCCAACGCTTCCGGAGTAACATCTCCCAAAAATCGAAGCGTAAGGTGCCAATTTTCAGGAGGAAGCCACCGCAAATGAGTCCATTGCTTGATCAATGGTTTTATCGCCGTTTGCAATTGATCACGTTCGGCGGGGAAAAGTGGAACGGCAATAAAGGTCCTTATACGTGAATGAATTTTTTTCATATAGTAGTCTCAACTTCCAAATGATAACATAATAATGTTTTTAACAAGGAAGAAACGTGTTCCAAGGACCCTACACGATCCTTATCATTTTAGTAATAACGATGGCTCTTTTTATTTGGGGCTATTGGCGTTATGACATCGTTGCCGCCATTGCATTGATGTTAGCCACCCTTACAGGCGCTGTGCCATTTTCTAAAGTGTATACAGGGTTTAGCAATCCTGCCGTGATTACAGTTGCTTGCGTCATGATTATTTCTCAAGTCATTACGCGCTCCGGCGCTGTTGCCTTTATGGTTCGAAAAATTACTGTCGCTGCAAAATACCACAATTTGTATGTGATCATTCTCTGCGTAATCGCTGCGATTTTGTCGGCTTTCATGAATAACGTGGGCGCTCTGGCTTTAATGATGCTCGTGGCCCTTCGATCTTCACTCAAAATGAAACGCTCTGCTTCTTTAGTATTAATGCCTCTTGCGCTGGCATCTGCCATGGGTGGGTTGGTAACCATGATTGGAACGCCACCCAATTTATTAATTTCCTTTTATCGAGAACAATCTACCGGTCAACCCTTTGCTCTATTTGATTACGCGCGCGTTGGGTTTTACGTGGCTTTAGCGGGTGTTTTATTTATCGCTTTAATTGGCTGGCGTCTATTGCCCAGAAAACGAAAAGGCACTAGGCAGCCGGAAGATCTTTTTCAAATCGAAGATTATTTAACGGAAATTAAAATTCCCGAAAAGTCACCGACGATCGATAAAAGCATCCGCGAATTTGAAAAATTAATCGAAGCTGAGTTCAGTATTATTGGCTTAATTCGCAAAGGGAAAAAACATTTTGCTCTATCTCCTG